>JBBDNJ010000141.1:0-27894 GCA_040877705.1 Binatia bacterium | reverse complement strand
CTGCCTAATCTCAAAATACGTTAGTGAACTTATGAACCAGAGTACTTAGGTCAACCCTTGTTTTCGATTCGATGTGCCGTGTGAATTACGGTGCGCAAAAATAACCTCCATCCAAGCGGTTCGGTTCGCAATCCAGCTTAGCCTGTGTGAGTCGAAGAAATTCTAGTGCGGCGGCAGTGGCCCGGCGTCGGCTAGCTTTTTGTACAGCGCCACGACTTCGGCATCACGCGGCAGTTCTCTAACGGCCGTTTTCACTTCTTCTCCGCTCAGCGGCGTTGGCTCCCTGCCCATTAATTTCGTGAAGGTTTGTTTGAATTCCGGGTCTTTCCAGGTCTTATTCAATGCTTCGCGCAAAATCTGCACCTGTTCGTTCGGCGTTCCCGGAGGCAGATGAATCGGCCATCGGGGATACTGAAAGGCGCGAAACAGATCCACGGCCTGCCCTACTTTTTTGTTTTTTGTGAAGGCCAATAGGTCCGGTAGCTTGGGGAAGCGTGGATCAGTGCGGCCTTTAGGGTTCATGATCATCGCGTGGAAATTACTTTTTTCAACCAGACCGTCACGGAAAAGATCATCTATATTGCTGGTTGTTCTAGCGTCCACCTCGCCACGCTCCATGGCGATATTGAGCTCGGGATTGGTAAATCCGACAACAAAGCTTGGTTCTTTAAGTTGCAGTACGTATGCAAAAAGACGAGCTGTGACATAGAGGGAATGGCCCACCGAATGCGCGCCGACTCGCAGGCCCGGGGCGTGCCGCACCTTTTCCAGGCTGTCCAACCCGGCTTTCTTGTGAGTATAAAAAATATAGGGATAGCCGGTTTCAGTGGAACCCAAGTAAATAAATTTATCGATATCGAACTTAACCCCGGGCAAACCAATAATCGGTCCCGGAAGAACCGCGCCTCCTGCCAAACCGATCGTCAGACCGTCCGGTTTAGCGGTGTTGTACAAATAGTTTGCGGCCCTTCTGCCTGCCGCGCCCGGCATCATTTCCATCACGACGGCCGGATGACCAGGAATGTATTTTGTTAAAAACGTCATCATGGCCCGAGCTTGAAAATCGCCCGAGCCTCCCGGACCTCCACCACGTATCAGTCTAATGGTCTTGCCTGCATAATAGGGAGTCTGAGCAACGCCAATATTGGGTAGAATCGCTGAATAACCGATCGTTAGAGCCAGTATCCCGGCAAACGCCACCACTCGTAAACTCATAGATTCACCTCCAGGTCCGTGATTTCCAACATTTGTGCCGATGAAATCGAAGCCAATCGTTTACTACCAGAGACCGCATGTGGAAGTCTACTTCAAGGCTGGATCCAATATACGCGTGGATACTCTGGGTTCAAGGTTTGTTCATGGCTCTGGAAAGCCTCTGGCGAAGCTTAAGTTGACATAACTTGCCGGTTCAGATAGGTGGAAGGAAAAAAGATGCAGGTCACTCCCTCTTCTTGACTAACCGGTTGGCTCTTAAGTCTGGCGGCGTCCGCCGGTGCGATCATGAAATTCTCCTTGGTCATTTCTGAAAATAGACGTCCTATCATGATGGAGGCTTGCCGCTGTAGGGCGCGGCTGTTCGGCTCACTATGAAGCGAAGTGCCCGTATTCTTTTTCTCGGTCTCGATGCCGCCGATCAGGATCTCATCTTCCAATGGGGCGCCCAAGGCTTCCTTCCAGTCCTAAGCACGCTCCTCGCCCGAGGAGTATCGGGCTTCACGAAGAATCCTCCCGGGCTCTATACCGGAGCGGTGTGGCCGTCCTTTCATACCGGAGTACTACCTGGGCGGCACGGGCGTTACTTCTATCGGCAGCTTGTCCCGGGTACCTACCACTCCGCCGTCGTCACCTCGAATAACATCGATGCCGACTCTATATGGGCGCTTGCCGACCGTGCCGGCCTACGTGTGGGTGTGATCGATCTCCCCAAGGCGCCGCTGGCGGCGCGCTTCACCGGCTTGCACGTGAGCGAGTGGGGGGTTCATGACCCGACCGGTCCTCTCAGAACCTTGACGACATCGCTCGCCTCCGAGGTTGTGCGGCGTTTCGGTCGCGACCCTGTCGGGATCTGTGACCTTTACCCGCTTGACTTGGCCGGCTACCGGAGCTTGCGTGACGCGCTCCTTGCCCGGATCGAGCTTAAAGCGAAAATGCTCTGTCATTATTTGGACCAGGCCCGTTGGGATCTTTTTATGGCGGCCTTCGCGGATGCGCATTGCGCCGGCCATCAGTTCTGGGCTCTGCACGACCCCACTCATCCCAGGCACGATGCCGCCGTTGCTGCCGACCTTGGCGATCCGCTACGCGACATCTATGTGGCGCTCGATGCTGCAGTTGGGCGCGTCCTTGAGCGCGCCGGCTACGATACGACCGTCTTCGTGCTCGCCAGCCACGGCATGGGGGCGCATTACGACGGCACCTTTTTGCTCGACTCCGTTCTGCAACGGCTGGAGGGAGAGAAGCCGAGATCGGGGGGGCCTTTGATCGAACGGCTGCAACGCAGCTGGCATTTCGTGCCAGGGTTCTTACGCGTGCGTCTCGCGCCTATCGCAGACCGCGTCTACGACCGCCTGCGCGCGACCGGGCGAGCGCGGCGCAAGGCTTTCGTCGTGCCGACAAACGACAACTGCGCCGGCATTCGCTTCAATGTCTTGGGCCGCGAGCCCCAGGGCAAGATCAAGCCGGGAGCCGAATACGATGCATTCTTCAAGGGCCTTGGCACCGACCTCACTGAGATTAGAAACGTCGAGACCGGCGGGCCGTTAGTGCACGAGATCCTGCGGTCCAGCGAGATTTTCCCGGGGCCGCACGCGCACGAGCTGCCCGACATGCTGGTGCGTTGGAACCGCTCGGCGCCGGTCCGTGTCGTCAGCTCGTCGAAGATCGGTACTCTCGCACAGGAATACCAGGGACAGCGCACCGGCGACCACCGCAACCTGGGCCTATTCATCTCTACAGGCCCGGGCCTGGGCCCGAGCCGGCTTGACCGGCCGGTCGACGTGACGGACTTTGCGCCCACCTTCGCCAGCCTTCTCGGCATCGAGTGCGGTGACGTCGACGGACGCCCGATCGGTGAGCTTTGGGGCAAGACCGCCGCGGAGAGCCGGTGATTCGCTTCAGCGTCATCGTTCCTATCTATAACCAGGCGCGCTTCGTCGGCGAGACAATCCGGAGCGTTCTCGGCCAGTCGCTCTGCGACTGGGAGCTGATCATCGTCGACGACGGCTCCGCCGACGAAGGGGCGAATTGCGCCCGGCGCGTCGCTGACCCGCGTCTTCGGGTCCTTCGGCAAGAAAACACAGGCGTCATGGCAGCGCGCAAGCGTGGTCTCGACGCGTCCTCTGGCGACGCAGTCGTCTTTCTCGATGGCGACGACCGTCTCCGGCCCGATGCGCTCGCCCGGTTCGCGCATACGTTCGAGATGTGTCCGGAAACCGGCATCGCCTACGGTGACCGCGTGCTGATCGACGAATCCGGCCGCCTGTTCGGCAGCGAGCGCGGCGCAATCCTAAATCCTCGTCCGTCCGGCGACGTCCTCGAACGGCTCCTTGCCCGTCACTTTCTGTCCACACCCGGACAAGCCTGCATCCGGCGCGCGTGTCTCGACCGGATCGCCGTCTGGCCCGTTCACGTGCGGCGAGCTGCCGATTGGGTCATCCTCAGTCACGTCGCGGCGACGTTCCCCTTCATTTACGTCGGCCGGGGACCGGTGGTGGAGTATCGAATGACTGCGGGAAGCATGGCGCGCAACCTTGCCCGTACCGACGAGACGGAAGTGAACATTTGTGAGGTTCTCCCGGCCATTGACGCCGTCTTCGACGCGCCGCCCATCGCGAGGCGTTTCACGGCAGAGGATCGCGCGCGTCTTCGGCGGCTTGCGAAAGCAAGCGCATTCGCGTGGAAGGGCCAGGAGCTGTTACGCGCGCGCCAGTGGCGACCGGCGCGCGCGTACTTTCTCGAAGCGTTGAAAAGGGGGTCGCGAGATCCACGCGATCTGCTTTGTCTGGGGCTCACTGTGTTGCGCGCGTTCCCGCCGGGAACGCGGCGGTGGACCGGGGCATTCAAAAAAATCTCGAATCGTAGATGACGATAACGGTTGCCAAGTAAATATTCGGGAGGCTGAGGATCGTTAATATCTTTGGCTCAATAGCCAGCTGTGGAGTTGCATCGTTGTGGAGATTAAACGGCCGGAAGCTCACTTAATAGTTGTAAAGGCCCGCACTTGCCCCTTTCCTTGATTCTGTTTTTTCGCTAATCCTAGCCAATGGCGGAAAATTTCACTGCTCAATTAAGACGTCGCGGAGAGCGAATTTGGCGAGCGATCGAAGGTCATTCGTTCCTCCGTGAGCTGCACGCCGGAACTTTGCCGATGCATCGGTTTACCTATTTCATCCTGCAAGATTATGTGTACTTGCTCGACTTCGCTCAAGTGCTTTGTCAGGCCGGGGCCAAGTCGCTAGATCTGGAAACGCTGGATTTGTTTGCCCATCACGCACTCGGCGCAGTCGAGGTCGAGCGCAGTTTTCACGCGAGTTTCGGAAAGAATCTTGGATTGTCACGCGAACAGTTGGATGCGGTAACCAAGGCGCCTGTTACGCAGGCGTATATTGACCATCTGCAGTCGGTGGCGCGCAGCGGGACGCTTGGCGAGATCGTCGCGGCGGTTCTTCCGTGTTACTGGATTTATGGAGAGGCGGGACGGCGACTGTACAGAAACCGCCCCGCCAAGCCGAAGATTTACCGGCAGTGGATCGAAACTTATGCTTCCGAAACCTTTTGGCAACCCGTGCGTGAGCAAATTCAACTGATGGATCGACTGGGTGCAGCAGCGAACCGCGGCGAGAAGAAGCTTATGATCGCGCATTTCATCCTAAGCAGCCGATACGAATTTATGTTTTGGGAGCAAGCCTACCGGTTAGAAAGTTGGCCCGTCTAAATTTTCGTTCAAGTCGTTCAAACGGTTCAAATCATTCAAATCGTTGAAAAGCAGATTCTCGTATCTGAGGTCTTTTTGCGCGGCCTGCAAAGCAATTTCTCAGATTGAAATCGACTAGTTTCCGCTATTAGGCGTTGATCCGGCGGTGCCTTTCCGATAGCGTCCCGCGCCCATGTGACCTATTCCGATGGTAAGAACTCCCAGCACGAGATGGAGCACCTCGATGACCCAATGAAATTCGCCGACCATCAGTGTTGCCTGCCTCATGCCAACAACGATCGCCGCCGCTCCGACGATTAAAGCGCCGGCCGCGAGAATCCAGCTGCCGCGTTTGGAAAGGGCCTGCCCGATGGCGATAACCCAGAGCGCGCCGACCGCCAGAAACCCAAGAAGCATGTGCATCGATATTAAATCTAATGTCCTTCCGGTCCAGAAGAGCAAGCCTGAAATCAATGCCAGCAAGCCAGCCAGAGTCAAAGCAGCGGATGCAATACGGATGATCATAGCGATATTTCCCCGCGCTGAAGCCGTCACCAGAATCTGGTGAACATAACCAAAGACTCGCGCCCTGTCTATCGGCAGTTGTAACCAGCGCGCTGAGCGCTCTCTTCTGGTGCGCCGGATGCGGCAACAAAAAAGGTTTAGACTATGAACTATAATTCACTTAATTATTTTAATCTATATTGATTTATAATGCATGGCCTGTTATGCTTCAATCAGCACAAGAAATCTGGAGGGGTTATGTTTAACGATAAAGTAGCGCTCAAGGACGTTGCAAAGATGGATCCGGAATTTCAGGATTTGCTCAAGCGCGTGCTGGCGATTCAGGCGGACTGTGAAATCGGCGGGCCGCATCTGTATGTGAAAGATATTATGCCCAACGCACCGACGAAAGCGGACCAAATCATGGTGGCCAAAACCGCCGCGGAGGAAATAGACCATTACCGAAAAATCGCCCGTCTGGCGGGCGACATCGGGTTGGACGTTTCGTATGTGCTCAGCTGGCCGAATCAGAAACGTTATGTCGAGGCGTTTCGCGGTAAGATCAGCACATGGGAGGATTTTGCCATATTCGGCTATCTCATCGATCGTGTCGGGCGTTATCAGCTCGAAGAATTCATGAATTGCAGCTATCAGCCGCTGGCGCAGATTCTACCGCATATTATCAAGGAGGAGATTGGCCACGTAGGTTATGGCGGAAGTAAGGCAACAGAACTCGCCGCAAAAGGCGACGAGAGCAAGGAGCGTCTGCAAAAGGCCGTGGATTTTTGGTATCCCAAAGCGCTCGACATGTTCGGACGTTCAGGGTCCAAGCGGTCTGAACGATACCGGTTCTGGGGTCTCAAGCGGCGCAGCAATGAACAAGCACGGAACGAGTACATCAGGGAAGCCGATCCATTGATCGTAAAGCTGGGACTGCAGGTGCCCGATGTGACTAGGGACCGAGCGCACCGATAATGCCAAAGCGGAGCGGTGACGAAGGGGCGGCTGATTCTAGCCGAGTCTACTTGGCGAACCTAGGCGAGCGGGTCCGGAAACTGCACGAGAGACAGGGCCTAACGCTGAAACGAATGGCGCAGCTTTCCGGGCTCAGCGATCGGTTCCTTATCGAAGTGGAGAAGGGCAAAGCCAATCCTTCCCTGACGAGCCTCATCAATCTCGCCCACGCTCTGCAAACCTCATTAACGGATCTTCTGCCAAAAGATTTCGCAGAAGACGCTCCCACTCTCAGTGGGTCTGCAAACAAGGTTCTGGCACTGCTCCAAAGCCGCCCGCCGGAGCAAATCTCTCGGGTCGTTGCCTGTGTGTCCTCCTACCTGGAACATGCAAAGGGTTTTCACGTTTCACTTGTCGGCATGCGGGGTGCCGGCAAAACCACCGTGGGCAATCTATTGGCGCGGAGCCTGAGAGCGCCCTTTTACGAACTCGATGCGCTGATAGAGAGAGACACCGGGCTCTCTCTCGCGGAGATTTTTGATCTGGAAGGCGAAAACTACTATCGGGCGGTTGAAGAAAGAGTTCTCCAGCGAGTGCTGAAGAAGGCGCCCGGCGTAATTGCCGCCGGCGGCGGCTTCGTCATGAACCCGACGAGCTTGCTTCTCCTCAAGCTGAATTCTTTTGTCGTCTGGTTGCAGGCTTCGCCCGAAGCATTGATCGCACGCGTTCGGGCCGAGAAAGACGAGCGGCCGCTGGGCGCGCATCCGCATGTCAGGAAACAGCTCAAGGCGATCTTAGATCGAAGGACCCCCTACTATGCACAAGCCGATTTGCTCGTAAACACCACGAACAAATCAGCTGATAGGATCAGCAAAACCATCCTCCACGCTTTTCGAAATTCCGCAAATCCACAGCGGCTAAAGGGCTAAAGCGAAAAATCTTCTTTAGATGGATCGTCTGCACCTCGACGTGCTGATGGAGGTACGCGCTTTCACGTCTTGACGGGCGGATCGGCCGGCGCTTTGCCGGTTAGTCTTGCCGCATGAGGTGTTGTTTTCAAGAACGTTTAGTGTGGCAACTTCCGTCGCTGGTCTCCTGGGGATACGTCGCGGCTTCGGATATCACTGCCAGAGCTTCTTGATAAAGCCTGTCCTCTCAAGTTCATCCAGAAAGCTCGTGTCCATGAATTCCTGCGGCTTATAACTCTTGGCTTTAGGATTGTTCTCCGCCACGATATTCAAAGCGTTCTGAACCGCCTTCACAGTCAGCGTGGGCACCTTCTTGATATATTTCGATGTGAAGAGATCGTAGGTCGCGGCCAGGAGTTCCTCGTCCTGAACGCCTCCGTATTTCTTCAAGGCTCTGATTCCCATTGCCCGATCCGTCATCAGCCGATGTGTCCCTTCAAGATAGGCTTTGAGAAATCTTAAGACGATGTCCCGGTTGGAGGTTGCGTAGGCGCGGCTCACGGCGACGGTCGTCGTCGGCACTTCGACTTCCGATTCCGTGAGATCATAGAGCGTTTTTAGACCTAACTTTTCGGCGTGAAAGGAGGTGGGAAAGGAAAGCATCCCCGCGGCCACTCTTTTTTGCTGAATCGCCGGCACGATGTCTGAAAGTCGACCGATTTGGACCAGGGTCACATCTCTCTTGGGTTCCAATTTCCACTTCTCCAGCACGGGCCTCAGCGCCAGGTCGGTGAGAGATCCGAAACGTGTAATGGCGATCGATTTTCCCTTGAGATCGGCCGGTCCGGAAAGGCTTGGGTGGCCCATGACCTTCATGAGATGGGTATCGATGGAATTTGCCACGAGAATGAGATCCGAACCGCCGACCGAGGATTGCAGCGTGACGATACCCGAAGTCGTCGTAAAATCGAGCTGTCCCGCGGTATGTACTTGAACCATTTGCACGCCCTGGACATAGATCAGATCGGCATCGAATCCATGCTTTTCGAACAGCCCCGCCTCCTTGGTGACGAAGAGCGGGTACATACTCGCGCTTGGCGATGGATAACCGACTTTGATCTTCGTCAGCGGCGCTGTCGCCGCCGACGCATCATGAACAACGGCGGCAAAAGTCAGTGAGAGGGCTAAAACCAAGATTGAAGACCTGCCTGCTATCGATAACATAGGCACCTCCTCTTCGCTGAGCAACGCATAGTGCAATGATCCCGGTCTGTCAATAAATAAAAAACCAGCCGCTCTATTTGAAGCTTTCGCCCATGCCACTAAACGATTATGTGTAGCAGAACGACGTTGCTGCATTATTGGTGAAAAATGAAAAGCCCCACCTTGGCGGGGCTTTTCATGCGAGGTCGGCGCTCGGCATCCGTATAGCGTGTGATGGGCTAGTCGTCTTTGTTGTTCCATGGTCAATGTGACCGCGGATCTCTCCAGGAGTGAACAGCGTAGAGTGAACGTTCGCGTCTGCCGCGCCAGCGCGGATCGCGCGAACGAGCTCGTCAAAATCTCCCGCCTCAAATCCCTGAGTATCTTGGGCGAGCACCTGGTCAGGAGTAATAGTCCCGCTCACGCTGCCTTCTGAAGGGCAGATCGGTGTAAGGGAGCGAACCTCCACAGGGGCTTGCGTGACGGCTCCTTCCAGGCCCTCGTAGCTAAGCTCATAATCGATTATGCGCGCATCGTCGTCGATTTCGGCCCGGAACTTCCCGCTTGCCGTGGTCGAGATGGCGCCGCAAAGCGCAGCCGGCGGGCCGGCGCTGAAGTAAACCTCGTTGAAACCGGAGAGCCGAGCAGAGACCTTATCGTCCTTCTTGCGCCGCTCGCCATCGGCGGCCAGGCCCCCCGGCGGCTGTTCCGACAATCACCAGAACGGCAACTAAAAACACGGACATTGTTTTCGCGAGGTGTGCAGGGTTGAAGGGATAGCGAGTTGCCTTAAACAATAATTCGCTTGAACATCTTAGCTTCATTGTTCCACCCTCCTTCATATTTTTACGAGAGCTTTTTAGAGCGCTCTCATCCACAGTTTCACCGACGCCGAGCACCGCCCGCTATATTCTCTCAGGATTGGTGTTAAGGTTTGATGATGAGATTTGGATGGCGGCGCCAGAAGTAACCCGACATCGCCGCAGCCGCCAAGAAATTTCCTATCAAGATGGCCGGCCAGGCCAGCGCGTGAAGAACCGGTTCAGCAAAAACGAAGAGGGCCGCGACAATCCCGAAATCGAAAGCCACGAAGAGAAGCAGAATGCCGAAACCCAAGCTAACGTTTTGTTCAGCCACAGCTAGGAGCTTGGAGGCCAATCCGCCGACGACGCAAAACGCCAGACCATGAACCCACGTATACATGACAGCCATCTCGAAGGAGCTGTTCAGATTCTCAAACGTTCCCAAGCGAGCGCCACGATGGAAAAGAGCAGTTCCGAGGACAGTAGGAGTGTAGAAAGGCCGGTTATCAAGGATGTCCAAGATGAAAAACCAGATGGCGACCGTCGCCGCGCCGATAATACCGCCTACGATGCCCTCAAAGTAAACGTTGGAAATATCCGAGGAATACTCGGTCGTGAGTTGTGAGCCGGTGGTGCCAGGTTGAGTTTTCATGAACTCTCCTTTCTAGCCTCACAATGCCCTGTTCGCTCACGGCGCTGTAGGTGAGATTTGCTTTAGGTCGGTGATCCTAGCACCGGGTCTATCTCCG
The DNA here is from genome assembly GCA_040877705.1 of Binatia bacterium. GTDB lineage: Bacteria > Desulfobacterota > Binatia > UBA9968 > UBA9968 > WHTF01. The sequence continues at coordinate 17,861 of JBBDNJ010000141.1, read as the reverse complement.
TTCAAGTGAATATTTTGTGATCTAATTTACCGAAGCCAAAGATCGGCAAGCTCAATTCTTCCACTCGCGGCGGCGAGCTGAGATATGTATGAGTGCGCCGCTTGAAAAACTATTTAGAGGGCAGGTCAGCCTCCATCCCGGTCGCTTATAGTTTCCTCAATGGTCTTTAGAGATCCCACGTTGACAGCGAAGCGGTTCATCAAATACTTTGCACTGAGGGATGATACCGCCGACTTGATAAAAGGGGCGTCTTACAGACCTGCCCGCAGCGTAAGCAAGAAACTCCAGCCCTATGGCAGTATGCTGATCGGGACGAGGGAGGAAAAGAAATCATGGCAGAGAAAATGCTCGTGGTGCAAGGTGGAAAACTGATCGATGGCACCGGCCGGCCACCGATCGAGAATTCCGTCATCGTTATCCAGGCTGGCAAGTTTCAAGCGGTCGGCAGAAGCGGCGAAGTCGGTATTCCCGCTGGCGCTGAGGTGATCGATATGAAAGGCAAGACTGTCCTGCCGGGCTTCATCGACGGTCACGGCCACCTGGAGGATTTCCATGGAGAGCTTTATCTCCATCTGGGAATTACCACCTGCGCCAATATCGAGCTCTACCAGGATGGCCCGTGGACCCTTGCGCAAAAGCAAGGCACCGATCTGGGTAAAATTCGTGGACCGCGGATTTGGATGTCAGGCCGGGCGATCGGCGGCGTCAGCAGCGGGCACGATGCATTCGGCTCGCGAACATTCCGCGACAACATCATCGTCACAACGCCGGAAGAAGTGCGTAAAGCGGTGCGGCGAAAAAAGAAACTCGGATGCGACATCCTCAAAGTCAATGAGTTTCTTTCTTTAGACCTGGTGAGAGTCGCCGTCGACGAAGCCCATCGGCTTGTGGACCCCGACCATTGCCAAATGGCTGCGTCCGCTTTCGCCGAGCGCCAAGCGCTTCAGAGAAAGAGAAAACCAAATCTTGAACGACCCCAATGCCGATCTTCCCGCTGCGGTCCGCGCGGTGACCGACAATTCCTATGACAAGTTGCTCAAACGCTACACGCCCGAGCAGCTCGAGCGCGCCAAAATCGGCTATGAAAAAGCTAATGAATTCATCCGGCGTTTCGTCCAGGCCGGCGGCATTCTGAAAGAGGGCTCCGACCCGCCCCGCGGCATGGCGGCCTTGCTGATGCATCAGGCCCTGGTGATGGATGTGGAGGCGGGTGTACCGCCGCTGACGGCGATCCAAGCTGCCACGCTGAACGTCGCCAGGACTTTCAGGAAAGACAAGGATTACGGCAGCGTCGAGCCCGGCAAGATAGCAGACCTCTCCATCGTCGAGGGCGACCCACTGCAAGACGTCTGGATGACGCAGAACGTCAAGATGGTCATCATGGACGGGAAGGTCGTCGATATCGGATTTAAAAAATATAAGAATCCGATTCCGTCTTTCTATTCCTATCAGAGCTTGCCGCTGGACCTCGAAATATCGCCGCTCTTTCTCATCGAGGGATGCGGTCCCACGACATTGGAGGTACGAGGGCAGGGCGGGATGTGGCCATTCCACCAAGTCATGCTAAACGGCAAGCCGCTACCGACCAGTTTTGTCTCAAAGGACGAGCTTAAGGCGATCATTCCACCCGAGGCAATCGCCAAGGCGGGCACGTACATCGTTACGCTGAAGTGCGAAGGCGAGGATTTCCCCGAGTCTCATCGGGCCCATCTCGTGGTTGGGTTTAGATCGTTGAAAAATAGATAAGGTTCGATTGGCATATAATCCTCCCTTTGAGCTTCGGTTTGCCAATAATTTTAACGCTTGGTTTGATTCGCCAACTGCGCGGCTTGCGCGCGCACGCGCTCCTCTTGTTCGCGCAATTCGGGTGTAAACTCGGCGCCGAAATCTTCCGCCTCGAACACCTGGCGAATTTCGACCTCGCCATCTTCATTGTGCGGATTAGGACAGCGCATCATCCACTCGATCGCCTCTTCTCTCGACTTGCACTGCCACAGCCAATAGCCGGCAATCAGCGCCTTGGTCTCGGCAAACGGCCCGTCGATGACGGTCCGCTTGCCGCCGGAAAATTTAATGCGTGCGCCCTTGGAGCTTGGATGGAGTCCCTCACCCGCAAGCATCACGCCGGCCTTCACCAGCTCTTCGTTGAACTTGCCCATTTCGGTGAGGAGTTGCTCGCTCGGCATCACGCCCGCTTCCGACTCCTTGGTCGCTTTGATCAAAATCATAAATCGCATATTAGTTCCCTCCTTCTGTTTCGAGCCGGGCGAACCACCTGTTTCCGGCCGGCCGCACCGTTGAGTCGTGAATTGAGACTCTTCTGTTAGTCGTTTGTCGAAGGGCGAAATCGACAACGGGGTCGCAACGCGGCTAAATTCAATGTCCTCCTCGGAATCGTTGAATTCCGCGCCCTTATAGCCGCGGCTTGTTAAATTTCTGTAGCCGCCGTTCGAGAACCCTGCGCTCCGGTTCCTGGCGTGTAAGGGCGAGGACACGTTTGTAGGAGGTCCTCGCTTTAGCCGTTCTGCCCAACCTGCGACACCATTTTGCCCTCGCAGGGTGATCATCGGCTAGATTCCCGCGCGCCAGGATCCTGGCACCAGGGGAACCGCTGCTAACGTTTTGAACGGTTTCAACGTTTTGAACCTCAATGCAGTCACCCGACTCGAATCGAGCACATATCGTGCTAGACTGAATCGACAGCAAAAGAAAAATCCTTGGAGCATTCTTCCTATGGCACTTACGATCGCGACCAAACTGAAACTCAACGACGGCCATCTCATCCCACAGCTGGGGTTGGGCGTATGGCAGGCGCGCGCCGGCAAGACGTGTGAAGCGGCGGTGCTGGCCGCGCTTGAGGCAGGCTACCGGCACATCGATACCGCGGCCTTCTACGGCAACGAGGAGAGTGTCGGCGCCGCCATCAGGACGAGCGGGATTCCTCGCGATGAGGTCTTCGTGACTACGAAATTGTGGAATTCCGATCATGGAAACCCGCAGGGCGCCCTGGACACCAGTCTGCGTAAGCTCGGGATGGAATATGTCGATCTTTACCTGATTCATTACCCGGTGCGCGAGCGGCGGCGGAGCTGGCGCGTGCTGGAAACGCTGCGGGCTAGAGGCAGGGCGCGTTCGATCGGCGTTAGCAATTTCACCATCGCGCACTTGACCGAGCTGCTCGCCGAGAGCGAAACAGTTCCGGCGGTAAACCAGGTGGAGTTTCATCCGTATTTATACCAGTGCGATCTGCTGGCCTTCTGCCAGGCAAAGGGCATTGTCATCGAGGCCTATAGCCCGTTGACTCATGGAGAGCGACTGAAAGATCCCAAGCTTGTCGCAATCGCCAAAAGATATGAAACCAAATCGACCGCGCAAATTCTAATTCGTTGGGCCTTGCAGCACGGCTTAGTGGTGATTCCTAAATCATCCAATCGCCGGCGTATTCTCGAAAACGCCGATGTTTTCGATTTCGAGATTTCCCGAGATGACATGCGGCTGCTGGATAGCTTCGATGAAAATCTGCGAACCTGCTGGGACCCGACAGATGAACCGTGAGCGGGAACTATCCTTTGCGCTATGCTCAAACTCAAATTATTTCTACCTTTCGGGATTTTCGGAGCCTCCGTTGAGTCAGGTACTGTATGTTGCACAGCCAACCTGAGCTTTGAATGCACTTTGCTATACATAAAGATAGAAGAGGACCCGACTGGCGGGTCCTCTTAGGCCACGGTTGTAGAAAAGAGAATGCGTGATGTTCTGCCATCCACCGCTTGAATAACGATCGCAACATGACTCTGCCTCAATCCACCGATTACACCGCCTATTTCTACTTGCCAAGCTTCAGCGCGACGCCAAGCGGCAATGAATTGTCGCCGATACTTAAAGCCGTTCCCATTCCCTCCAACTCCCTGGATGAGACCTTTTCTTTCGGAACGGCTTCTTTCGCGGCAGCTTGCAATGTCTCGACTTGGGGTAGGGGCAATTTGATGAGGTATTTTACATTTCTGCCGTCACTCAGAGTCAGCGAGAGAACCATCTCTTTGCCGTCTTCCGTGCTTAATGTCTGCAGCGCGGCGATTTGAGTTGAAGGGCATTCTGTTTTCACGGTGTCCTTCTGGACGGTTTTGATTTTTCCCGCCTCCTCCTTAGCCTTAATCTTTTCGTCATGGATTCTTTCGGCTTGTTCGCTAGCTTCTTGGATTTTTTCGATTTTGGAAGTTTCACTTTCAAAGGGTAACAAATAAACGCCAAGCAAGATCACCGGAATGGAGGCCAAGAAGGCAATCAGGAGTTTTGGAAGATGCCTTTTACTTGAGGTTGATACATTCGGGGAGGGTGAGTGACCCAAACTCCCCAGCGTAGATCGCCCGCAATTGGTGCAGAACTTTGAATCTGTACCTAGTAGCGTGCCGCAATTTTCTCAATGCATATGGTCAACCTCCTAATCTATCTTTGAAGGCCGTATCGTAATCCTCGGCCATGAACGAGAAGAAAAGATTCCCGACGCGTTTTTCTGCGTTTCTTACGCCTTCCATTATGATAGGTCGCCGAGCTAATCCCGTGCTTGCGTCAGATCTCGTTGAGCGGGTACTTCAGCATCCGCCTCCTTCAGAATCCCCATGATCTGGGTTTTCGTGACCCGCGACTTCTTCATCTGAAGCTCCTGGCCCTGCCGTAGTGCCAGAAAGTTCGCAAACTTGGGGAGCTTACCGGTGTCGTGTCGGTATATCCTCTCTCATTACGGACTCAGACCTTCTAGTTCCACGAACTTGCTGGGATCCGATCTCGTTGGTCATGACTGTTATTGTAATATAGCTGATGAAGTAGACACACGCTGGAGTTATAAACCCATGAATCGTAGGAATCACCTCAACGATTGCGACATGCCCCCAGGAATTCTGCAGGCCACAGATCTCGAAATGCCTTTCCTTCCTTTGCAAGGTTCACGGCAAGTGCCTCTTGGGAATCCTCATAGGCCCCCGTAGTCGCACCACCGGTCATACCAAGACGTTTCGCGATATTCGCACCCCATTTTATTAAGCGGTAAGCGAGTCCAATGGTCGAACGGAGATCAAAAGTGAACTGAATTACATCAAAAAAATAATCGAGGTCTATCACCCCGTATACGGTGGAAACAGCGGAAGGGTTCGGGATTCCCTCAAGCGTTTTAGCCGAAGAGTTTGCACCTACAATACGGTAGAGATTTGTGACGGCGTATGTTCGTGCCGTCGCAAGAGTTCCATGCGTGTGTTCGTAATCAACAATTTGCTCAAACTTATCACACTCTGACAGGATGAGCGTCCGATCTTGTGGGGATAGCACAGGCCGCGCGGCCTGCCGGATTTCTTGTTCCGTCAGTAAGGTATTCTGGTACAACTCTGCTCTCTCTTTTTGGCTCCGCATCCATAATTTCTGCCGTTCGTTCCAGCTGCCTTCGAGTAGCGAACTTTGCTCCTGTGAGGCCTTTTCGCTCGCGTGTTTGATTTCTTCTTGTGCTATTTGCCAAAACCGTGAGTCTCCCCTTTGGTATGCTATACGAGCTTTATCACGCAGGCTCTCAACAGTTGCCTTAAACCGCTCATTTACCGCCCTGACCTTATCATACGTTTTACTCTCTATTTCCTGAGAATCTTCGCGAAGCTGCCGTTGCAACTCCTGATCTATTTTTCGGTATTCATTCCATAGCTCCTGTATTCTGCCTTGAACTGAAACAGAAGCAGATTGGTCAACAGGCAGCAACTTTGGAAGTTTAACAGCGTTGGGTTTTGACGAGGTCGGTGAAGCGGGGCTATAGATATCGGCTTTAGCCTGAATCCCGGTTCCTTTTGAAGCAGTTACCACTTGAAGCAGTTACCACTCTGATCCGCTCTAGCAGTTCTTTGACCGAACCGTCATTTGGTATTGAGGGAAGCTTTTGTTGTGTGTTCCAAAGACGCTCCCCAAGTTCGAAAATGATCTTTGGCGTCAATCCACTCTCGCGGAGCCTCAGCGCTAGATTAACTTGTGTCGACGTACTTCCACCCATCCTGTCTGAAAAGAAATAGCCCTCCGCTCGTTTATCAGCTAATCCAATCGGTGAGTCATAAGCTATCTGTCTTACCGACGTAGAGTCATTCACGGCTCTCAAAGCAAGGTATTGATTGATTTGGAACTTCAGAAATTCATTCTCAAACTGTTGGGGTATGCCCGCGATCTTTTTGAAAAGGTTGTAATAAAACTCTCCAAGTACTAAAAAGGGCGCAGCGAAGGGATAGGCATTCCCGACAGCCTTTTTGGCAACAAAAGATGCGCTTTCACCGAGTAGCTTCCCGTAATCCTGGCTTTCCAGATGTCTTTGGGCATTCGACGCCAAAATCAACAAGCTCAATGTGTCCGCATACGGCAATTTCGTCGACGGGTCTATCTCGTTCGCCAATTTAAGCACATCATTCGTACTGATATAGACTCGTCCCAGCCGTTCCAGCGTGAGCCGAGCCTCTTCGGCTTCGTGATCGGTGAAAGCTCCAAAAGCTGGATTAATAAGACGCCAAGGAATCAGCAGGAAAATAAGTGCGCTGATGAGAACCAAAGAAAAGATTTTCCGTATGGAATGACATTTAGCTGCTTGCATGTTTCTTCTCGCTTGCCTACCCAAGAGACGGATAGCCGCCTATCTTTGCGCCAGAAGATCGCTGCAACCGTAGTCCTTGCAAAAATGGACACCAACGAACTTTAGCTGGGGGGCTTGCCCTGTGGTTCCTGTAACTCTACCAACGAGAACAACAACGCTCTGGGTCCTCATTAAATCACGAGGAAGACCGGAAGCGATTATGTTTCCGTTCGCGAATAGGCCTGTGTCAGGAGACACCATCCGCAGAAAGTTGGTGTGGATAGCTACAGTCTTTCCCTGGTAAACAAAAGGGTTAACCATTAGGGCATTTGCCTCAATCATCTCTTGGATGCCGTATTTGCGTACAAAATCATTCCATCGCCCTTGGCGAGCGGCTTCCTTCTCGGCTTCCGCTTTCTTCATTCTCCTTTTCTCTTCCTCAATCTTGCTCTGTAAAACCTCCATTTGGCGTTGACTTTGGACTGCCTCGTAGTGGCGATTAGGGTACTCCCTGAGTTTCCGGTAGCCATCTTCAGGAACGTATAACCCCCCGGCGTCGTAAACGAGGTGACCTATCGTCCCGGGATGCTTTATAACTATGCGCACTTTCGGGTGAAAAGTTGGGCATTTCTGAAGGTAATATTCTTTCCCCTTCTCTAAAACTGCTTTGGCGAATTCATCGTCCCTCAATAAGTGAGAAGACGGCACGTAGGCAGAAACCACTATAGTTATACCGCTAGGCGGGGCACTACATGGAATAGTACCGCACATCGGTTTACAGCCGTGCCGGTCATCTAAATTTAGCTTTACCTCGTGTCCCCTTATCACTACGCGCTCTTCTTGAGCCTTAACGAGCTCGCTCGATAGGGATACGACCAGCGCCAACGTCACAACGGAGACGATTACTTTTCTCATTCGACACAAACCTCCTTCTAAAAGTAAACTCAGGGGTATGCCAGCTTTCCTCCTCCCTCTATTCACGTACCTTAGGAAATCAATGCCCCGCATTGAGCGCAAAATTTGTCCAAAGCTAGCCCAAGACAGACTTGCAATTCATGCTCCCCGAGCGATTAAAACGAAGCAGAGAGGTTTAAGAAGAGTGTCTGTTCCGTGAAAGCGTAAAAGCTGTGCCGCAAATATTATCAAGTTAGCGCCCACAAAGCCGACTGATGGGAGCCGGGCCACAACCAGCGTCCTGTCAGTGAAAGTAAAATATCGGAGCGGTGAGAATTCCATAGAATCCGATGAGAATATTGATGAAAACGTCAACTAAATGAATTCCAAATCGCAAATTGAAAAACTTTTTTCGGGAGTAGAAGATACTTGCAAACATTACCATGTCCGCAAGTTCGAAAAGCACTGCGGAAACCGCGGATGTTCAGTTTTAGCGATGGCATATTTTTATCCTTCTCACAAACATGGTTACAGCTCGGCTCACATATCAAATTCAGCGTCACTTAGGCCTCATAAAATAGTAAGTGCTATCCATTTCAGGCCGTCCTGAGTTGTCTGTGAATCGTGTATGGCCCACGACCTGCAGACGTCCGTCTGGCAGTATCGAAATCTGCTGGCTTTCTATCATAAAAGACTTTCTCCAAGTGATAGACAGAACACCGTCGTCACTATCCGAGACATCGGTTCTCTCTGTACCCCAGGCGCAGTCTACCGGGTGACACCGGCCCCACACATGCACCTCTAGGGAGTTCAGTCTGTGTTGAATTTCTACGCGATTAATGCCATCCGTCTGCGGATTCTCGTTTACCCACTGGCCAACAAATCGATCTACTTTGGCGCTTGGCGGTTCAGGAGAGTGGACACGGACACTGATCTCTGGAGCGGAACGGTGCTTGGGCATAGTTGTGCGTTGAAATGCGCTGGGAATGGTGAGCCACGCCACGACAATGACCAACAAAAGCCTTTAACCGTGGTCAAAGTAGAGAACCGCAGCGACTTCCTCCACCGGATTCCGCCGTCGAACACAGGCGAAGTTCATCACAGAACCTCCAAACAGCCATTCTCATCTCAGCGTATATTTTAGCACTCACCTCCGCCGATCTGCGGCAACCTGCTATCCCCCGAAATTAAGGCGCTGACGTCCGTTATAGCTGAAGATGCTGACCCCTACACGATGTTTCTCCGATTCGTCGGTGTTGAGGTCGTAGCCGAATCCGTGAGTGAGAATGTTTTGTCTTCTGAAACTTTCAAATCAGCTCTGGGAAGAGAAGGGCGTGAGTGGTTCGAAGCCCATGTTATTCATCAAGGCATGTCTCACGATGAATTGGCGTTTAGGTTGGCACGAGCGCTTCATAGGGGAGAACTAACGAGAGAAGAAAGTCATGCGGCTATTCACCATGTTGTAGATCTTTTCATTGGTGCAGCAGAAGGCAAGTAAACTTGAGAAAACTTAGCTTCTGAGTTTACTTTGCGGCAAAACTCGCGATTAGCATGCAGCTCCTGGATAGTTTTAATGAAAACCTGCGAACGTGTTGGGATCCAAACGATGAGCCGTGAGCGGGAACTTCCCGCGAGCCAAAAACTGTCGCTCGATTCTCATTTTCTAGATTCCAAAACGTCATCGAGTCCGCCTGGAAGAGGAATTGACAAACAATTGCGGCTGTTACCGTGGCGGGATGGTCCAGAGGTAAACGGAACGCTCGCGGCCGCCGCTTTGAACGCGCACGGTCTTTTGCGGTTTCCAGTCGCCCATGTCATGCCAATGCGAGACGATGCGGGCACCGGGTTTGAGCTCGCGCAGCAGTTTTGGACGCACTTTTAGATTGAGCGCGGGCGAGAGGAAGATCATGACCACCGCGGCATCGCTCACGTCTGTCGCAAAAAGGTCCTGGTTCAGAAAGCGGATGTGATCGGCAACACCCGCCGCGAGGGCGTTTTTCTGGCTTTCGGCGATGCGCTGGGGATCGATGTCGACGCAGACGCCGCGCGCGCCGAACTCTCGCACTGCTGCGATGACGATGCGCCCGTCGCCGCACCCCAGGTCGTATACCACCTCGCCGGCTTTCACGTTGGCTAGACGCAACATGACCTGCACCACCTCCGGCGACGTGGGTTCGTAGTGCACGTCGGGTGCGCGTAGAGAAGTCGGCCCGGGGGTTGGCTGCTCCGCGCAGCTTATGCCGGCCACGGAACCCGCGAGAACGATAGCGCACAGAATTGTTCGAAGTCCTCGTGCCGTCCGGCGTTTGACCATCTCGCCTATTTTCTGATTCATTAACTTCCCGTCGCTTTGCATGCGCTCCCTTTCTCTAGACTTACGACTAAACAATCTGGCAAGAAAGTAAAGACGAAAAGTCATACCCTCAAAGCTTCTCCCGGACTCCAACTCTTCATAATCATCAGTGTCCCCGATTTCCGCATGCGAAAGAGATCAAGGCGAAACCCTATGGACCCATACCCGCAGGCCGTCTATCTTGGTTTCGGCGATTCCACGGCCGCCGGTATAAGTAGCGTAAACTCCGACATAACCGGAGCCGATGCGATCCAACCGCAAGGGACCGCTGGGAAGGCGAGTCGAGTCCCAAAAGATTTCGGCCGCATCGTTTTTAACCTCGATCATGACGCGGTGCCAACCGCTCCGCTTCGGCGCTCCGCCGGGGAGGGCTGCGGCCTTCCACTCCGCCACGATAACCGGGAAATGCCTTGTGTCCTTGCCGACATAGGCCAGCGACAATGAAGGCTCGGCAGTGAAGTGGCTGGCGAAGCGGTAATATTTATCCCGGGCGGGGTCGACTCGAAAGGCGATGCCGTTTAGCGATCCCTTTTCTTCTCCGGTCACCTGAACGTGCAGCCACGTTTCGAGATAAAAATCCTCAAGCGGACGCGTGTCTGCATACGATAGTGCGGCAAAGCCGCCGGCGTTGCCGTTATCGAGAACGCCCACTCCGGGCTCGCCTTCGGGAGACGAGGGGTCGATCTCTCCTTTGAGGTTGTCATGGTTGAAGTACGGAAAGGGGCGCCACGCGAGCTCGGGTGTTCCTCCCGTAAAGCTGTCTTGAATGATTGCTGAGGTCGCTTGCTTCATAGCGGGCGGCGTCAAGCATGACGGCAGCATGAGCATGATCCAAACAATCGAGATCCACCGCGATCCGCGCATTTTCTTATCGCTCCTTCGCTAAAATGCTGAAGACCGAGAACTGGCCTACTTCCACTATACTCGACCGGTCGGCTCGCTCAATCGATCGTTTCGCGAATTTGCAACGTCGGCGTCAGGCGAAAAGCCGTTGACGGAAGACCGCAACGATTGGCAGTGAGAATCGCTAACGGGCGAGTAGGCACCGGGATCGCGCCGCTCTTTCGCATGGAGGGATCCGGTCCCACTACATTGAAGCTAGGTCCCAAAATAAGAATCAAGAGACCCGATCCTAAAGGCTTTCCCCATGGCTGAAGCCCGGTTGAAAGCAGCCGTTTTGAATCAGCTCTTCTTCGAGGTCTGCACCTGAAATTGCGACACGTGGCGTGTGACCTTGCGGCTGCCGCATGCTTCACACTTGATTCCTTGCTTCTTTTGTTTTTCGTAATCCGCCAGCGAGCAAGTCAACTCGAAAACCTTGTTACACCCGGCGCAGAGAAATTCATATGTAGGCATAGCCAGCAACCTCCTTAATGATAGGTGACCAACCCAGAAAGATCTGATCTATAGTTAACTTTAGCGCAAAAAACGTTCAAGGAGGCAACTAGTGGAGGGTCACGATCGAATCACAGGACCTCTGGAGTTCTCTCCGTGTATAGTAACCAGCCAATCACTTTCCAAGTTGGATTTTGATTTTCCGGGCTAATTCCTCCGGCAACTCGTCCCGGTTCATTCGCGTGACCTCGATGATCTCGACATCGCTTCTAAGCTTGATCTGGTCTATAAATCCGTTGCCTTTTTTGGTGATAGTTGCAACGAGATTTGTTGGTTGGGCAACGAGTTCGATGATCCTGATTCTGAATTAACGAGATAGAAGCTCCATCTTGCCGATCTCGTCTATTAAGTAGAGCCCCGCAGGGGTCGTAGCTGGGTCAAGGCAGCACAGGACGAGCTTCTCGAGTTCTTCAATATGGATCGAATATTTGCCGACCGTGGGTTTTTGCCTTCCTAAGGACGCAAGGGTTGCCTGCCGGCATGTGCAGGGATCATTTGTTCTCAGAGTAATACCGGGTGCTCATTCGATCAATGTTGTCGAGAATGGCAAACATCACGCTTGACCCGTTGTTACTCCCCTTAGGTAAATTCAAGGCTAGGATGATCTACCCCGGGTTGACGGACACCTTAAATAAGGGACAAATAACCTTGAGGAGGTGCTCGAATGGTAAAGCGCCAGAAATTTACTTCCAGTTTCCTCGAAAGAGCGCGTAAAGATCTCGGATTGATTCGTTGACAGCGAAAATGGAGGCACCATGTTCGAATTTGAAGGCAGGCAGTTCCCCAGCGAATTGGATGAAATCGTTAATCCCAAGGGCACGGTGCTTTTGGTTTGGGACATGCAGAACGATCAAGCAGGCGGTTCGTTCAACAAAGAGGCTCTGATCCGCAACGCGCCTGCGCTCATCGACGCCGCTGCGAAGGCCGGCATTAAAACGGTTTATACACGTCAGACTCCATTCCTGTGGAAGGAGGAGGCGGCGACGTGGATTCGCCGCGGCATGCGAGATCAAAAGGTCGATCACCCGAGCAAGCTCAAGCCGCGCCGGCTCTACGGCAGCTTCGGCTGGAACATCATGGAGCCGTTCAAGCCGGGGCCGGATGACGTGGTCATCGATAAGCGGCGGCCGAGCATGTTCATCGGCAACGAATTCGAGACCCTCATGCACAACCGCGGAGCGGCCACGATCGTGATGATCGGTTGCACCACCGACGCCGGCGTCGAGATGACCGTGCGCGACGGCCATAACCGCGGTTACCTGATGGTCATCGCGCGTGACTGCGTCGGCACCTATACAGAGGAAGGCCACAACGCCGCCCTCAAACGCATCGAGCGTTTCGCCGACGTCGTCGATTCGAAAGAGCTGATCGACATCTGGCGGCGCTAGATGTCAATGGAATCCGAAGTCCGCACAGCGCTGGACAGATTCCGCAGCGGCGACGAGGAAGACGCCTTCTTCGAGCTGCTCGATATACCCGGCGACTTGCTGCCGGTGTTGATCGACGTATTCCGCACCGAACCCAATGTCGCGATCCGCGCCCTTCTGGTGCGGGTGGCATGGGAACGCCGCGATCATTTAGCACTGGCCTTCCTCGGCGAAGCCCTGAATGATTTGCAGGAAGAAATTTGGCAGCAGGCGCTCGACGGCCTGGTCGCTTTCGCGTTGCCGGAGTCGTTGGAGATTCTTCAGCGGGCGCGCACTCGCGAGGGCGAAGACGACACCGCCGCCAGACTCTTTCAGTTGTGGCTCGAAGAAGCGATCGGGCAGGTGGAGTTCGAGCTGCGCCGACAACTTTGACGCTCTCCCGGATTGCGCTTCAACGCCTGAAAGAGTCAAAAGAAGCTTAAATTCAAGGGTATCGCGCGAAAGGAGTCATATGGCTACACTAACTGTAAGAAGGCATTACAGAATCCCGTACATGGAGTTGGTAGCAGCGGCTGCAGCGATTAAGACGTCACAGCGATTTCGTTGAAGGAGCAACGCTCATGTCCGACAACACCGCAGTCTCTATCACCCCGCGACCGGGCCTCGTCAGCATTGCACACCTAGTCTATGCCTTGCACGCCCTGAGCCTTCTGATCGGCGTGACGACTGCCGCGACGATTGTCGGCGCCTTCGTCTTTGGTGTGCCCTCGATCATCGCGGTCATCATCAACTATATAAAGAGGGGAGAGGCAAGAGGCACCTTACTCGAGTCGCACTTTCGCTGGCAGATCCGCACGTTCTGGTTCGCGCTTCTCTGGTGCGCGATCGCTTGGACGCTGTTCATTACTCTTGTGGGCATCCCGCTCGCGATCGTAGTTTTCTTCGCGGCCGGCGTGTGGGCCATCTACCGGGTCGCTCGTGGGTGGCTGGCGCTGCGGGATTTAAAGCCGATGTATACGAACGGTTGACTGCGATCGGACCTTATCGCGCGGATTGGATCTGGGTTCGGTGCGGATTCACCAATCCGAATCAGAAGGTCAAAGTCGGTTGGGAACGAGAAGGAGGCAGGTCAATGGAGACGCGCTACGAAACGGAGTAAAGCTTACGCGGGTGATTTTGCGGCTCGAACTGACCTGCTAAAGGCGGGTAACCTAATCTTTGGCAGGGAAGCGCGGAAAGGACAGTTACATACCATTCTCCGACCTGTCGGAGAAATTCCCAATAAGTTTGACAACTTGTCGACCAAAGGCGTACATGATCTGCAGTTGTAGTGTTCGGACCGGCAGCATCCTGGTCAGTACACTCGCTGCGATTAAATTAGAATCAAGAGGAGCAGAAAAATGGCACGTTGCAAGGCTGGAGAATGTGAGGTCGAGTGTGGCGGTGGCAAAGGTTGCGGTTGCATTGCCGAAAGCGACAATCCTTTCAGTTGTGCGTGTTTTTGTTTCGGTGAAACACCTGGTGAAACACCTGTCAACGATTTAAGGATCGAGCCGTCCACGATCGTCGATGTGTCCATTAGCGATCTTCCATTATTTGAAGTAGCCAATTTTTTTAATCGGGTTCACACAGGAACTATTATCGCACCGGCCGATAAGCTGAGAGAACAGGTGTCTTTAAATATCCAGCGCCAAACCTTTGTCGATGTTTTAAACCAACTGGGTCTTACAACAGGTGAGCGCATCGAAAGAGATAAACGCCGATTAGGCTTGCTGATGTTCCTTGCGGGATTTGCGATCGGAGCTTTGATATTCGGCCCGGCAGAGAAGAGGTCGAGATAAGAATTGACGAAATCATGGCGCGGAGAATTGTCTGGCCTGTGGAGATTCAAAGCCAGGGGGATTTGGCGTTGTTTACGCGAATAAGAAAAGATTCCCGACCCCTTAATGCCCGCTCGAATCTTGCCACCATTAAGCTGATCGAATATACCGATGGGCGGTAGGGAAATTATCCCAGCATGATCTGGTAGCACCGTTCCATTCGGGAACGGTTCGCCGAAAGTTTGAGAGGAGAACTTCGTTGAACTCAAACGCAAAGTATTTTGATTGCCATTTTCATATCATCGACAAGAATTTTCCCGTCGTGCCCAATCAAGGATTCATGCCCGACGCGTTTACCAGCTAGGATTACTTGGACTGCTTGAAAACGATCGATCTTTGCGGCGGGGCGGTGGTGTCCGGTTCTTTCCAGGCTTTCGGCACCGACCTGCGTCCACACGCGCACCAAGGCCTTATCAAGATGACGATTACACGCTGGTGCTGGAGACATTAGGAGAAGAAAAGGCAGCAAATGTTCTCTACAAAAATGCGATTGAGTTTTATCGGCCGACGAAGGTTAGATAGCCGAAGATGGTGACGGCGGCGCGCGAGGATTGAGGAAGGAGAAACGTTTCCGATGATGGCGACCACGGCACAAACGCAAAACCGGCAGTTCGCGAGGAGAGAAAAGGGGATAAGTCCAATTGTTGACTCGGTTGCCTAACCAGGGTTCCCAACCGGGTTCCTGCTACGATGCTAGACTTGGCCCAGAAAAAACTGGCATGAGACATCGAAAAAAGGTTTGCGTCCCCTTTAATCTGCCTCGATCGCAAAAGCACGGCGCGAGCTTGGTTGGGATCCGGGTTTCGCTTGGGATCTCGCGGTGAGTATAGTGACTGATGCGCTGCGGAGCACCAGTCACGGCCAAAACCAAGTGCTCTAAACAAAGGAGGTCATCTATGGCAATTGTTCTCGATCACACCATCGTGCCGGCGAAAGACAAGGTCGCCTCAGCGGAGTTCTTCGCCGAAATCTTCGGCTTGAAGGTCAAGCCGCATCAAGGCTACTTCGCACAAGTGCAAGTCAACGAAAGCCTGACTTTTGATTTCGACGACCAGCCGGAACCCAGGAGCCAACACTACGCCTTCCATATCAGCGAGGCGGAGTTCGAGGCGATCTTCGACCGGGTGAAGGCCAAGGGACTCGCCTATGGCAGCGCGCCCGACAACCACACCGACGGACAGATTTACACCCGCCGGGGCGGGCGCGGCTTCTACTTCGAGGACCCTAACGGGCACCTGCTGGAGGTCATGACCGTGCCGGAGACGGGGAGCTGAGGGATACGAACAGACGGTGGAATATTGTAGGCCTGGGAGACATGGAAGCGCAGATGCGCCAGGCCTGGGCCAATGTCGAGAAGTTGCTCGCCCAGTATGGCGCAACCATCGACAACGTCGTCGATGAAGTGGTGTTCGTGACGGATATTGAGGCGGCCTACTCCGCCGCAGTCAAGCTTCGAGCCGAGTTCTTTCGGGGACGTCCGGTGGTGGCGAGCACTCTTGTGCCGATCCAGCGTCTGGCTTTCCCCCGAGTTAATGATTGAGATCAAGTGTATTGCGAAAGTGTAGGGAGCTTTTCGCCGGGCTGAGCAACCGGAAATAAGCACGCACCCTGGAGCCCTGAGTTTCGAAGCCTCAGTGTATCCGTCACTTCGACACGGGGGTCAGCATGTTCGCGTCGCGCGCCAGCACCCATTTGCCGTTTTGCTTCTTGAGAATAGACAGCGTGTGCCCCGCGCGCATCATCGGGGCAGCATTGCCGGGCTGAGTCACGACGACAGATAGCTTCGTCCACATGAACGCCCAGCCTCCGAGCACCTGGATCTCTTGGATTTCGCTGGTGCCGTCGAACTGAGGCGCCTCTCGATTCGAGTGAGCTTTCGCAGCCGCGGCGAAAGTTGACTTTCCCATCATGGGAGGCTGGCCCGGCAGCAGAAATACGACGTCGTCTGCCATCAAGCCCAAAACCGTTTCGATGTCGCCCGCCTTGGTCGCGGCCATCCAGGTCGCGACGAGCTGACGTATTTCCTGTTCATCAGTTTCCATCGTTCCTCCTAACCGACGCCCGCCATCGAAGCTTCGCCGCCGCCTATCAGTGGGCGGCCCAATGCACCTTTGTTGCGGCATAACCGTGACGTACAAGCCAACAAAGTACTCGACGTCAGTATGTTGGAATTCTCGTAGCAGCGCGTAACGCGAACGGATTCCTCACGAGCTGCACGCGAAGCGCGTACGCTCCGGCCCGAAGTTTGACGCGCGCTGCTCATTACACGGTCCCATCTTCCTTTGAGTAGTCGGTGGTCAGCCATCGTTCCGGACGCATTCGGACAAGCACGTTGTCCGCATGCGTAGGTAAGTTTCGCGTTTCCTCGACATAGCGGTCGCCCATTTCCTTCCCAAGATAACGGCGAGCTAGCGGACGCGAATCGCGCTCGATATCCGCCGCTTCAGTAGAAATGATGGCACCCTCCACGCTTACGTACTTGTACGGCGGACTTTCAGTCTGCACACACAGGCTGAATCTGCCCGCCCGCGCGAGAAGTCGTCCCTTTCGCGACTCCCTACCGGTCATGATTCGCAGATCTCCTCCCGAATCATAGGCATACCAGATCGGCACCGTGAGCGGTCCTCTGCCTTCGTCCGAAATACTAATGATTCCGACGTGAACATCGGCCAGAAACGCCTCGCGCTCCGGTTTCGTCATTACAAGCGACATTGGGTCCTCCTTTGTCGCAGCACTGCTCGGCTGCTTGGTGGCTGCTTGGAATCAGGTCTTTACTTTTGCTGTCCCAGTCGTGATTGCGAGTATTCGGCTGATTGTAGAGTAGTGTAGGTCCAAAAAGCTGGCCAATTCCATCTGGCTATAGCCATAGTCGCCGACTGCTTTGGTTATGAGCTGATCTCTCGATTGTTTGCCCATACTTCTCTGTGAAAATAACTTCTCCAGAGTCGGTCGCCCGGCGAATCTTTGTCCCTTCGGTATCTCTCGGATCTGCTGCTTCTCGGTGACAAAATGGCGCAGTGCTTCGGCAAAGCCTTCGTCTCCCAACAGGCTTTGGGCCTCAAGCTTATCCCAAATTGAAGAACTGGCGATCCCATCCTCGATAAACTCGCGATACTTTTGTTGTGCGACCGCCTTGCGTTGGCCGAAGTGATTTAGAATCTCATCCGGCATCAGACAATCGTGAGCTCGGGCTATGCCAACCGTTGCGCCATAACTACTCCATTTATACTGCCGCGGATAGCTGACGGTCTTTGCTCTCACGGGGTTAAGTACGACATATCGGCAGACCTCTAAAAAATGGCTATCCTTCTGAACGAGAATTCCTTTGAACCTTCCCTGGAACAGATGACCGACCCGGCCATGCCGCTTGTTGTAAGCTTGGG
>JBBDNJ010000140.1:0-5219 GCA_040877705.1 Binatia bacterium | reverse complement strand
CCGGCTGGATCGGCCGGCCCTGGGGAAAGCGCAAAGTCCCTCTCAATGTCTGGGGCCCCGAAGGCACCCGACAAATGATGCACCATCTGCCGTTGGCATTTGCCGTCGACCTTCGCGTTCGGAGCAGGAGCTATCCCATCGAAGGCGCAAAATTAGCCGCTGCAGAGATCAATGAAGGTGTCGTCTATACGCATAACGGCGTAACGATTACGGCATTCGAAGTGGATCATGGCGGCGAAGAGCTGCCGGCCTTTGGCTACCGCATCGACTACCAGGGCCGATCCGCCGTATTGTCGGGAGACACGACCTTTAACGAAAACCTCATACGCCATGCGCAGGGGACAGATCTCATCGTTCATGAAGTCACCGCCGCTGCCGGCAGTGCCGCCGAGAGTCCGGAACAGCTAAGAAGAATCGGCAGTAATCACACCACGCCGGAGCAGGCCGGCGAAGTGTTTGCCCGCGTCAAACCTAAACTCGCGGTCTATAACCACCTCTTGCTCTTCGGCGGCGCAACGGCCGATGATTTGATCCCGGCAACGCGCAAGAACTATTCCGGACCGCTCTTGGTAGGAGAAGATTTGATGCGCCTCGACATTGGCGCAAACGTTGAAGCACAAAGATTCAACGAAGCAAAGTAAATAGTCCGCTATTCTCCGATAATCTTCACGAGCACCCGTTTGCGTCTGAATTTTGCTCCTAAAGCTGTCGTTTGATCTATTCTCTAAGAATTTATACAAACTATGGGAGCATGAGTACACCCACTGACAGCCAAAGTGGTCGGCGGCAGCTTCGAACGTTTTGAACGTTTTTGAACGGCTTGAACAATTTTGACGCTTCGGGAGGCCAGAGTGAGCGAGATCCGATTTATCGATACAACCGTGCGTGACGGCAATCAGAGCCTGTGGGCGCTCAATATGCGGGTTGGCGCCATGCTGCCCATCGCCGAGCAAATGGACCAGGCGGGCTTCGAGTCGATGGAATTTTTCCTCAGCATCATGTTCAAAAAGTATGTGCGCGAACACAAGGAAAACCCTTGGGAATGGGTTCGCGAGGGTACCCGCCGCATTAAGAAGACCCGTCTGCGGTATCACGGCGGCATGCACAGCGCCTTTGAGAAAACACCGCATTGCATTCTCAAGCTTTTGATCGAACGACTGGTCTCCTACGGCCTCACTGTGACGCGGACATCGAACTGCTGGAACGACTTCGCCGAATTTAAGGAAGAGATCGCCGACTTAAAGAAAACCGGCATGGACACCGTCGCCAACTTGATCTATTCGGTCTCACCGCGGCACACCGACGACTACTATGCCAGAAAAGCGAAAGAAGCAGCCGCGGCGCAACCCTGGCGCATCTGCTTCAAAGACGTCGGCGGCCTGCTGACCCCAGAGCGCGCGCGCACTCTGATCCCGGTCGTGCTGGAAAGCGCCGGCAAAATCCCGGTCGAGTTCCATGCCCATTGCAACAGCGGACAGGCGCCGCTTTGCTATCTCGAAGGCGTCAAACTCGGCATGAGAATCCTCCATACCGCCGTGCCGCCGCTGGCCAACGGCTCATCGCAACCGTCGATTTTCAACATCGCGCAAAACCTCCGCGCCCTGGGCTACACGCCGGGGGTGGATTTGAAACCCCTCGAAGCAGTTGAAAAACATTTCACGGCCGTGGCAAAGAAAGACGGTTTACCCATGGGTAAACCCGTCGAGTACGATCAATCACAATACTCGCACCAGGTGCCCGGCGGCATGATCTCCAACATGCGCCACCAACTCAAGATCGTCGGCATGGAGCACAAGATGGACGCGGCGCTGGCAGAAGCCGCTCATGTGCGAAAAGATTTCGGTTACCCGATCATGGTCACGCCGCTGTCCCAATACGTAGGCACGCAGGCGGCCATCAACGTGCTGCTCGGCGAGCGCTACAAAGAAGTCCCCGATCAAGTCATCCAGTACGCGCTGGGGTTCTGGGGCAAAGAAGCGGTTGAGGTCATGGACGCCGATGTGAAGGACAAGATCTTGAGCCGGCCGCGCGCCAAAGAATGGACCCAATGGGAACAACCCGAACCGACTCTTCACGAAGTTCGGCAGAAATTCGGCGTCCAACTCTCGGACGAAGAATTGATTCTGCGCTTTTTCGCCGGCGACGACTACGTCAATGCCTTGCCCGACGGCGGCAAGCCGCGCGAGTATCTAAACGGCGATCAACCTCTGGTGAAACTGATCGAACAACTCAGCAAACGCAAAGACTCCAATCAAATTTATATCAAGCGGCCGGGTTTCTCGGTCAGGATGGAGAAGCGAACGGCCATCTAGCAAGAATCAAGAAAAATGGAGTGCTGGAGTATGGGAGTATTGCGTCTTTAATGCATCAATCCATTGCTTCCTCGCTCCAATACTCCAGCGTTTAGTTGGAGCGCGGCTCGTGTTTTTTAACGTTTTGAACTGTTTGAACGTGTTGAACGGCTTGAACTTTTCCTTGGAGCGAAGCGGGCGCCAGCGTTCTAAGGATCGTCGCCGTCGAGCGTGCCCACCTCGCAGAGATGGCTGGTGTCACCCCAGGTTTGCAAAAACCAATTCCCTTGTTCGTAGTTAAATACGTTCAATCCTGCGTTGGTGAACTCAAACCGGCGCGGTGCATCGAAGGAAATTGAAAAGGTATAGCGGAAAAGTCCGCTCAGCACTCCGCCGTGGGTGACGATGACAATGGTCTCGCCCAAATGCTTTTCGCCGATTTCTTTTAGATAACCCACGTTCCGCGCGACCTGCTGGCGCACACTCTCCCCTCCGGGAATAACGTAATCCGGGCCGACAGTTCGGTGTAGACGATGTTCTTCCGGAAATTTCGCTTTGATCTCCTCCCCATTAAGCCCCTGAAAGATGCCAAGATGCCGTTCCCGCAACCGGGCATCGGTCACGATCCGGTGGCCGGTCACATCAGCGATCATTTTAGCCGTGTGCACAGCGCGGCCAAGGTCGCTGCTGTAAAGGCACGTATAGTTTTCCCGCGCTAGCCGTATTCCCAAAGCCTTGGCTTGGGCAATGCCTTTTTCAGTGAGATCGCTGTCAAGATGGCCCTGCCGTATGCCCCTGTTATTCCACTGCGTCTGCCCGTGGCGCACAACGATGAATTGCGTTCGATTCATGAATTCTAAACCTCGCAATCATGCTTAGTCTCACGCAGTGGATACCAATGTCAAATGTAATGACGCGCGGAGAATAGCCGCGATCAACCGATATTGATATCAGCTTCTTGACAAACCCCGGACCGCTAACCTAGAAGGAACAGGAGTACCGAATGGAGGTCCAGCATGTTTGCAAAAATCCGCCATATCGCGATGTACACGCACAATCACGGCGCCGTGACAAATTTTTATCAGACCCTCCTTGGAATGAGACGAATGACCAGCGGCACTGTCGATGAAACCGGCAAGCAAAATGCCGACCGTGGCCACATCAGCGACGGGGTGATCGGCATGGCCATACTGCCGCGATACCCTGGAATACAGTCCGGCATGGACCACTATGGCTTCGAAGTCGCGGACATTAAAGACTTCGTGCGCCGTATGGAACGAGATTACCCCAATGTTAAGATCGCCAAAGGACTCGAATACGTGCCGTTTGCCGGATTGCGCAGCTATGACCCGGCCGGCACACAATTCGACATTGCTCAAGCAAACGTCGGCAACGTTCGAGAAGGCTATAACCAAAGCGGTTGGGATCAACCGCGCTGGATCAACCACATTTCCATTCGCGCTGACGATCCCGCGGCAGTTGCCGATTTCTATGAAAAGATTTTCGAGTTGAAGGAAGCGGAAACGTATCGAGATGACGGCTCGATCTGCATGACCGACGGTAAGGTCAAACTCTTAGTTCGCCCTCGCGACAACAGCCTTTACCGCGGATTGAGAGAAGGTCTCGACCATATTGGGTTTAAAGTGGAGAATCTGAGAGACGCGACCAACGATCTCGAAGCACTAGCGGCTTCTGCGCCGGAATCGGCGGCCCGAAAACTCGCCGTCGGCCTGCACGGCCAGATGATCGAGAAAGACTTTCAGAAATGTTGTCTCGGACAACATTTCATATCCGATCCCGACGGCGTGTTGATAGATATGTCGGAGAATTAGGTCGGATGCAACGTGGAAGTTTATTTTCATCCGCCCGCTTGTAGCTTTCGACCTTTTCTTACATGAGTCTTTTTCAACTGTCTATGAAACTAATGAGACAATGTTAATAGAATGCCTGCATCTCTCATTCCGTCATTCCGGCCAAGCTGGCGCGAGCCGGAATCCAGGAATTTCCAAGACTTCTGGATGCCGGTTTTCACCGGCATGACGGTAAAAAAGCCGAATGAATTCTTCAATTGAACTTCTGAGACAGGACACTAGTTTAATGTGCGCGGCGACGTATCCGAACCCGGCTCCCCCTGATCACCAGTGAGTCGAAGTAAACCGACCAGAGTATTTTCTCTATCTTTCAGAGTTCGCGCTTCCAGCAACGCCTGCTTCTCCGCCGGGTGAAACGGCAATGAGACGCCTAAAAGATTCACCAGTTCCAGATCTGAAAAGCGCTCGGCCTGCTCCGGCTTGACATGCATGCCGTTAGCCTGGCCGTAAATCGTCAACGCTTGCAGGATGGCTGGACGATCACAGGTCCAGCCTTCGGCGAGCGTTGCATCGGGAAAATCCTTATAGATGGCTTTGACCCGGCGATAGCCGCGCTGCAGCGCCAGCTCGTCTTCGAACCTGAAACGGTTGACTCCCCTGAGTTGAATAAAGAAGCGGCCATCAGCCGACTTCTCGGATTTTTCGATGTAGCCGGCGCAACCGAGCTTATAAAGGTCCGGTGCGTCCTTTTCAGCGCCAGGGAGAGGCCGATTATCCTGTCGCGGCGCGAACGGCTGAATCATGCCGAAGATCTTGTCCCCGTCCAGTGCGTCTTGCACCATATTGCAGTAACGCGGCTCGAAAATGTGCAACGGCAGAACGGTACCGGGAAGGAGCAACACTCCGGTCAATGGGAATACCGGCAAGATGTCCGGCAGCGGCATTTTTGGGATCCTCATCGCCACAGATCTTTTCTCAGCCTCTGGTATTGTTTATAGGGTATGCTGAATAACCGGTCAAGGATCGATCCCCTCATCGCGGCGCTCAGACCGGCGACCGCAATATCGAACGGCTCTTGCATTGCAGTGCTCGGCTATTCTAATTTGTCAAAGACGGA
>JBBDNJ010000139.1:0-28105 GCA_040877705.1 Binatia bacterium | reverse complement strand
TATGAGCCATGAGATTCGCAGCTCCATGACCGGAGTGATGGGGTACGCTGAAATTTTGTTGGGTCGCCTGAGCGATCCCGAGGATATCGAGTGCGCGCGGACGATTAAACAAAGCGGCCAGTATCTGTTGCAGATCATCAACGATATTCTCGACCTGGCAAAAATCGAGGCGAAGGGACTCGGGTTCGACAAAGAACAAATCCATTTGCCGGGTTTCTTGTCCGAAATCTACGCGCTGATGGAAGTAAACGCGAGAGAAAAGGCGTTGCCGTTGATTTTGAAATATGACGGAGTGATTCCGCAAAAGATTGAAATTGATCCCAAAAGGTTGCGCCAAATTCTTATCAACTTGTTGAGTAATGCGATCAAATTCACCGATCGAGGCAGCGTCGAGCTCGTCGTGCGTTTTCTGAGCGCGGAATCGGAACTGCAATTTGAAGTCAGCGACTCCGGTATCGGCATGACCCGAGAACAGCAACGGAATCTGTTCGATCCTTTCACTCAGGGCGACAGTTCCGTGACTAAAGTATACGGCGGGACGGGTTTAGGACTGGCAATCACCCACCGCGTAGTCGGCGCCTTGGGGGGTACCATTGCGGTCGATAGTCTGGCGGGGCACGGCAGCACGTTTCGAATCACCCTGCCGGTTCAGGTTGTTTCTGGTTCGCCCTACGGCTTGGCAGTTGCACAGGATAATAGCCAAGCTGTCGACCGATTGTTCGCGGACAAGATGAGTGCCCGAGTGTTGGTTTGCGAAGACCAACCCGATATCCGCCGCCTTATGCGTTATTTTATTGAAAAGGCCGGAGGTCTGGTGACGCTGATAGACAACGGCGAAGCCGCGGTCGACATGATCAAACAGAGGCCGGGTGACTTTGATTTGATTCTTCTGGATATCCAAATGCCAAGGCTCGATGGCTATGAGGTGGCTCGAAGAGTGCGCCGCTTAGGTTTTCGCAAGCCGATCATTGCCGTGACGGCGGCAGCCATGTTGGGTGAGCGCGATAAGTGCCTGGAGGCGGGCTGCGACGACTACCTCGCCAAACCTATCGATATCGAAAACCTATTGACGATGATCGCACGCTATACGGCAAGATCGGTGACCGAGAAGGCTTCGAACCAGCCGAAGATGCGCGCCGACCCGCTGGCACAAGCAGAGAGCGCGCCGGCCGTCGATGCGTTCGACGAGCGGACTTCATCTAAGAACTGGCGTATCCTGGTGGTTGACGATCGTTCCGTGGCGCTCAATGCGACGAGCCGTCTGCTGGAGATGGAGGGATACACGGTGCGCACCGCTTCAACCGGACACGCAGCGATTCGGCTCGCTCGAGAATTCGAACCCGATCTGGTGCTCTTGGACATCAGTCTGCCGGACATCAGCGGCTATGAGGTATTCCGGCGGCTCAGAGCGATCGAATCGCTGGCAAAAACCGTGTTTATCGCTCTCTCCGGTCACGGTTACGAAGAACATATACGCGCCCGCCAAGCGGGCTTTGACGAGTTCTTGATGAAACCCTTCGACATCAGGGAGGTCGACAAGCTGATTGCGCGAAACTTAGTAAAAGGTTGTGCGGACCAGCCAGTGAAAAACTCCGAATAGTTCGCCGCTCGCGCGACGAGCCGAATGCAGAATTCGACTCTAACTAATCCTTCGGTTTTTATCCCCGCATCTCTCACACCTGGGTGTTCCAAAGCGCAGTCAAGATTAACTTCGGGGTCGGCACTCGAGGGAGCCAAAGAAATTATCGGTAGAAATCGCCGGTGGTCATCTCAAGTTCGGGACAGTCTCGACGGCTTTATCAAATTCGAGACACGCGAGAGTCGTAAAGTTCCCACGTGTCGTCGCTGTCGGCATATTTTTTGCCCCTCTTAATCGTCTTTGAACGTTGGAAGTTTCTCATCTCCGCAAGCGGGAGGATACCCGGTGGCGAGTTCTGTGCTGCGCGCTTTAAAATCACTGAGAATTCGTTCCTCGCAACTCGCGTATATCGCGCTGCAGAGATATTACGACGACATGCTCGCCTTGCGCGCGGCAAGCCTGACTTACGCGACTTTGCTCTCTCTGGTGCCGTTTCTTGCGGTAACCTTTTCCGTGCTTAAAGCCTTTGGCGCGCAATACATGATCGAGCCGTTTTTGACTCAAGCGCTCGCTCCCCTCGGGCCTGATCGAATTGAGATTACCCGCCGTTTGATCGGATTCGTCGACAATACCCGTGTCGACGTGCTGGGCGCCGTCGGCGTCGCCGGGCTTTTTTATTCGGTGATTTACTTGGTCGGTAATATCGAAGAGTCTTTGAACCAAATCTGGCGAGCTCAGCCGTCTCGGACCTGGACCCGGCGATACGGTGAATACCTTGGAATGCTCCTGGTGGGTCCCGTGCTTATTTTTGCCTGCTTGGCCCTGATTGCATCGGCTCAGAGTTACTGGTTGGTGCAACGCCTGGTGGACCTGAATGTCTTTGGGATAAGAGTCGCGTTGCTGACGCGGGTACTGCCTTTCCTTTTTCTCTGCGCCGGCTTTACCTTCTTGTACAAATTCATTCCGAGCGTGCATGTGCCGTTCAGTTCGGCTGTCATCGGCGCAGGGGTCGCGGCGATTCTGTGGCAGCTGTCCAGTATTGCCTTTACCGCCTTCATCGTCAATTCAGTGAGCTATGCCGCCATCTATTCGGGTTTTGCGATTCTCGTTGTGTTTTTGATCTGGCTTTATGTGGCCTGGCTAATTGTGCTGGTCGGTGGCGAGATGGCTTATTTACATCAACATTCATCGGTGTACCTGCCGAGTTTCGCGCATGGAAAACAGGGACATATTTTTGAAGAACGGCTGGCGTTGTCCTTGTTGTGTGAGGTTGCCCGCCGCTTTATTGCCGGCAAACCGCCAGTGACGGAAAGGTATCTGAGCCGCACACTCGCAGTGCCGCCCGACCAGATTGATCCCCTGCTGGAAAAATTCGTCGGCCGCGGCATGCTTTTACGCGCTGCCCAGCCGGCGGGAATCAGCCTCGCGCGGCCGCCCGAACAGATAGCGGCCACGGAAATTCTCGACGCTTTACATGGCGGAATAGATTTCGGCATCGACAATGGCGATGCCGTAGCGGAGTTTTTGCGCCGCCGCGATGCGGTCGTTCATGAGAACCTCGATGAGGTAACCTTGAAGTCCTTGGCCGATCGAAAACATCCGTAATCGCCGCCATCCGCCGACACCATGCAGATTCAGTTTGGGAGGTGAGTTCTAAATTGGCTAAACTTTTTTACTGACTCCCATGCAATCACTAAGCAAACATCGGAGTCGCAGCGCTGGCCTATCAAGGTATCACATATACGAGCCGGGAGAAGATCGTCGACGTGGGCCCGATCGAAGCCACCGCGGAAAAAGAAAAAACTATTCCGCTACCGCCGATCGTTGGCGGCGCGGCATTGGCGGGCGGGATTCTGATGGTTCTCACCGGAGGCAAAAAAATTTAGCGTCTCCGGCGCTTCGGCCGTCATTAGAAGCACAACACGTCTCCGTGTAGCATTCACGCTACACCTAGCGGCGGGAAAAGTATCAATTACCGGACAGCGTCCCGAACTGCCGACCAAAACGTTGTTGTTTTACAAAGCTTCCCTACAATCGGGCGAGATGGCACCTTCGTTGCTCACATAAGGCGTTAAATTTTATGAGCGGAGGTATTCTATGAAAAAAGTTTTTCTTTCTCTCGTGAGCTGGGCATTGATCAGCTCGCTCGCTGGAGTCGCGAGCGTCGCCGCCGCACCCCGGCAGGGCGCCAGCGAGGTTCAAGTTTCGGGGGGGTTGTTTCATGCAGAAGGCTCTGACATCGGCAATTTAAATCTTGATTTAAGTTATGGGGTTTACCTGAGCCCAGGATGGCAACTTGGGTTTCGACAGGCGCTTAATTATAATTTTATCGAGGATGCGAGCGATCAATGGATCGCGACAACCGCGCCATTCCTTAACTATCATTTTCGAGTCACCGACATCATCGTGCCTTATCTCGGTGGTTTCATCGGCGCAGCCTGGAACGATCGCGACGTCACCGGAACCCTCGGCCCTCAGGCGGGCGTTAAACTTTTCGTTCATGAACAGACGTTCTTGAATCTAGGTTATCGCTACGAGTGGTTTTGGGATAAATTCGAGCGAATCAATAACGAATCCGATAACGGCAACCATGTGTTCAATATCGGGGTTGGTTTTATGTGGGGTGGACGGTAACGTTTCGGACCGTTTGTTCCGCTGTCGTTTCTCACGTTCGCTCTCCTTTGATGAAGGGTAAGAGCGAACGTGAGAATTTCAGTGCCAGCTTAAATAGTTCTCCATGTGATTTCAAAAAAAATTACTTTAAGCAGTCTCCTTCTTAGTTATTTTTTCGTTCGATTTTGATGCACAAGAAACGACTGCGGCATCTGTTGGCGCCCAACGTCCCATCACTGAGCTAATTGCTCTGCCCGCTGTTCTATTTCCGAGACAGGCCGTATTGTGAATGTCCCATGAAGTAACTGAATGACATCTTGTTACCTTTATGAATGACGCCTGCGGGGCCGTGGCACACCCATTGCTCCACTGAACCGGCGTTGGCAGCGAGTTTAATACCAAAAACGAGAGGATATTTAAATGAAACGTTATATTTTGCTACTTGTATTATTGGGCATGACACAATGGAGTTGTGCGTTTCTAGGCGGAGTCGCCGCGGGCGGGTTGGCGACGGGCGCGGGTTATGAATATCAGGCCAAACGGCAGATGGATCAGTTGGACGAAGATTACAAGAATAAAAGAATATCCCGCGAGGAATACGACGATCGCAGGAAACAAATCGAGAGAGGTTCGATCA
Organism: Binatia bacterium; assembly: GCA_040877705.1. Taxonomy (GTDB): domain Bacteria; phylum Desulfobacterota; class Binatia; order UBA9968; family UBA9968; genus WHTF01. The sequence goes on along the minus strand of JBBDNJ010000139.1, from coordinate 23,276 downwards.
TTTACTAGTGATCAGATCACACCCGTTGGTGCGGTGACTTGCAATGAAATCAACTTTTAGCTCGTTGGCGTTAGTTTTAGTTTTGTCCGCTTCCGGCTGTGTGGTAGCGGACGGTGCTTCTGCGCCGCGGGAGGGTGGAAGCGATCCACGCCAGCAACCCGCGGACATCCGGCGGGTGGATCCTCGACAAGCCGAACGGTTCTACCGAATCGTCACGCCTTTGCTGCAAAAAATGAATAATCCTAGAAGTCCGAAAGATGTGAAGATCGGCATCATCGATCAGCCGGAGATCAATGCCGCCAATGCCGGCGGCGGAGAGTTCTATGTCACCACCGGCCTGTTAGAAAAGGCCAGCGATGAACAACTGCGCGGCATCATGGCCCACGAGATCGCTCACGACGATCTGGGCCATGTCGCTAAGCTGCAAACTCTGGGCGTCGGTCTAAACCTCGGTGTCATCCTGCTCGAGCAACTCTTGCCCGGGAGCAGCGCGGTGACGCCGATCGCGGGGAACCTCATCGCCCGCGGTTATAGCCGAACGGAAGAGTATGCCGCGGACCGCCACGGCGTGACGATACTAGAACGGGCGGGGCACTCTAGAGACGTCATGATCGATGCTCTGAGCTGGGTCGCGCGAGCCTCGGGAGGTGGGGGAGGAGGAGGCTTTCTTTCTACTCATCCAGCCACTGAAGATCGAATCGCTGAGTTGAAAAAACAGCGTTAACTCCACCCACGATGAAGGTCAGAATTAAAAATAGGCGAGCGTCAAAAGCGCCGGGCGCGATATTCGCTTTGATTCTCTTGACGGCGATGCCGGTAGCGTATGCCGGCTGTGAGAATGTCTCATTGATCGGTAGACAGACATTGGAGTCGCGCTCTCGCACGGAAGCCATCGTATTGGTCGGTTCCGTGGAGGACGTGGATTTTAGTCGTCGGGAAATTTATCTGCGCACCAATGAGCGGCAAAGCCAAGTCGTGAGCTACACCGACGAGACGCGTGTGATCGTTGACGATAAAGAAGCTCCAGCCAGCCGCATCCGAATCGGCGACATAATTGAGGTTCGACTGCAAGAGACCTCCGGCGGACGGGCGATGTCGGAATTCATTCGCGTACGCGACGGTGGCCGCGCGCGCAACGAGACCATCGAGGGGACGGTTGAGCGGGTGCTAAGCGAACGCGGGGTAATCGAGCTCCGGACCGCTTCGGGCGAAATGACCACTGTCTATCTTCCACAAGCGTCTTCCGATCGCACTGAAGAACAGTTTCGTCAGATGAGCGTCGGTGATCGTGTTCGACTCGAAGGTATCTGGTTAGGCGACAATCGGTTTGAGCTCACAGGGGTGCTTTAGCAAAAACAGTTATCGAGCCACTCAGCAAACTAGTACGGAGCATGCGGACGACCCAATGGAGCTTTCAAGTATCATGGGGTGTGCGACCCGCTGACGGAGTTGAACCCCATAATTCATCCACTCGCAAATAATAGAGGAGAGCCGTCATGGAGTTTTACATCGCTTTGCAACCGCTCGTCGCGCTGATTGCGGGAATACTGATTCTGCTGATACCGAGGCTGCTCAACTATGTCGTCGCAATTTATCTCATCGTCACTGGAATTTTGGGCTTGATGAGATTGTAAATAAGGGAGAACGCTACAGCGGAAATCTTGTGTCATACAAAAAGGCTGGGTAGGTGGGGTGCTTGTAGCAACTGAACGCGGGAAAAAGGAGGACAGGATCATGTTAAGTTGGGCAATTACTTTTCTTATCATCGGTTTAATCGCCGGCGTGCTCGGACTTACCGGCATTGCCGGCGCAGCGACACAAATCGCCTGGATTTTGTTTGTCGTCTTTATCATTTTATTTATCGTTAGTTTGGTCATGGGCCGCGGTGGCCCACGGGTTTGAAGCGGTTCCTGGGACGAGTTCAATTGGGGAATTAGCTATGGGTGCGCGCCAACAGGCGTGCCGAACCGGTGAGGTAAGTTATTGTGAAATCATTTCGCATCCTAGTCGTCGAGGACAATCGGGATCTTCTCAACTTGGTCGTGAAGTATCTGAAACTCTGTGGCTGGCGCGCGACGGCGGCAGGTAATGAACAGGAATTTTGGGACCAGCTTGAGCGCGACCAGCCGGATTTAATTTTGTTCGATATGTTGTTTCCGGGTGGGGAGGGTTTTTCACTGGTCAGCACAGTCAAGAACGATACCCGGTACAGCGACATTCCCGTCATCGCGATGACGGGAATGAGTTCGATGCGGGACAAAAATCGATGTATCGCCGCCGGTTGCGACAAGGTTCTCGCAAAACCATTTCATCTCGACGAGCTTCGCCGGCGGGTCGAATGTTTTGCGAATAAGAATAAAACGAATGACAAAACAAGCGGAGGATTCATGAAAAATTCAACGAAACATTTTACCGCGGTGGCGGTGTTAACCCTTGCATTGGCTGGATGCCAAGCCATGACCGGCAGAACCGCGGGAAGAAATGTCGACGATGCGCGCATCTCCACCTCGGTGCAAACTACGCTCACCGCCGATAAGGCATCGAATTTCACCCGTATCGACGTCGATACGACCAACGGTGTCGTCTATTTGAACGGCACGGTGAAAACTTCGGAACAAAAAGCCAGAGCGGAGCAATTGGCTGCGCGAGTCAACGGTGTCAAGAAGGTCGTGAATAACCTTCAGGTAGGCGGTTGATCGCGGCATCAAAGAAGCATCGCGTTGATGACGCGGCAGGCGACCCGGAGTGCGCGGCTTTGTGATCGGACGCAACGATGAATAACCGGTTCGTGTATCGGCATCCGGTGGAATGCGCCAATGGTGCCTGCGGAGTCCGTGTGCCGACGTCATCGAAGCGGCCGCCGCGGCCGCGCAAAGAGCCGCCCCATCGGCCGAAAAAGGCGCCCATCAAGGAGCCGCCCAACCGACCAAAAAAACCGCCCGTCGATGAGCCGCCGCCACGACCCGACGAGCCGGAGCCGGAAAATCCGCCGCCTGCCGGCGATCCGCCACTCAGGCGGCCAGCGATGAAGGCGGCGGTGTTGCTGCAGCATCGATCGAGACTGTGGGTAAGGGTGCCTGACGCGCTGAACCGCTGGGGAAAACCGTCGCCTACAAGCGTCAATACCGTTTGTGCCAGAGGATACCGATACCGCTTGTGCCGGTGGTGGACGTGGATGTGACAATCTTCCAATCGGGGCCGATTCGGTATTCTATCGAAACCTCCCGTCCGGCTTCTCCGGATAAATGTTGCGAGACGGAAAAATAGGTGCTGTCGCCGACATAGCGCCCAAAGCCGATCTGTCCGCCGCTAAAATCGAGCTCGCCGATGTCCAATCCCAATCGGTCCAAACCAAGCGCTTGAGACACAGCGCTGCCGATCGTCGCCGCGGCAAAACCGCTGGCGAGATCGACCGCGCTTTGTTGCAGCGTGGTTTGTTCGGTTCGGTCGAGAGCGTTGACGGGTTTGCCAAAGAGCAGGAGCGCCAAAATATCGGCTTGCTCTAACGGCGGCTCGCTCCTGAGCGCAAGTGTAGGCTTGTCCAGAGGCCCGCTGACGATTACCTCGACTTGATATTCCGGTAAGCGGTATCGCGCCAGAATGTCGAGGACCGGATTGATCGTTTCCCCGCCTGTGAATTGGATGGCGCCGCGAACCAGATTAAAGCGCCTTCGTTGGAAAGCGATCCAACCCCTGACGACGTTGATCGTTCCCGTCAGAGCAATGTCTCCTCCGGCTTGTTTGATCGCGCGTATTTTTCCGCTGAGCTCGATATTGGCGTCCGGATGCCTGATCCAAACCTGATTCGGCATCACGACCGTCATGTCTAATCGAGCGTTCTTCAGCAGTTCATTGTCGGGCTGGGTTTCTTCTTTGATTTCTTGGGGCGATCGTTTTTGGCCGGCCGTTTTATGCTGGGCGATAACAATGGTCTCATCCCGCGTGAGCGATGTCTTGCCACGGCTCAGAAAAGCCAAATCGGGACGCAAGTCAGCATTGAGGACGTCGATCTGGCCCGTTAATGATGGCTTGGTTAGAGGACCTTGAATCTCAATATTCGCCGCCACCGTCGCTTGGTACCGTCGCGTTGCTATTGCCGGCCAGCGAGAAGCGGCAAGGGACAGCTTGAAATTTTCGGGCATATAGTCTTTCAGAGCGATGACGCCGCTACCGTTTAGCTGGCCGTCTTTGGCGCGGGCCGAGATCTCGCGCAGGGTAACCGTTTGTCCATCGAATTTAGCGTCCGCGGCTATCGATGATACCTGCAGGCCCAGCGGCTTAAGTGTAGCCGCACCGTTGCTCACGCGCGCGGTGCCGCGCAGTACCGGTTGCGTTACCGGCCCCCGGGCAAGAACATCCAAGGAGATGTTTCCGGTTATGTTTTGAGTGGCATCCCCGCTAAACGCGTTCAAAAAAGCCATACTCAAACCCTCGGATCGAACGCGAACATTCATATCGCCGGCAGCTTCCAATTGCCATTCAGGGCTCCAACTTAGGATAACCGGAACCCTGCCGTTTGCTATGAGTTCATGCGTGGCGTCTTGGCGGACGGTAAGCTTGAGATCGGCGATTCGATCTCTGTAGGTCACGGCACCGGCGGCTCCGCCGTAGTGTTGTCCGGCGATGGTGGCATCGGCCAAGTTTAACGATGCGACGATTACCGGCGCCGCCGCAGTGCCGCCCACCTGAGCGCGAATATTTATAGTGCCGGTCATCGCAATGGGTTGGGTCATGAAAGCCGAGAGCCCGCCGACCGGAAATCCTTCGATGTTAACCGTCAGGTTTTGTTCGCCGCTGGTGGCGAAGCGGCCGTTTAATGCCACTTGCTGAGCACGGTTGTTCAGCATGAATCCTTCGATGTCGAAGCTATCGCCGCTCTGGGTGATCGTTGCGCGGCGGGAAAGCTGCCACACGCCGTCATCCAGGTTGAGCCGGAGCTGGTCCAGTCGAGCGACGATCACTTCGGGTTGGTAGTCGACTTGAGCCACCAACGTATGTGTCCGGTTCGACTGATCCGACGCTTTCAAATCGAGCCGGATCTCGTAAGGCTGGTGCGAAGACAGCCCTATGGAGCCGTCGAGTCTCTGTAACGCAACGCCTGCTTGGATTTCAGCCAATTGGACCTGCATCGTTCCTTGCGGTAGAAACTCCGTGCCGAGCCGGCGCAGAGCGAAATCAATGTTGCCGCTCTTGATCACGGTATCTTCCAGGCGCAGCGACGCGAACTTCAATTTGCCTTGCGACTCAAGGGCGGCGATATTTCCGGTGGCGCGTCCGGTCAACTCGAGAGCGCCTGAACCCTTTAGATCCGCCAGAGCCAGCCAGGGTGTAAGGTTCTCCGAGCGGACGCGATAATCCAGCCGGCCGTTTTGTTGCGGATCGAGTCCGACGTCTCCCTGCACCGTTAGCATCGTATCTTGAGTCGTGAGCGTTCCTTGAGTTATTCGAATTCGCTGATCGGCCACAGCGGCGATGAGAGAACCCTGTTGCACTCGCACCGGCCCGATCGTCGACGGCAAGATTTGCAGATTCGCGCGCGCGATCAGTGCTGCGGGGTCGAATCCCGTTCCCTTGATCGTGCCTTTAAAATTAAGGTTTCCTTCAAGGCCATTTCCATCGCCGGCGGTTTTTTGTATGTCGAGATGATCGACCGAAAGCGCCAGATCGTATGCCGGTTTATCTTTAAAAGAGATTTCGCCGTTCCATGAGGCGCCGCCCATTTTGCTCTTCAGTTTTCCAGCGACGGTGGCCACGTTCTCGCGCAGCCGGCCCTCGATGGAAATATCACCCAAAGCCCATCCTGCGGCAGCCGCAGATTGCATTTTGATCCCGCCTTGGGCGTGGATAGCGCTAAGGTCAAAGCCGATGCCCTCGGCCTCGATGGCGCCGCTCAAAATTCCTGCGATATCGTTTCCGGGGAACAACGTTTTTACGTCGAAATTGACTAAATCGATAGTTGCCTGATAGCGCGGCGGCTCTTGCGCGACGTTGAGCCGGAGATCGGCCGCCAATTTAGCACCGGCTGCCGCGAGGTCGAGATCCACCACAAGGGAATTGAGAGGTCCGTCGATTTGGATCGTTCCGGTGGTGTTGGCCTTGATCGGCCAACCGGCAATGAAATGAGCGACGTCCGAAGGGGCAAGCCGTTCTACAGCGATTTTGCCGTGCAACTCCGGCTTTTCGAGTTCGGCAATCTTGCCGTTTAGCTGAAGGCGGGAAGCGCCGGTGGCCAGCACAAGATTGCTCACTTCGAGAGTGTCGGTCCAGCCCGTATCCCGGTAGGCCAAAGCGCCGTCGATACCGACCTCCGGGAAATCCGGCGAGGTCAAGCGCGACACGACGCGGCTGACATCGACGGTAATCGCGTTGGGTCTAATGTGCAGCCGGCTGTCAAGATCCAGATTCTTGAAAGAGTAGCTTTGCGGTTCCGGTCCGGCAAGGCGGAGATCGATGTTGCCTTCTCGCAAGCTAAGCGAATTCAACAGCACGACCCATCCGGAGTCTCCCTGTTGCGTGGGCTGCTTTGGGGAGAACGCTTGAACAAGATTCCACTGATTATCTCGATCTCGCACCAAACGGAGTGACGGCCGAACGCCCTCGACTTCAAAGATCTGTAATCGACCCCACAGTAGTGGAAGCAAAGAATAGGCAATCCTTAGCCGTGGAACCCCGAGGATTTCAACGCCCTCATGGCGTACGGCGAGGTTATGAAGAATGACGTTGCCCCATAGGGATCCTTCCAGCCGGCCCAAACTCACTGAACCGCGGACCGAGTCGTTGATCGTTGTCACCAGTTGTTCGCGCAGAAATTCGCGGAAGCGGTCCGTATGCGTGATGACTGCGAGACCTGCCATGAGCACCAGCAACAAGAATCCTACGGCAAGAGCCGCCCTGCCCAGGATCATGAACAATCTTTTCATGGGTTAAAACGACGCTCCGATGCTGAAATGAATTTGCCAAGGCTGGTCTCCGGGAGGAGGCTTGAAAGGAAAACCGACATCCAATCGAATCGGCCCCACAGGAGTCGTATAGCTCAAGCCGAAACCCGCCGCGAATTTAACGTCATCGATGGGAATATCGAAAGGTTGCAAGGAGACCTGACCAAAGTCGACGAACAACGCTCCACCCAGCTCGCGCCAGAGAGGACGACGCAGCTCGACGGAACCTTCGATCAAGCTGAGCCCGCCGAGAGGCTCGTCGGCACTGTTAAGCGGGCCAAGCCGGCGCCGTTCAAAGCCGCGCACACTGGCTTGGCCGCCGGCAAAGAAACGTTCAAAAAGGGGGAAGTTTTTTCTCGAACCGATGGCGTCGGCAACGCCAATTTTCAAGCGGCCGGCCAGAATGGTGTCCCAGCCGACGGCGACGTACTTTTTGGCCTCGGTGGTCAATTTATAAAAGTTGAATTGCCCGCCCCAGATGCCGCCGGCTTGATCCGCGGTAAACGACACCACTTCGCCTCGGGTCGGGTCCAACAAGTTGTCCGTGGTATTCCAGACGAGGCCCAACGTGGGACCGGTCAAAATACCGTTTGTTCTGATGGCTCCCAGAGCTTCAGGGGTGGCCGCTGACACGTCGTTGAGTTGGTTATACTCCACACGATAGCCGAGAGAGCCCACGAGTCTCGAAGAGAAGCGATGATCGAGACGGCCGGCAAACTGGCTTACGTTGCGCAGAAAGGTCTCCTCGTCCTGCAGATCATGGCGCAGCGTCAATCCGGCTTGGGTGCGCCGCGTCAGAAAGTGAGGCTGAACGAACTCGATGGCTCCGGTGGCGACGATGGAAGAATATTTCGCCTGGAGCGATAATCGCCTTCCATCTCCCAGCCAGTTGTTGTGGCGCCAATTCAATGAGGCGCGAAATTCTTCCTCGCTGCTGTAGCCAATACCGGCACTGATCTCGCGGGGCGGCTTTTCCGTGACCTCGACGTCTATGGAAACCATCGTCGGAGTTCCGGCGGTCTCACGGGGATTGATCCCCAGCGCGCTGAAAAGATCCAACGCCAGGATTTGCTGGCGCGATTCCTGGATCTTCCGCAACGAAAATAATTCTCCCGGCTCGTAGGCGAGCTCTCTCAGGATTAAATACGGCTCTACCCACTCGGTTCCCTTGACTTCGGATGCACCAAATACCGTCCTGGGTCCGGGCTGCGCCGAGTAGCGGATGCGGGCTTCATGCGTATCTAAGTCTACTTCGGCTCCGCGTTGGGTTTTGGTATGCGCGTGACCGTGATCCATAATGGAGTTGCGCAATAGCAGCTCCGCTTCCTGATATTCCTTTTCGGTAAAAATCTCGCCGGGCGTCACCGGAAGTTTCTCCGGCAAAGGCGGCGGGCTTTCTGCCGTCTGTTCGGCGGCGATGTCGATAACGACTTGAGAGATCACTATCGGCTCATTTTCTTCGACAAAGACGTGCGGGCTGACGATTCCCTTGGCCTCATCGACCTCAAGATCGTGAGTTATCCGGTTCTCGTAATAACCTTGAGATTCGTAAAAGCGGCGCAACCGGTCCAGGTCGGTCTCAAAGGTGACGGGATCGAAGATCGGTCGCTCTTCCCAGAAACGATACCAGGGACGGGCTTGCGTGAGCATCTCGGCTAAAAGCCGGCTATCGGAAAGCCGCTGGTTTCCCGAAATCTCGATGCCGCCGACCCGCCACTCTCGGGTGGGATCGAGCATGTCGATTTGAACGGCTGATACCGGGCGAGTGAAAAGCAGCCAAATGGCCAGGATGAAAAAAAAATAACCGCTGTGGTTCATTCTTGTTGCATTTAAGCTTCCATTATTCGGCGCCGGACTCAACACGGCACCTAGGGAATGCGGTTATGCTTGGCGGGTGTTGCAAACCGTGATCGGCGCGATGGGGTATCGGTGAAGGGCTCGCAATGGGTTTGCTTCATAGCGAAGCGAACAGCGCAACTCCGTTGTCTTTGACGGAGGCACGACGGTCGTCGAGCTATTCCCGATACGCTATCGTACTCAGCAATGCATTCTCGGCCTGGCGCGAGTCGAGGCGCGTGTGTTGCACGACGATGGGTACGTCGGATTCGACGACGCTGGCGAAGTCCGTTTCCTGTGGAATCTTCTCCGGCTCGGTCAAGTCGTTGAACCGAACGTGTTGTGTGCGGCGCGCGGAAACCGTGATCGAGTAGGGGCCGGCAGGCTCACGGCCCGAGAAAAAGATAGTGATTTCGACGTGCGCGTCTTGATCTGATACGTTGAGCATGCAGACGGTTTCATGACTGGTGAATTCGGGTTCGGGACCGTGACTCCATCCAGGAATATATCCCTCCGGTATTGCCCAGAGCTTCGCTCCTATTGCCTTCACGGCTATTTCCCCCCTGGTTTCCTGCTCGATCTATTAGATTGGTTCAGCCTGTGGATTTTGGCACGTTCATGGCCACGAACAAGTTCGATTCTCCCCGGCGCACCAGAAACAAAACGTTGGTCTTGGATTTGCCCAGCGCTATATGAAAATCTTCGGTGGTCTTAACCGGCGATTGATCGACCTCCAGAATGACGTCGCCGCGCGTCAGCCCCGCGTCCTCGGCAGCGCTTCCCGGCTGAACGGAAGTGATCAGCACGCCGTGCGCGCCGGTCAGACCGAGACTCTCAGCGACTTGCGGATCGACGGTTTGGACCGTTAACCCAAGCTGCGTTTTCTCCACTTTGGGCGCTACGACTTCTTTCTCCTTGAGCTCGCCGACGGCGATTGCAATCGGCAGCTCTTTTCCTTTCCGGAGCACCTTCACTTGAACTTGTTGGCCGACGGAAGTCTGTGCGACCAAAATGGGTAGCTCGCCGGCATCGGTGATAGTTTTGCCGTCGTATTCGATGATGACATCGCCTCGCTGCAAGCCGGATTGGTCCGCTGGCCCTCCTTGCGTCACGTCGGAGATTAATGCGCCGCCGCTCTTTTCCAGGCCGAGGGATTCGGCAATCGATGGCGTGATTGTTTGCATGGTGACGCCTAGCCAACCTCGGGTTACCTTGCCCTTGTTTTTGAGGTCCGGGAGAATTTGTTTGATGAGATTGATCGGAATGGCAAACCCGATACCGATGTTGCTGCCGGACTGACTGACGATGGCGGTGTTGACGCCGACAACGTAGCCTTGCAGGTTAATTAACGGCCCTCCCGAATTCCCGGGATTGATGGAGGCATCGGTCTGAATATAGTTGTCATAAGGGCCGGCGCCGATGCGCCGTCCAATGGCGCTGATGATGCCGACCGTAAGCGTCTTATCAAGGCCGAACGGGCTACCCATCGCCACCACCCATTCGCCCCGCTCTAACTGACCCGAATCACCTAAAGGAGCGGCCTTTAAATCGTCAGAGGAGTCTATTTTAATCACCGCGATATCTGTCTTTGCGTCTCGCCCGACGATCTTTGCATCAAACTCACGATTATCGGAAAGTTTGACAATCACTCTGTCTGCATTGTTCACAACGTGGTAATTGGTCAGTATATGACCGTCACTGTCGATGATAAAACCGGATCCGAGACCGCGCCTCGGCGTTGGAGCGGGCGCCCGCGGTGTGCCAAAAAATCTTTCCCGCGGATCGGCGCTAGAATGACTGCCTTCACCAAATTGTTCGGCAGCATGCTGGCGGCTTTGCGTGACTGAGATATGCACGAGAGAAGGCTCGAAGGTTCTTGCCAGAGAAACAAAGTTAGGCAAAGTCAGGGTTGGTTTCTCGTCGTGTTGGACTTGTGCCGGTTGATCTTGCGCGGTTAACCGGCTCGGTACTAGATATGTGCCGGCAATGACGCCGGCTATCACAGAGCAAAAAGTAACCAGTAAAAAAAATCTACCTTGTGCTCGTTTGTCCTGTATGTATGTCATAAATCGGCTGCCTCTCGTTCGAGCCCAACTGCTCGAACTTTTTCGGCACGGGAGCCATGATGCTTAAAAGGTGATCGGGAAACGTGAACAACTCAACCCATTCTATGTCACTCGCATGTGGCGCAATGGGTGCCAAAACGCAACTCGCATGCCAGTTGCGACCCAAGTTCGACCCTGAGAGCAGCGAGGGAATTTGTCCCATATTCGCATTTAGGCAGGCGCTTTGCGTCCCCCCCGCGGGACGATGATTGGTGACTTGGCGAGCGAAATTGGCTTTATGTCTGAGATAAGGAGTGATAGGAGACCTGTTGAGGCGTTAGAACCGATATTTGCATCAAGTCTGCGAGATCAAATCTATTTGGAAAAGTGAGAAGACCCCTACCGATGGCTTCAAACGAGTCAACATCCCAGCGCCGTACCTGTCCGCCACCTCTCGACGAAGACCTCCTGGTTTCGCTCTATAACGGAATTGTCGAAGCCATCGTTGTTATAGAGCTTAAATCCCGTTGCATCGTCTATTGGAACGATGGCGCCGCGGCATTGTTTGGCTATTCCGCTCAAGAAGTTCTGCAACAAACTACCGAACGGTTATACCCTGACCTATCTTCGTTCGACCGTATCTATGAAGTTGCCGCTCCGGAAATTGAAAAAAATGGGTTCTGGCGCGGCGAATGGCAGTACCGCCGCCGTGACGGATCTGTTTTTGCGGCCGAATCGACGAGCACCCTGCTGCGGACGGGAAACGGTTCCTATGTCGTTGAAGTCGTTCGCGAGGTTACCGAGCGCAAGAAAGCCGAGAGCATTATTCTGGAACTCAATCAGCAGTTGGCGCAGCGCGTGATCGAGCAAACGTCCGAATTGATGTCAAAAACGGAGGAGCTTCAGCAAGAGGAGGCGCAGCGCAAACAGGTCGAGCAGATCCTGGGTAATCTGCTGCGAAATATAACCAACTACGCGGTTTTGATAACGGATGCGGCCGGTCGCGTTGTCGATTGGAACCGAACCGCGAACCGTATCTTGGGCTACGAAGGCTACGATATGCTCGAACAGCGTCTGTCACTTTTCTTCGCCGACGAAGAGCGGCGGCAACTGCTATTAGAAAAAGCGCTCGACGAGGCGAGCGATCAAGGAACATTTCGAGACTATCAATCGCTCGTGCGCAAAGATGGCTCGCGTTTTTACGCTCGAGTCATCGTGTTTGCTCTACGCGATGATGCTCACGGCTTACAGGGTTTTCTCATTCTCTTGCGCGACGATTCACAAGAGCGAAGTCTCAGGGAGAAACTGCGAGAAAAGGAACATCTGGCGGCCATCGGAACTGCGGCATCGATGTTGGCCCATGAGATCGGCAATCCCCTCAACGGTATTTCGACCACGGTCCAGTTGTTGGAACGTTTTATCGGCAGAGAGGGAATCAAGGCGCCCCAGCACATGCTATCCACGCTCAAGGATCTAAAAAGCGAGATTGACCGGCTTACGGCGCTGCTCAGTGAATTCAAGACCATTGCGCGTCCTCAAAAGCTGAATCTTCATCCGGTTAAGCTCGCGAGGGTGGTTCAAGAGACAATCGCGTTGTTGGCCATGGAGGGAAAGGGGGAGGTTCAGATCGTGTCCGAATGCCCGCCTGAATTGCCCGCTATCCAAGGGGACTCGGAAAAACTCAAGCAAGCATTTTTTAACTTGGTAAAGAATGCCGTGGAGGCCATGCCCTATGGTGGCAAGCTGACGATCAAAGGCTACCCGTGCGACGATGCAGTTTGTGTCGACATCATTGACACAGGAGTCGGCATTCCCGATGACCTCAAGGTCTTTGATTTGTTCAGTTCGACTAAACCGCACGGGACGGGATTAGGGCTGTTCATCGTCCAGCAGATCGTTCTCGCGCACGACGGCGCCATCTCATACTCCAGCACAGTGGAGCAAGGCACCACCTTCCACTTGACCTTGCCGGCCAGTGCCGCATCGAGACCTTTTTAAGTTTGCCATCCTCCGTGATAACGTTGTCAATTGCCTCTTCTATTCCGAGCCCAAGCCGCGATCCAGTTCGTCGTCTCTGACCGGCAGGCGTTTAATGTCTCCCTGTTCTCCCATTAGACGTTGCTTTTTCTCCAGCGCGGTAGCGCAGTCGATGCAGAGCGCGGCGATCGGCATCGCCTTGAGCCGTCCCTTACCGATGTCGTTGCCGCATCTTTCACACTCGCCAAATGTACCCGCATCGATACGTTCGAGCGCATTGTCGATTTGCCGGAGCATATTCCGGCCCCGCTCCGTGAGGCGACTTTCTAACCGCATCATGCGGTCTTTTTGCGCGCTTTCTTCCAGTTCGCTTTCGTGACCATCGGCAATCGTATCGATCTCGATCTGGCTGCCCGCAATCTCCTGCAACAGCAGAGATGACCGCTTGCGCCGGAGCGAAGCGGCAAGTTCTTCAATAAGTCGACTGTTCATCAATGCTCCCCCTTTTTGTCATGCACGTTAGATGGTGGTCTGAAGGGATGCAGGAGGGAAAACGGAAATTCAATGCGCGAAGTTTTTCATCCTTCATCTTTCAGCGTTTTTCAATTTAGGCCGCCGCTCTTGCCGCCGCTGGATTCTTGAAGCGTGCATTGACGACTGCCCAGTTCGTATTGACCAAGAAAGCCTCGATATACTTGCCGCGCTCGGAGGGTTTGTAGTCGAGCATAAAAGCATGTTCCCATACATCCATGACCAAGATCGGTTTGAAACCGGAAGGAACGCCGTCTTGATGCAGCGCTATCCAGTGATTTGATAGCTGCTTGGTGGCGGGATCCTGATACAAGATCGCCCACCCGACGCCTCTCATCTCGCCGACGGCCGTGAAGGCTTCCTGCCAATTTTCCAAGCCGCCGAAACTCTTCTCCATTGCTTTTTTGATTTCGTTATCAGGATCGCCTTTCCCCTTTGCCACGAGGTTCTCAAAATAGTACTCGTGCAGCACCATGCCTCCATACTCAAATCCAAGCCTGCGTGTGAGCTCGGCATAAGCCGGATCTTTTCCCGAAGCGCCTTTCTTCTGCGTTATTTCAAAGATCATTTCCGTAAGTAAGTTGGTGTTCTTGACATAGCCTTGGTAGAGGCCGAAATGCATCTCCAAAGTTTGATCCGAGATACCGTTAAGTCCGGAGAGTTTAAACTCCTTGGGCTTATAGTTAGTTTGAGCCATAAAACTTCCTCCTGGATTATTTTTTGCTGAAATTGTGCAAAGCGAATGCCAGTGTTTATTTACCCGAACGGATGAAATACCTCGGGCGTGTGAGTGTCATTTCAACAAAATACTTCTGCAGTTGTCCTATCGCTGGCAAAGCAGAGTCCTGGATCGTCCCGCCCATGGGAAAGAGTAAGAGCTGTGTTCGTAGTTTTGATTTGGCCACTTTCGTTAGCTGCTTTTCCGACAGCTTGCGCTGCTAGCTGTTCGACGCGTGCGAATCATGTGGCATTTCTCTTGCGTTAAAATCGGCGCAAAGAAAACGAGGGCCTAACTTTATGGGAACCATTGCCGGCATTTTCAATTCCAGAAACGAAGCCGAAGTTGCATGCTCGGAACTGCAAGGGACGGCAGGGTTTGGCGGCGACAATGTCGTCCTGCTTGCGCCCGGAACTCCGACAAAAGAACTCGATGCGGTGCCTAGCGACGAAGGGGAGCAGCCGGGTATGGGTAGCGCGATCGGCGGCGTTGTCGGCGGCGCGGTGGGGTTGGCTGCGGGCAGCGTGGTAGCCAACCTGATCTTGCCCGGAGTTGGATCGATAATCGCTGTCGGATTGGGCGCGGGTGCGCTGGGTATCGGCGGAGCGGTAGCCGGCGCTGCGGGCGGCGGAGCCATAGAGAACCAACTCTCCGGCGGGCTGCCAAAGGACGAAGTGTTTTTCTATGAAGACGCTTTAAGGCAGTGCCGAACGGTAGTGATCGCCACGTCGACCTCCGATAAATCTATCGAAGAAGGACGGGCTGTGATGGAGCGCAACGGCGCCGAAAGCATCGACGCGGCGCATGAAAAATGGTGGATCGGCTTGCGCGATGCCGAGGAGGAGCAGTATGACGCGCCGGCTGGAGAGTTCGTAAGTCACGAAAGCAAATATCGATGCGGTTTCGAAGCTGCTCTTCATCCTGATTTTCGCGGCAAGTCTCAAGAAGCAGTGGCGGGAAAGTTGCGCGAGCTTTATCCTGATGTCTGCGACGATGACGTGTTTCGCCGTGGCTATAACCGGGGCCGCGCCTATTACGAAAACCGGCAGAAAAGCAGCTCCTAGTATTTCGGCTGTAGATTTCAAATTGAACGTGCCACACAATCCACCCTCGAAATGCCGAGATAAGTCCGAGTATCTCATTCTTGTTCCTCGCAGTAACCACTGCAAACTTAGCGACTCTACATATGACACAAAACGATCGCTAATGTATCGCCGATGATACAGCGAATTAAAAAACGCTACAGTCGAAGTCACGGTGGCGCCAGCGATTTGAGCCGATAATCAAGCAAATCGGCTTTTTCGCACACTGGCATATTGCTTGCTCCCTCAGCAACAAAGGTCCAGAAAGGATGAATCATAGGCTAATGACAGCTGCTTCGTTGCTCCCGAACCGTTACCGGCGGTTGAAGCGGCCAACGTCGCTTGACTAACCGCGGACATTCGCTCGGATGATGGGAGCCTTTGACTCAATAAACAACGGAGGAACGGCACATGGGCACTATTTTACTCATCATTCTAATACTCTTGCTTGTTGGAGCTCTTCCCACCTGGCCTTATAGTGGAGGGTGGGGGTACTATCCGAGCGGAGGTCTTGGTCTCGTACTCATAGTCATTATTATCCTGGTGTTGATGGGACGCATATGATGGTTTAGTCCAAGCTGTCGTGGCCAAGCCTGCCCATTTAGTGAAACGTGAAAAAGGCGTTAGTTTGGCTGGCTGCTGTCTTTGGCTTGCTGGTCGTACTGCTCGTCAGTGCTGCATTTTTCATCGATGACCCTTTGCGCCGCAGAACCGAAGATAGAATCAATGGAGCGCTCAAGGGCTACACCGTCCGGATCGGCAAACTCGATTTTCATCCACTCGGGTTCAGTCTCGATCTTGAAGATTCGGTGATCATACAAGATGCCGAGCCCGAACCACCCATCGCTCAGATTCCCAATTTAACCGCCAGCGTCAACTGGAAGGCACTGCTCTTCGGCCGCGTGGTCGCCGACTTCGAAATCAATAACCCGAAGGTTTTTTTAAACCTAAAGCAATCCCGTAGCGAAATACAGGATGAAGTACCGGTCGAAAAGCGCGGCTGGCAAGCCGCAGTGGAAGCTATTTACCCGCTCAAAATTAATGAGCTGGTCGTGACCGGCGGCGAGCTTACCTACGTGGATCAGGGATCTTACCGCCCGCTGGAGCTCAAGAACGTCAATTTCAGGACGTATAATATTCGCAACGTGAGATCCCAAGAAGGTGAATATCCGTCGGAGGTTTATCTAGAGGGGACGGTTTTCGAGAGCGGCAAGATTGTGCTGCAGGGAAACGCTGATTTTCTTGCTGAACCTCACGTGGCTTTCAAAGCCGGAATACAGGCCGAGCAAATTGCGTTAGACTATTTCAGACCGATTACTGAACGCTATCACTTTTCCGTACGCCGGGGCGTGCTCAGCACGGCGGGAACCATCGAATACACCAAGAACAAAAAGATTCTTAATGTGCCGCGACTCGACATCCATAAGTTAGCGGCGGATTACGTGCACAACAAACCGGCCGCTTCGCCGACGGCGGAACTGGCTAAAAAAACCGACCGGGTGATTCGCGAGCATAGCAACGAACCGGGCTTGGAAGTTCAGGTAAGCGAAGTCAACGTTCTCGGCGGCGAGCTAGGAATCATCAATAAAGCAAGCGAACCCGAGTACCGGCTGTTTATCACCGATGCCCAAATCAAGATTCAAAACCTTACTAATCAAGCTAAGGAGGGGACCTCGGTCGTTACAGCAAACGGAAAGTTTATGAACTCCGGCAAAGCCCGCGCGCTCGTGCGCTTGCGGCCGACGGGGAAAAGCCCCAACTTCGATCTCCAAATGAGCATCGAGCCGACCAACATGAAAGCCCTTAACCCGCTATTTAAAGCTTACGCCAACTTCGATGTGGTGGCCGGGCAGTTCTCCCTTTATTCCGAGATTGCGGTGCGCGATGGATTGATTAACGGGTACGTGAAACCCTTGTTCAAGGATGTCGATGTTTATGATCCAAAACAAGATCGGAAAAAAGGTCTCTTTGGCAAGATTTACGAAGGCATCATAGGCGGGCTTTCCTGGGTACTGGAAAATCAACCGCGCGAAGAAGTTGCCACCACGACAAAAATTTCCGGCAAGCTATCGAATCCCGAAACGAGCACTCTCGATGTAGTGCTGGGACTTGTGCAGAACGCTTTCTTCAAAGCGATACTACCCGGTTTGGAACGAAGCGTCGAAACCCCGGTGAAAAGCAAAAAATAACCGCCGCGGTAGGTTAGAGTTTGACTCCCGCCGGCGGATCAATGTATTTATCAGCAACCGAGACTTGCCCGATACGATCCAACTTAACCGGGAAAAAAACAGCGGCCAAGGGAATTAAATTTTTGCCCGCAAGCGCTGCACGTAAACTCCTGTTCTTGGGTATCGCGCCGCTCAGTCTGTGGCTCTTTTTCCATTGTACTTTGACTCCTATCCAACAGAAGAGCCGCAACTGACGTGCCATGATCATCATGTTGTATCATTATGATAATCGCGGGCGTTCTCTGAGATCTAAGCAATTTTATTTTAAAAGAGGCAGGACGGTGCTAGCTTAATCCCAAGGAAGCGACCGTCGGTTTGGTATCTTTATTGCTGCTTTGAAGATAAACAAAACATTAGGAGGCTAGTGATGGAACATAACGGCTCGGACAAGGTCAGGGATTTCGCCGGCGGCGTGGGTGATCGTGCTAGCTCGGCCAAGGAACAGGCGTCCGCGGCGGCGCACAGAACGGCGGCCAAGGTCGGCGACCAAATGAAAACTGTGGCGGAAAGAATTAGAGAAACAGGACCGCGAATCGAGTCGGCGGTGCATCACACGGCAGAAACCATCGCCGATAGGCTGGAACGAGGTGGAGACTACTTCAGGGAGAGGCAGTATGAAGGGCTTGCCGGCAGCGCGGCAACTTATATTCGTCAACATCCAATGATGTCCCTCGTAGTTGGCGTCGCCACCGGATTACTGCTGGCGCGTAAAATACGTAGATAGCAAACAAGGGGCGGTAGGCGGCAGACGACAAGGCTTAGTCATTGAGCCTCCCGGTCACAGCACAAAGGATGTGAGATGGAAACAACCGAGAATGAAATCAGACGGGAGATAGAAGCTACCCGAGCAGCTATGGCCGACAAAATCGAGACTCTTGAGGCGCGCGTGGGTGGCGCGATACAAGGGGCCAAGAGATCGGTCAATCCAAAATATCAAACTCAGCAGCACCCAATAGTAATGGTGGGCATTGCCGTGGTGGTTGGGTATTTGTTGGAAGGCGTGCTGTTCGGCAAGACCTTGAGAGGCCGTAAAGGGCGAAAGTATCCAAACGATCCGGAACGGCGAGCTTATCTGGAGGGCCAACAGAAAAGTAGCGGGGTTATTCGCACCCTTGTGACAGCCGCCGGCGTGGCGCTTGCCCGCGAGCTTGCGACCAATTTGTTATCGAAACGAAGATAAGAGGACCGCGACAAGATCTCGGAAAGCGTTTCGAATTCAAGCTTCAAAGAACTCATTGCCTGCAATCACACCAAGTTGAATCGTGTCTTCCTTTCAGAGGGCTTTCTTACTATAACCTGTCGATGATTCATTTTTGGGAAAACCTGCCCGTTGCGTGTGCCAACTTAGATACACGAAAACAAAATGAATCCCTCGGATGTACCGGACTCGTGTCTCATAACTGAAACAGAGCAAAAACAAAATGTTCACTATTTTTCCGTGGAATGGCTCCGATGAGAATAGTTTAAGCTTGGAATATTTTTTGCCTTCTTAGTCGGATCTGAGTTGTTGCGCATCTTGAGTGATTCGCCATGAAAACAGAGGAGGTACTTCATGAAATCCGAACGCGTCGAATGCGAAGAACAGAGTTTTTGGCAGCTAGTCTTCGGTCAAAGCAAAGTTAATGGCGCGCCGTACGAAGGCGAGAAGTTAGCTACAGCGCGGTGGCATTGGCCCAGCGATACTTATTTACAACGTCGTCGACAATATCTTAAGAGCAGCCAACCCCTTGACCAATCGGGCGCTGGCCAAGTAGAAAGTATCTTCTATGAAACGGTCACACAAGGACGAGCCGAGTTTGGCAAATCTTCAGTGTCGTTGCGATCGAATTGAGCAATCATGGTTTGACTCGTTTGATATCCGCCCGCCATGTGTAGATATTGCGTGCCGTAAGGTTCATGGCCGATCGGCACAGAGTCAGGCATTTTGTTTAAGCTCAGCAATGGGCGTCATAAGCCAGAGAAGTAGACAAGACGGACTGCTTGCTCACGAAGAAGCGCGAAACCTTCTCGCTCATTGAACCAAAGCTGTTCGCTATTTTCTTTTACCAAATGAGAAGCGGCGGTAATTGCCGATCGCTCGAAAGCGCCCTTCTCTAGAAGATCAACAAGGGTAGAAAGACTTCTGTTCTATGGGGCAAAAGATACTGAAGACCGAGAGGAATTGTTGGAATATCAGCGAAGCGAAGGAATCAGGTCTGCTGATCGATGGGCGGGATTATTATCGCGCGTTTTATCATGCCGCTCGCACCGCGGAGCGCTATATTCTTATATCGGGTTGGCAGTTCGACAGCGATGTCTCCTTGCTACGCGGCGCTGATGCAGAGGCAGCGGGAGAAGCGGGGCAATTCCTTTCATTCTTGAATCAGCTCTGCGACCGAAATCAACATTTACAAATTTACATTCTTGCCTGGGACTTTACCGCTCTTTATAGCTTGGACCGTGAGTGGTTCCAGGAATGGTACTTTAATTGGACAACCAACGAAAGATTCACCTTTTGTTTCGATTGTTGTGATTTCTTCGGCGCCTCGCACCATCAGAAATTCGTCGTCGTTGACGGCAAAATCGCATTTGTCGGCGGATTAGACCTCTGCTCGGGCCGCTGGGACGATCGCGAGCATCGAGTCGATAACCCCAATCGGGTAAACGCGGATGTAAGTGATTATGCGCCGTTTCACGATGTCCAATCCTATCATGTAGGACCGGTGGCGCAGAAACTGGCGGAGCTCTTCACAGCACGGTGGAATTGCGTCTGCGGCGGCGAGCTGCAGCTACCGACGTTGTTTTCAGACAGCCCGATTCCATTCGAACCGACCGTTGCCATCAGCGCCGACCGAGTTGCAATCAGCCGGACCCAGGTCGGCGCCGAGCGCGGAGGGCAAAAACGGATTCAGGAGATCCGCCGCCTGTTGATGGATGCGATCGGCGCCGCGGAGCATCTCATCTATGTCGAAAATCAGTATTTCAGTTCTAATGCGCTCTACAAAGCTTTAGCGGACCGAATGATGGATTCAAGCCGATCTCGGCTCCAAATCGTTTTGATTATCGCGAAAGAAGCCGATGCGTTTGTCGAGCAGCTTTCGATCGGAGTCGTCCAGGCAAAGCTGCTTCATGAATTGCAGAAATTGGCTTCGGAGACCGGCCATTCGTTCGGTATTTACTATCCGGCCTCAGTCGGAGCCGGCGGCAAGGAAAGCGCCACTTACATTCATTCGAAGCTTTTCTTAGTCGATGATCGCTTCCTCAGTGTCGGCTCCGCCAACATGAACAATCGTAGCATGGGATTGGATACTGAATTGAATGTTTCCTGGGAAGCTTCCTCCTCAGAATCGGAGCTCGCCCGCTCGCTAGGCGCCGTTCGCGTCGAACTGCTGGCTGAACATGTGGGGCAAAGGGATACTGAAGTACTCGCTAATCTAGGCCGAACGCAAGAGTTGGTGAAATATCTCGATGGCTTGGCGGATAGCGGTTCTTGCCGCCTGCGACGCCACCCCATCGATATAATCTCAGACGACTATTTGTGGGTGACATCCGTGTTACCGGAGGGATTGCCCTTTGATCCTGAAGGGCCATTTTATCAGGAAGATCGTTACGAAGGAATGTCGGCCGCCGAGGATTCGTTCTTTACCCGCGGCGTCAGCAGCTTAAAAAGTTGGCTGCTTAGTCTCGGGCAGACCTTGACACCGCGGTAACGCGCTACTTGAAAACTATAACGATAAGCGTGATACCCGACACCCCAATCCCCAGCACCCCCTGCTTATGGAGTAATTCGGGCGGCCACGGCGCCGGCCGTTGTTAAGGATGGCGCACAATGATCCATCGTGCCCGCGGAGTAAGTGGAGTCCGGGACGACATCGATGTTTTCGGCGGCTTGTTGTAGCGCGGCGCGGCAGTTATCGCAACGACCGCAATCCGTGTCGGCTCCTTCGTCAAAATAATCGCTTAGGTAACGCATACGGCAGGTGGTAATTTGGCCGTAGAGCATCATGGCGTCCAGTCGCTGCCGGTCGCTGTTGTGCCGTTGCTCGTATTCTTCGAGAAAAGCGGCGCATTTTTCATCGTCGTCAAAGTCACGGATTTTGTTCAGCCGCGGTTTTCGCTCGATAATTCCGGTTGTTTCCAAAAGCGCCAGGATGACTTTGACGCGGTTTTCCGAAAGCCCTGTAACTTCCGCCAGCCATTGCTCATCACTGCGGTCCTTTAGATCGTCCTGTCTTGCCAGTTCATCGAGTGTTTGGTACACCGCCAGCGACTCGTCACGGCGCGGGTATTTGCCGCCGAAGAAATACGACTGCACGTGGCGATCCTCCAGTCTATAGAACAAAACCGCGCGCGCCGATTTACCGTCGCGTCCCGCCCGTCCACTCTCCTGCACGTAGGTTTCAATGGAGTCGGGAACGGCGTAGTGGATGACAAAGCGAATATCGCGTTTGTCGATGTCCGAGCCGAACGCTTTGGTCGCAACCATGACATCGTACTCGCCGGTCATGAACGCCTGTTGATTCGATTCGCGAGCCGTCAATTTCATCCGGCCGTGGTACCGGCCGGCGCGAAATCCTTGGGCTACCAACCATTGGAATAATCCACCGACTTGCCGCACTGTCGGTACGTAGATAATACCGCTGCCGACTGCCTGCTCGCCGAGAAATTCCCTAAGTCGCTCTCTCTTCACTTCTTCATTCACTGTGCGAATGACTTCGAAATAAAGATTTTTGCGCTCGATACCGATGTTGATGAGTTCCGCGTTTGGCATGTTTATGTCTTCCGGCGGTTACCGACGCATTTTCAGGAAGGGATTAGTGCGGGCCTGCTTGATTGTATTAGTCAATCCAATATTCCGAGCGCCTTTTCACCAGTGATTGAATGCAAGGCCAATGCCATCAACGGATCGTTAGAGGATCAATCGGTGGACCTGTATTGTATGGATTCGCTCCGCAACAAAGCTTGTGCATCCCAAGCACGCGAAACTTTGTAGCACCCCCGTGACACACTGCTTTTTGGCTGTTCATCCAGAAGGGCTGGTTTATTGCGCGCAGTCGGGACTGTGGTGCAATAACTAACAGCCCACTGCGAGATGGTAGCTTTTGTCGCGTTAGTAGTTTTGGCTTTGAGTAGAATGTCCGAGATTCGGCCAGACAAGAGCGAAGGCTGCGCCAAGAGATCATCCGTAGCGGCGAAATTCGCCGTTTATACTGGGTCGACAATGCTGGAATCATTTTTGCGTCTCCACCAGGCCATGGCGGGAAAAATCCTTGTCGTAGAAGACGATGCGATTACTCGGAAGAATCTTTGCCTTCTGTTGAGCGAAGAAGGCTATGAAGTAGATCAGGCCGGCGATGGAGTCCAAGCGCTTGAAATTCTTGCCAGCCAAGCATTCGATCTCGTGTTGTCGGATATCATCATGCCGCGGATGGATGGGCTAAAACTGCTGCAGCGAGTGCAATCGATCTCGCCGCAAATTCCGGTGATGATCATGACTAGTTATCTGTCGGCCAGTTCAGCCCCGCCTCAAGGAGCCGCCGAATTTATCTGGAAGCCATTTCTGGTGGACGATCTCCTATTCAAGGTCGATCGGGCGCTCCATAACGCTGCTTTGGATGGCCTTCAACAACAAAAATAGCGGTCGGTCGAAGCGCCTGAGACCTATCTCGATGCGAGCGATCCTTCAATGATACTTTCTTCCACCGTGTAGAGTTTAATCGGGATTTAACGCCTGTCGAAAGCTCGGCCCATACCCAATTACCCGCGGCGAGCACGGGTGCGAGCGGCGGTGGAACGCCCGCCACGACCTTTGGTCCGAGCCGCGTGTTTCGCCGAGGTCTTACGCTCGGATGGTGCGCGCCTTCGCGCCGCAAAATGCGCCTGCTTTGAGAGTTGCTTCCTCGATGCCGCGCTGCGACCTTCGCGCTTCAGCGCGCGTTTGG
>JBBDNJ010000138.1:0-5257 GCA_040877705.1 Binatia bacterium | reverse complement strand
AACAGATAGGCTTCACCTACGGAACACCGCGCCAGTCCTCGACCCTACACATTCGTAATCGTTTAAACTCGATCTACTGCCGAGCGCCCGTTTTCAAGAGACTCAGTAAACTCGCGCAAAATTTTTGCTGTTCCTTAGCCTGATATAAGGCGATTGAGCCGTCGTTATTTTATGGGTCTGGCCGCCCAGGAAGTGAAAGGCGTGGCGTCCTATCGTGGGCTATTAGCCAACGACGGATAGAAACTACAATACATGCGCCCGGCGACGAATTCAGCCCGTCGCGCGAAGCGGGCGAATCCTTTTAAGCGTCTCCGCTTCAGCGCTTTGTGCGCGATAAAGGTCCCATCGAAGCTGAAGACTCATCCAAAATCCTGCTGAGTTGTCGAAGTACTTGGCTAGTCGGAGCGCCGTGCCCGGTGTAATACCGCGTCGGCCGTGAACCAACTCGTTTATCCGTTGATAGGGCACCCGAATGCCACGCGCAAGTTCCTGCTGCGATAATCCCATAGGTTTCAAAAATTCCTCGAGGAGCATTTCGCCGGGATGCGTGGGCTCTCGATTTGTCGGTACTCGAACCATATCCGTCTCCCTGCTGTCAATCCTAGTGATAATCGACGATCTGCGCTCCGGTGGGCCCGTCGTTGGTCCACCGAAAACAGATCCTATACCTTTCATTAATTCTGATGCTGTGTTGCCCCTTCCTGTCTCCTGCGAGCGCCTCGAGACGGTTCCCTGGGGGAATCCGGAGTTCGTCCAATCGTTCAACAGAGTCCAGTTGGTCTAATTTACGGCCGGCAACGGCCCAAAGTTCACGGGGACAGCTTTGTCGCGATGCCCTGGTGTTACGACCGTTGAATACATCTTCCGTGCCTTGATCGGCAAAGGACCGGATCACTGAGCGAGGATAGCATGAGCTTCATGCTACGACAACGGAAGCTCGCATCAACTCAGAAGAGCAGGTTGCCTAAACGAGAGAAGAAACAAGTTCAGTCCTTCAGTTTATATCGCCTGGGGTCAATGTCCGACCACGTTTCGCGGACATGATCACGATGAACACACGCCTGCGTCGTAATCTTGTTTGGATCTGCATATGGAATCTTTTTAGTAAGCTGTTTGTGCAGTCCAGGTTTCGGAGCACGGCCGGCTACAATCATGCAGAAGGCGTTGAGGTAGGGACTTCTTGAAAACAATGTAACTGTTAACGCCTGGCTCTATTCGCCGCCATTCACATCAATAACTGCTCCGCTGACAAAGCTGGCGGCATCCGATGCCAGAAACAGTGCCACGCCGGCTACTTCGTCGGGCCTGCCGGCGCGCCCAAGTGAAATTCTTTTAACTGCTTCCGCTGCCAATTCCTGTCGGTTAGTTCCGGCCGGCCGGGGGGTGTCAATAATGCCTGGCGCGATACAGTTGACGCGTACTTCTGGTCCCCACTGGTGCGCCATGTGAAGGGTTAAATTCATCACCGCAGCCTTGGCACAACCATAGGCCGCCATATCTGCTCTTTCTTTTTTAGTGCCACGCCCGGAGATCGAGCCGATATTGATGATGCTTCCCCTGCCGCGAGCCTTCATAGCCGGCACGACGGTTTTGGCACAGAGAAAAGCGCTTTTGGTGTTGACTTCGTAGGCCACCATAAAGTCTTCGGAAGCCAAGTCGAGCAATGGAGCGCGTTTGAATGCGGGCATGTATGGGTTTCGACTATATGAACCTCCAGCCACGTTGATCAGCACATCCACACGGCCAAACTTCGAAATAGTCTGGTCTACCATGGACTCTACCTGCTCGACATTGGTAACGTCGATTGCCAAGCCCAAGACCTTAACACGCAGCTCCTCTACCTCCTGAAGCACGGGAGGGATGGAATCCGGTGGAAGCGATGCAACGACAATGTTGGCCCCCGCCTTCGCAAAGGTGGAGGCACAAGCCCTGCCGATACCTCCACTACCGCCGGTGATAATGACGGTCTGGCCTTCTAACGAAAAGCGAGAGAGATCGATCTTGTCCACGGCAGTCTCCTAATTGTGAAAGCAGTTTTTGGTTCCAGTGCCACAGTAGATCGTGTCAGGACTCTCTTGCAACTTCGATTGTCGTTGTGCAGGGCGCGACCCTGACATTATAACGGGCTAAATGGCAACGAACAGGATAAGGAAGGTCAGCTCACAACGGCAGGAAGAGAGCAATTCGGCGGTCTCGTCATGGTTTATCTCTCATCGTTTGTCGAATTCCCATCGGTTCATCACCGGCGCCGGTCTCAGCTAAATGCGCTTCAGGTTCAAAGCGCAACACCGAAATGCCTGCTTTGATCAGTTCGTCTATTTCAAAGCCGGGGCACTTTTGAAACGCGATCGTTCCCTGGGCAAAATTCCCCCGACTTATGTTCTTTACTAGTGCTTGGATCTGCTCGAGTGACGGCTGCTCGTTGTCTTCGGCAAAAAAGCTTTCTCTCGACTTGGAACTGGCATGTTTTTTCCTGTAGGTAATCACAAAAAGCATCAGACAACCTCCTTATGGTTGTGTTAGCGGCTCAAGGGTCATCGTTTTGTGCGGAAATGTTTTCGCCGCAAGGGTAGTGCCAGACGGCGACGTCATGACAACTTAGGAAACCGAGGTTTGACGGATGACAGCATTGACACTGCATCGTCTTATTGTTATCCGGCTTTTGGAGGTAACAAGGAATGGCTGAACAGGAAATCGCAGTAATCGTCGGCGCCGGGCCGGGACTCAGCGCGTCACTTGCAAGACTTTTCACGAAACAAGGCATGAAGGTTGCCTTGGCCGCCCGCAATACTGGAAAACTGGATGGGATCGTTGAAGAAATCACCGGCCGCGCCTACCCATGCGACGCGGTCATTCCAAAGGATGTAGACGATCTGTTCAACTCGGTTGCCAGAGATATGGGTGAACCTCATCTGGTTGTCTACAACGCGAGCCGCCGCGTCCATGGTTCAATCACAAAGGTCGATCCCGAAGAGGTGCTTAATGCCATCCTGGTTACTTGTTATGGCGGATTTCTCGTTGGGCAGGCAGCAGCCAGGCGGATGGTCGGCGCAGGAAAAGGAACGATTCTGTTCACTGGGGCGTCGGCGAGCATCAAGGGATTTCCCAACTCTGCATCTTTTGCCATGGGGAAGATGGGGCTGACCGGCTTGGTTCAAAGCCTGGCGCGCGAACTTCAACCTCAGAATGTCCATGTCGCTCAAGTTGTAATCGACGGCGGAATTTACCAACCCACGTGGGATCCGGAGCGTCTCAAGTCACGCGGTGCCGACGGTTGGTTAGATCCCGACGCCATAGCTCAAACCTATCTCAATCTTCACCGCCAGCATCGCAGTGCATGGGCGTCTTACATCGAGTTGCGGCCATGGTCGGAGAAGTTTTAATCGGCCGATGCGGTTACAAATAGGGAGTCGCCGCTGCTGATTTTAGTTGCCGGGGGAGCAGCTCAGCGAAGATACAAAAACCGGGATTGCGCCGCTGAGATCCGACGCAACCCCGCCTGGCGCTTTAATCTAGCTCTAGCGCCGATTACTTTGGGGTGAGAATCGTTTTGAGTTTGGTTTTCAGGCGGTCGTCGATATTGAACATTTCAGCGACGGCTTTCGCGACCTCTTCGCCGGTTAATGGATCGATTTCCAATTGGGCTTTTTCGGCCTCGGCTATAAACGCTTTGTCTTTCAGAGTTTCAGAGAACCCGTTTTGCAGTAGCTTCACACGGTCCTTTGGCGTCCCCGGCGTGGTCGCATAGACACGCGTGACGGTGGACGGCAATAATCCGCCGGCCCGGAGCAGTTGCTTCCCTTCCTCGTTCTTGATGAGATCGAAGGCCAACGGCACCTTGGTCAGATCCGGATGCGCCTTCGCGGTCGCCTGAATGACGACGTTGACTTCACCGGTTTGCAATCCCTTTGTCCAGGTGGGTTTGATCGACTGCCAGGCCCAACAGGCACCCGCGACTTCACCCCCGTCGGCGGCGATGCGGATATCGGCGGTTCCTTTGTAGCCCTCGACCATCTGGATCGGCAAATTGAGTGTCGCTCCTAAGAGCCGCGGCACATCCCCCGTGCTGTTGCCGGGACCCAGGGCGCCGATCTTGACCGGCGCTTTTGCCGACTGCCATTCTTTCAAATTGGTTACGCCGCTGGCTTTGTGCAGGGCGCAAGCGACGTGATCCTGGACCGGTACGCCGACCCATTCAAACTTTCTCACGTCGAAGTCGAGACCTTTCATCCCCAACACGCGGCCGAGAAGCAAATAGCCGTTAAAAATACCAAACGCCAGGCCGTCGGGTTGGGCGGCGCTAAACAAATACTTCGCCGCGATTCTGGTTCCGGCCCCGGTCATGTTTTCCACGATCAGATTCGGTTTCCCGGGAATGTGATTTCCCATGTGGCGCGCGATGATTCGCGAGTAGGTATCGAATCCCCCACCCGCCGATCCGCCGACGATAACACGGATAGTCTTGCCCGCGTAGAAGTCGTCGGCGAAAACTGCGCCCCTTGGAACGAAAGACAAACTCAACAACAGCAGAAATATTGCTAGATTCATAAGGTGTCCTCCTGTTTTGCACCATTTACAGTGCCTGGGAAGTTCATGTCAAGCCGATTAATACGATTAAAACCTACCGCCGAAAAGCGAAAGTATTTCATTCCTTCATTCCGACCTAGTGGATGCCGGCGCCCGTAACATTTTCAAGACGTAATTCCGGCCAACCGTCGCCAAAGGTGAGGATGCCTCTTTAGTTGTTGCCTGTCGGGATTGAATAGAGCTATATAATGTGGCCCGGATGCTTGCGTGCGCGTCCGGCGGTGGCGCAAGGAACATTCATGACCAGCCAGAGTTGCCAGTAAACAAGTAAAATGAAGGAATTTGCTTGGGAGGACTTATGCATTGCAAAACTCGCGGTTACCGAAGATCGTGTTTAGCGCTCTTTTTGGTTCTGATCGCCATTCCTTGGGTGAGAGCTGAAGCTCAGGAGAAAATCAGGATTGCCTACAGCTCGACGGATGCTCTGAACGGGATATGGACCATCGCACAGGAGGCTGGTTTTTATAAGAAAAACGGCCTCTATGCAGACGTGGTCTATATCGGAAGTTCGACAGTGGCGGCTGCGGCTGTCGTGTCCCAGGACGTTCAGCTTGCGAATATCGCCGGCAGTGCTGTCGCCAGCAGCGGCGTTCGCGGCGGCGACCTGGTAAGCGTAGCCTGTTTTGTTAACAGCTTAGCCTACGAGTTGGTTGTCCTCGAAAGCATCAAG
>JBBDNJ010000137.1:0-5261 GCA_040877705.1 Binatia bacterium | reverse complement strand
CTCGTGCGGAATTGCATATGTTGCTGCGGATTCCGGTATGGTGCGATGGAAAGACGTATCGAATACCGCAACCATTGGCATGGTTTTGCCGATATCCGACCTGGCGGCCCGGATTCCAGCCAGACTCGGCGGATTGTGCAGCGGGGCAAGCTCGCGGAGAATCTCCAGCGCGTCCATCACAGAATCGTCGATCAAGACCGCCGACCTGAACCGGTCTCCGCCATGGACAACGCGGTGCGCGACAACGTTAAACGCGTCAAGTTTGGAATCTGATTTAAGCAACGCAATGATCGCGCGAACCGCTTCTTCATGGTTGCGAGCGCGACTCGGCTCTTTTTGCGCCGCTGTGCCGTCCATTTCTAGCGCAAGAGTCGAATCGCCGCCGCCGATGCGATCAACCCTACCGCGAGCAAGTGGTCGCACCGCAGCGCTCGCGGTCCCCTCGGTGGATGCCTCAATGAGCTGAAATTTGAGTGTTGAACTGCCGCAATTGAGGACTAGAACTTTCATAGGATTCTTCGCCCCAGGATTACTTTATCGAGCCGCGGCGCGTGTGTCCATGCAGATACGCGATCAGCTGACTGCTTCTGGCGGTTGTTGCGAGAGCTCCGAGGTCGGCTCCCGGAATTCCTGTGAGCGCGAAGGTAATTCCAATTTGTAATCGATCCGTTTTGACTTGGCATATGCGACGGTGCCGGAGAGCGCGTTAAAAAACACCGCCGCGGCGACAAGAGCCTTGGCAAAATATTTCAAAGCGCCGTCTTGCCGTCGTTCGAAGGTTTCACTTCGCTAAGCAGCCGCTTGATGATCTCCACCGATGACAGCCCTTCGCCTTGCGCCTTATAGTTGGGGACGACGCGGTGGCGTAACACCGACGGCGCCAGCGCTTGAATGTCCTCGATGGAAACCGCGTAGCGGCCTTGAAGGATCGTGCGCGCCTTGGCGCCCAGGATGAGATACTGCGAAGCTCTCGGTCCGGCGCCCCATTCGACATAGTCTTTGACGAACTGCGGCGCATCCGCATTTTGCGGCCGTGATTTTTGGCTCAGGGCGACGGCGTAAGAAACGACGAAGGGTGAGACCGGGACCCGTCGCACCAGTTCCTGGTAGCGCAATATGGCCGCGCCCTGCATGACTTTGCGCGGCGCGGGCTTCTCGTTGGAGGTCGTTTGCAGGACGATTTGCACTTCGTCGTCAAAATCGGGATAGCGAATCTCGATGTTGAGCATGAATCGATCGAGCTGCGCTTCGGGAAGAGGATAGGTGCCTTCCTGCTCGATGGGATTCTGTGTCGCTAGGACAAAGAAGGGAAGATCCAGCGGAAAGGTCGTGCCGCCGGCGGTGACTTTGTATTCCTGCATCGATTGCAGCAGCGCTGCCTGAGTCTTGGGCGGCGTGCGGTTGATCTCGTCGGCCAGCAATATGTTCGTGAATATAGGGCCTTTAAGGAATTGAAACTGCCGTCTCCCGGTCGCAGGGTCTTCCTGAAGTATGTCGGTGCCGGTGATGTCGGAAGGCATCAGGTCCGGAGTAAACTGAATCCGGTTAAATTCCAGGTCGAGAATTTCAGCCAGGGTGCTGATCAACAGCGTTTTGGCCAAGCCGGGCACTCCGACAAGAAGGCAGTGACCGCGGGCGAAAAGAGCGATCAAGACCTCTTCGACGACCCTATCTTGACCGACGATGACCTTGCGAATCTCGCCCAGCAGAGTATCCCGTTTAGCGGCGAATTCTTCGATCTCCGCGATTTCGTGTTGGTGAATCTTAGCCGGCTCCATCGATTTCCTTTTCAGTTGGCGCTGAGCAACGTGTCAAGCGAAGCCTTTGCCTGTCGCGACTTTTCTTGTTCTCCCAAGGAGGCGTAGACTTCGGTCAGTAACTTAAAAATGAGCGGATTAAAAGGGTTGATCTGAATGGCTTCCTCGAGTGCGATTTTACTTTCCCGGTAATTTTTCGTGGCGTGATGGATGCGGCCCAGTTGAACGTAGGTGCCACCGTTGTCGGGATCCAAATCCAGCGACTTCTTCAACGGCACAAGCGCGTCGTTGAAGCGATTCATTTGAATCAAGACACGGCCGAGTTTGTTGAGAATAATAGGAGAGTGCGGACTGGCCTGCAAGGCGCGCTGATATTCATTGGCGGCCGCTAGCGTCCGTCCCCTGCCGGACAGTTGATCGCCGAGATAGGTGCGGTTGCGCGCCACCGCCGACTGGATTTCCGTAAGCTCGACAATGTCTTGATTTTCTTTTTGGTCTTTTTTCACTTTCAGCTTGCGCACGCGGCTGCCCTCGATCTCTTTTAGGCCTTTGTTCTTGAGAAAATCCTTCCATTGCGATTCGAAAGCGTCGAAGGACATGCCGAAGACCTTCTCGATGGCCTCCGGCGTGGATTTCTCATTGAGCGTGGCCAGCAGGTCGCGCACGCCGCCCTTGCCTTTACTCTGATTGATGAAGTCGATGGCCGAGGCCGCCTCCGCATAAGCCAATTGCACTTGTTCCGGCGTCTCTAAATAAATCAGCGAGGGTTCCATTTTCTTGAAGCCGACGAATTGATTTTTTTCCAACGCTTGAACTAAAAGCGTTTGATTAGCGGGCGTCAAATAATCTTCGGCCGCGTCTTTGGGCGGTACGGGTTTGCGCCAGCGGGTTTCGTAAAAGCGGGCCATTCCCTCGTGCAGCCAAATCGGCGCCTGATTATCGGTCAGTCCGACGATGGCGTAATGGAGATACTCGTGACTCAAGGAATCGACCCAGCGGTAACCGAGACTTAGCGCCCGCGGCGAGATGATCATCAGTTTATTGAACTTACAAATACCCACGGCGCCGGTCTCTTCGATATCGCGCAGCGAGAGAGTTGAAATGGCGTTGAAGCTGGCGGCGTCCGGCGCGATCTCGACACGGACCTTTTCCTTGGGATAATAGCCCAGTTCCGCGCCGACGGCCTGGTAACTCTTCTCCAAAACGTCGAGGGCGAATGGGGCCAAGATGCCGTCCCGTTTTTCGTCCAGGTAAACAACGAAATGGGCGCTCTCGTAGCGCTTGAGTGTTTTGATCACGTCTAAGGTGAACTGGCTGAGCAGCTTCAAACCCTGGCGTCGTTTATCTTTGGAGTCGCCAGCGAGTGCTCGGTCTACGGACGCTAGAGCCTCCTGGTAGCGGCCCTGGTAGAATTTTACCCGCGCGTCGAAATCCAGAGCATCAGGCGACTTGGGGTCTGCCCCCAGCGACTTGGCGGCGAGCTCTTGGGCCTGGGTGATGCGCCACGCGTCGAGGAGCTCCTGCCCTTCCTTGAATTTGTCGTCGAACTCGGCAGCGAAGAGCCGCGCCGCTAGAGCGAGCGGGATAAGAAGGGTTGCCAAAAGAAATTTTCGATGTTTCAAGGTGCGATTACTCGGAAAGATTTTTGAAATAGCGTTCGATCTGGTCCTTCAGCTGAGGCGGAACGCCTTGTTTGAGAGATTCCAGGATTTCTTCACGAAAATTGCGCGGCGCCTTGTAGTCTTCTTTGCCGGGTAACCGGAATTTTTCCGTGTCGAGGCCGGTAAAACCACTCTCGGCATCGAACTCGGGAAACTGTGGCATGCCCGGAAGAGGCGTTAACATTCCGCCCGGCATGAACCGGCCCTGCCGGAACAGCCGGGTTACCGGCATGTTGCCGAGCTGCCCGCGCTGCGCCATCTGCTGCATCGCCGACTGCATTTGTTGTTGCGACTGGGACAGCCGGTCCAGCGCATTGCGCTCCGGGGGCACGGCGCCTCGCGAGTCGAGCTGGCCGAGCCGTTCGTTGGCATTGCCCATGGATTTTCCGGCCGCACCAATATTCTGGACAATTTTCGGATCCAGCGATGGAAACAGTTGAAAAAGCGACTCCAGCTTCTCGTGCAAGGTTTGAGTGCGATCGCGTAGGACGCCTTGACGGTTCGAGAGATCGCGCAAGGTTTTTTTATCGGCATCCTTGATCGCCTGCATCGGTTCGGCCATCAAACTATCCAGCTCGGCTTTGAGATTGTTAAGGCTGCTTTCGGCGCGCTGCGCCCTTTCCTCCTGCGATGGCTCGCGTTTTTTGGCCAGTTCCTTGCGCGCCAGATCGTCGCCTTCAGCATAGCCTGGGAAATCCTTGCCCAGTAATTTGGCGATAAGATTCTTGATCAGTTGATTCATCGTGGCGTCGTCGAGCCTGGTCGCCGCTTCGGGATTGTCCGGCCCTTCTCGATCGGGAAAAAGCTCGGTCAGTTGCCCCAGCTCGTTATTGGCCTTTTCCAGAAAACGATCCAGTTTATCCTTAAGAGCATGATCTCGCTCGCTCAAAGCCGACTTGTTGAGATCTTCCGTGCCCAACAGGATTTCCTGCTGCTCTTGCGCGATCTGCTGCAGTTCGTTGGTCGAACGCGACATCTCGCCCTGCATTCGTCCCATGCTGGAGGCCATGGCCGAGCGCTGAGAGTTTTGCAACGAGGCGACCATCGCTGCCATCTGGTTGAATAACTCGCGAGCCAGTTGGCGCGCCCCTTCGATGTCGCCTTGCATGAGTTTCTTACGGATTTCGTCTAGGGCGGAAAACATCTCGTTGAAGCCCAGGCTGCGCATGGACTCCATATTCATGAAATCATCCGGCAATTGCTGCGCCAACTGCGACATCCCTTGCTGAAGTTCCGCCAGCGATTTGGCCAGCTCGGAAAGTTGCTTGAGAATCGAATCCAAGTTCTTGTCGCCGCTCTGGAGTTTTTCCAAAGAGTCCATGAGGCGCTCCTGGCTGCGCGCCAGGTCCTGCGCGGTGGACGCCATTTCCTGGGTCTTTAGCCGTTTGCCGATGTCCTCGGAAAGCAGCGACATGCGTTCGAGCTCCGATGAGATCTCATCGCGCGTCTTTAACTTTTCGTCGGCGGACTGCGCCTGCTGTTGTTTCTTGAGCAAGTCTTCCCGGGTGAACTGGAGATTGCGTTTCAAGGCTTCGAGATCGGACCAGGTGGCGAAATCGGAGAGACGATCTTTCTCGGCTCGTCGCATCACTTCTTCGGTTCGCTTGAGCGCGTCGTCAAGGTTCTGGGCGAACTTTTGCTCCATCTCTTGCGCGCGCGCAACGTCCTTTTCCTCGCCCGGCAACGGCGCTTCGAGGTGGTCGCCGAGCAGATCGACCATTCGACTATTGAGGTCGCGGATCATTTCGGCGATCTGTTGATGCTCGCCCTTGAGATCCTTAAGCCGCAGTCGGACCGCCCGCGATGAGCCCAATTTCGGTCCCGAGACGGTGTCGTTGTCCGA
>JBBDNJ010000136.1:0-5316 GCA_040877705.1 Binatia bacterium | reverse complement strand
AAGCCGGCGCCCAGATAGATAAGAATTATTACCAGGGTAAAACCATCAAGGTGCTGGTCTCGACCAGTCCGGGCGGCGGCACCGACACGACGGGAAGGCTAGTGGCCCAGTTTCTGCCGAAATTTCTGCCGGGCAACCCGCAGACCATCGTGCAAAATATGCCCGGCGGCGGCGGCACCATCGCCAATAACTACTTCACTGCCAACGGCAAAGCCGACGGTTTATTGATCTTTCAAGATTCGTCCTCGGGATTGGGAAATTTCACGCGCGGCGGCAGCCGCATCAAGTATGATCCGAGAAAATACAAAGCCCTCGGATCGGTCACTCGCGGGGGATCACTGCTGATGATTCGGAAAGACGCTCAGCCCCGCCTGTCCGATCCGATCCGAAAGCCCAGAAAGTCGTTGTCGGCGACACCGACGGGATTCGGACATGGCTCGCCATGGGAGTCTATGGAGCGGAATTTTTGCAATGGAACCTGCGGTTTGTCTACGGTTATTCGGGGACCCGGGAGCTCTCTTTAGCTTTGCGCCAAGGCGAAGTCGATGTCTGGGGCACCCAGAGCGCGAAAATCATCAATGAATTTCTCAAGGACGGCAGCTACAACGTCTTATGCCAACAAGAAGACGAGCGCAGGCGCGGCTTCTCCAATGTTCCCACCTTTGAGGAAGTGCTTGGCGACAAGAAACCCAAAGGGGTGGCCTGGGAAGCTTACAATGCCTGGACCGGACCTAACGATATCGATAAGTTCCTGATCGCGCCCGAGGCAACTCCGGACCCTTTGGTGGCGCTGCTGCGTGAAGCTTTCTTCAAAATGAATTCCGACGAGGAGTTCAAAAGACAGGCGACGCAGTTTTTCGGCGACGCTTGGCGTCTGCGAAACGGTGATCGAACCCAAAAAATGATTCGCGAGGTTACAACCGTTTCCAAAGAAGCTCAAGAGTATCTGACGAAAATCCGTAAGAAGTACGATCTGCCGACCGGTGAGCAGAAGAAATAAAGCGGCCGATTATTTAGCTGCCTCATAGTTAATCATGCTAGAAGCCGCACTCGACGGTTTGATGGGAGTGCTCAATCTTCAATCCATGGCCTACATGTGTCTTGGTGTGCTCATCGGCAGTATGGTCGGCTTTCTGCCCGGCGTCGGGGGACCGACGACTTTGGCCATTATCCTGCCGTTTGCAATGGTCATGAAGGATCCGATGCTCGTCATCGCATTGCTCGTAGGCATGGATGCCGTGGGCAATACCGCTAGTGCGTTTACCTCCATCTTGATCTCGGTCCCAGGGAGTTCAGGCTCCCAAGCAACGGTATTGGATGGTTATCAGATGGCTAAACACGGCGAGGCAGCGAGAGCTTTGAGCGCGTCCTTCACCGCATCGTTGATCGGAGGGCTCATCGGTCCCGTTGTTCTCCTCGCCTCGCTTCCTTTTTTACGCCCACTGGTTTTGGCTTTCGGCTCTCCGGAGTTTTTTGTCTTGACCCTGTGGGGACTTGCCATGGTTGGAGTACTTAGCGGTAATGCTCCCATTAAAGGACTCCTCGCCGGCATTATGGGCGTGTTGATCGCCACCATTGGACTGGACGTAAAGTCTGGAATCGAACGATTCGCATTCGGCGAACCCTATCTATGGGAAGGGATAAGCCTCGTGATCGTGGCGCTGGGCATTTTCGGAATTCCTGAATGTATCGACCTGGCCAGCCGCCGAACCAGTATTGTTGAGAAACAGACATTGGGCGCAGGGTTCGCAGAGGGTGTAAGAGACGTCTTTCGCCATTGGTGGCTGACGATTCGTTCATCCGCCGTGGGACTTTGGATAGGCTTTCTACCCGGATTGGGAAGTTCCGTAGCCGATTGGTTTGCATACGCGCATGCCGTGCAGACGGAAAAACACCGTGAGAAGTTCGGCACCGGAGACGTGCGCGGGGTGATTGCCCCGGAGGCTGCCAATAACGCCAAGGAGGCCGGCGATTACATTCCGACGCTTGCGTTTGGCATACCCGGCGGCACTTCGACAGCTCTGGTCCTCACTGCTTTTGTCGCTGTTGGCATTAACCCCGGACCCGAGATGCTCACCACTCAGTTGAATCTCACTTTTGCAGTAATCTGGACTTTGACGATCGCCAATATCATCGCCGTGGCGATTTGCATGATCTTCGTCAAACCTATCGCGAGATGCTGCTTTCTACCGTTTTATACTATCGTTCCCCTGGTTCTTGCGTTTATCTTCGTTGGCGCCTTTGCCGCCAACTTCAACAACACCGACCTCCTGGTTCTGATGGGCTGCTCGCTCTTGGGTTTTATGATGAGGCGTCATGGCTGGCCGCGTGCGCCGCTGGTTCTCGGCATGGTACTGGGCACCAAGATGGAGCTCTATCTCTGGCTTTCATACACCCGCTTTGGCACCGACTGGTTGTGGCGTCCCGGCGTCATCGTCCTTTTTCTCCTGCTGGTCGTTTCCATGATGTATCCCATATGGCAGGAGCGACGACGACGCGCCTGACGGCTGTATTTTTCGACAATCATGGTTGATCCGCTAAAGACAAGAGAATGGATGGGAATCGAGAAACTGTTTTTTACTCTGTTTATCGGTTGCGTATTGGTCGGCGCTATCTACGTCGCCACTGATTGGCCGATCCGCGCCTCCATCATCATTTTAGTGTTGGGAGGAATAGGCATAGTTTTGGTACTGGGACAGTTAGTCGCAGACTACAGAAATATTGCCTCCGGCAAAGAGGCGCAACGCCTATCCATGGAAGCTCCGGCCGTGGAGTCCGCTGGGCGCTGGGGTAACGCCAAGATTTGGGGTTGGCTCCTCTGCATGTACGCCTTGGTTCACTTAATTGGCTTTCCCGCTGCGGTGCCGCTTTTCGTTTTCGCTTACATTAAAGTGTATGGCGGAGGATGGATGTTGGCTTTGACTCTGGCTGGAGTAGCGTGGGGTTTTGTTCATACCGTGTTTAACCGGGTACTCCACGTCCCTTGGCCGGAGCCGCTGTTGAGTTTCCTGATAAGATAATCCGTCATGCATCGCGCCGCCGCGGAGCTGGCGAGTTGAGGATGGTGTCAGGTGTTAGGTTTTGGTTTCGGGGTCTTGGGTCTGAAGACAAAAACAGCCAAGCAATATCAGACTATTAACTTTGTAGATTGCAGACCGCTCAAAATGCGCCATATGCGAGGCGCGCGCTTTGAACCATTTGAACGACTTGAACCGTTCGAGCTGTGGTCCATAAGGAGTCTAAGATGAATCTAGCTAACCACGACCTCCGCGCCTGGATGAAAGAAGTTGAGTCAATCAATCAACTGCACCGCATCCAGGGAATTCCATGGGACAAAGACATCGGCGGGCTGCTCGAAATGATTTTGGAGCGGGGCAAGCATCCGCCGGCGCTGCTCTTCGAAAAGATACCGAACGCCCGCCAAGACATGACGATTCTGTGCAGCCAGATCGATGGCATCGAAAGACTCGCTCTGGCGATGGGGACCAATCCGAAACTCGGTGTGACCGATTTCATTCAAGAATGGCGAAGAAAAGTTCGCAACTTTGAACCCGTCGAACCACACTATGTTAAAGACGCGCCGATCTTCGAAAACCGCGTTGAGAAAGACATCGACCTCGAAGCTTTCCCGATCCCGCGCTGGCACGAACTTGACGGCGGGCGCTACATCGGCACCGACGATCTCGTCATCACCCGGGATCCGGAAGAAGGTTGGGTGAATGCCGGCACCTATCGGGTCATGCTCCAGGGAAAAGACGCCGTGGCGCTTTATATCTCACCGGGGAAACATGGCCGGCTGCATCGGCAAAAGTATTTCGACATGGGCAAGCCTTGTCCCGTCGTCATGTCCTTCGGCCACCATCCGCTTCTGTTTATTGCCGGGTGCACCGACGTACCGGTTAAAATGAGCGAGTTCGCCTATGCCGGTGGAGTATTGAACGAGCCGATTCAACTGGTGCGCGGGCCGCATACGGGCTTG
The DNA here is from genome assembly GCA_040877705.1 of Binatia bacterium. Classification (GTDB taxonomy): domain Bacteria; phylum Desulfobacterota; class Binatia; order UBA9968; family UBA9968; genus WHTF01. The sequence continues at coordinate 1,337 of JBBDNJ010000136.1, read as the reverse complement.
CCTATTCCGGCCTATTCGGAAATCGCCATCGAAGGCGAGATGGTCCCGGGCGACAACCTGCCGGAAGGTCCGTTCGGCGAGTGGCCCGGCTACTACGCCAGTGACACCAGGCCGGAACCGGTGATGCGCATCAAGGCGCTTTATTATCGAAACAATCCGGTGCTCTGTGGCGAGCCGCCGTTGCGCCCCTCCGCCGGCCAGGGGTTTCACCGCTCCATCCAGCGGTCGGCGCTAATCTGGAACGCGCTGGAGGATGCCGGCGTGCCGGATGTCCAAGGCGTCTGGCTCCATCCGGGAGCGTACCGTTTTTTCTCCATCGTGAAGATCAAACAACGCTATCCGGGCCACGCCAAGCAGGCCGCATTAGTCGCCAGTCAGTGCCGCCCCGGCGCATATCTGGGCCGGTATATCGTCGTTGTCGACGACGATGTCGATATCTACAATCCCGATGACGTGATCTGGGCGATCGGCACGCGCTCGGAACCTGAGAACATCGACATCCTCCGGCGCTGCTGGAGCGGGCCGCTGGATCCCGCGATTCCCAAAGAGCGAAAAGGCTTTAATTCGCGCGCCATCATCGATGCCACACGCCCATACGAATGGAAGGACAAATTTCCGCCGGTGAATGCCGTGAGCAATGAATTGAAAGCTGAATTGGATAAGAAGTATGCTTCGTTGTTGAAGGAGATTCTTGGGCACAGTCATTAGGACGCATTGATTGTCATGCCTAGTCACATTCACGGCATCATACGAACCCAGGGCGCGATGAATCGCGCCCCTACATGGGGCAAATCATGCGGGTGTAAGGCTCAAAGACATCAACCTGTAACGGAGGTGAACCATGGTCAGCTCATGGGAAAATACCAAAATCGACAACAGCAACATGCCGCTTTATCTATGCGTGCCGGAACGTGGCGGCCCGGTTCCGGGTATCGTGGTCGTCCATGGACAATCGGGCCTGGAAAATTTTATCAAGGACACGACTCACATGCTGGCACTCCAGGGTTACGCGAGCCTGGACCTGAAAGCCGCTGTGATGTTTTACGGCAGCAGCACCATGGCGCCCTTTGGCGAAGGTCCATCGCCGTTCGACCGAACGCGCGAGATCAGCTGCCCCCTGCAGGGACACTTCGGCGCCGACGATCAGAACCCATCCCCGGAAGACATGCGCAAGCTCGATGCCGAGCTGTCGCGCTGGAATAAGCCGCACGAGTTTCACACGTATGTTGGCGCCGCTCACGCCTTTGCCAACGCTACTTCCGCCAATTACCGGCCGCACGCAGCGCCCCTGGCGTGGCCCAACGCCACGGAATTCTTCAGCCTGCATTTGGTTGGAT
>JBBDNJ010000135.1:0-5318 GCA_040877705.1 Binatia bacterium | reverse complement strand
CAGCTCTAAAGCTTGGCCGATTACCCGGAGAGATTGAGCAAATGAGAGAGTCGAGACTGTCATCTAGTCACCTCATTTGGCAGTTGAATTGGGAGCTTCTGCTTTATCTCATGCGCGCCGCAGAAGCTAGCAGTCGCCCAAATAGTTTGAGTGAGGAAAGGGCATTTCAAAAAAGCATTACGGCGAACCATTAGCTGTATTTTTCACATGAAGGGTGAAGGCGTCAAGATGAACATAGAAGAAGAATTTCGATCCGGGCTTGTCTCGCACAGGGGGCGTGTCGTAGGCCAGCGATCCGGCGCAACGGGGCGATTCGATCCAAAACAACAGCACTAGATTTGAAAGGCGAAAATGAACCAACAAAAAAGCACGACCAGAATGATATATGCCACGGCCAAAAACACCACTCTCATGGAAAGAAGTATACCTGTTGCGGGCGGCGGAGCTATAGCCAGGTATGATTTTTTGCTTCGACGTAACGCCTGCGATTCGCATTACAAGGGGCATGAGTTGGCGTAGGTCTATCACGCGTTTTGTTTACTTTAAGTTTGTTCTCAATCAGCGGCTCGAAGAGTCTGAGCCCTGATTTCCTGAAAATATTGAGCACGAGAGTGTAAAGTTACTTAACAATTCCGAAGATGCGTGCGAATCGTCTATTCGTGACTCATCTGACAAATTTTACTCTAGCTATTTGACAGCGTCGGCGAAGGGTCACCATCCCTGTCTTTATTAACGAGAAAATTCAATAAGTTACATTTTGGCATTATGGTTGCGTTGAAGCCGAGCGAGACTCGACGAACATTAAAACAACAAAGGGGAAACACAATGAAGTTCGTAAATACTATAAAAACAAAGTTGCGTGACGAGCGAGGTCAGGGGCTTATGGAGTATACCTTGATCGTCTTTTTGGTCACTATGAGCTTTTGGCTGGGAGTCAGAGGAACCACCATCGGCAGTGAGCTGGCAAACACCTGGGCAAAAACCGTCGACTGCGTGAGCGCACCATTCTTCTGTGGTTCATGATTATAGTAAATAATCGATGCAAACTTCTCCGCTGCGATGCCCCGTCGCTGTACCTATACGGTCAGTATAGGCCGCACGTGCAGACCGGGGCGTTGCATGGGCGGTCGCCACGCGGAAGTTGTCACACTCCCATCCAACAAGCCATTGTTCCTGTTTGATTCAACTTCTATCAGGCCCTATAGACTGAGAAGGGGAGAGGCGGAAGCCTTCCCGCCTCAACTGCGACCGTCAATCCTTTTCGACCTCGTCTGATATTGCTCGCCTCCGGGTCCTCTGTTAGCTATTTAATACCTGGTGTACCTGTGAGATCATCGCCGTTCTTTCAGTCCCGATCTTATCGAGACCGCACTGTCTTCTCGTTCCGACGCCTCGCCGAACGGCATTTGATACGGCCGGCAGGCTTAGTTTGTTAGTCAAAATTTCTAAGTTTTTAAGAGGTAATCGACTTTGAAGGCCGTTCGCATACATCAACATGGGGGGACGGATCAACTGCGCTATGAAGATACGGCGGAACCTACGATAGCGTGGCCGGGCGAAGTCATTGTCAAGTTACAAGCCGCCGCGCTCAACCACATTGATATATGGACGCGCCTTGGCGCCACTGGAATGACTATACCGATGCCCCACATCTTAGGGGCTGATGGCGCCGGTGTAGCGGTGCAAGTCGGTGCGGATGTGAAATCTGTAAAAACCGGCGACCAGGTTTGCCTTTATCCCTTCACGGGTTGCCGTGAGTGTGAATTTTGCCGCACCGGCCGAGACTTCATGTGTATTCACGTAAAGGCCCTGGGAGAAAAATTAGACGGCACCTATGCTGAGTATGTGAAATTGCCGGCGGAGAACTGTTTCCCTATTCCCACGGGCTTCTCATTCGCAGAAGGCGCGGCATTTCCGCTCGTAGGCATCACGGTGTGGCGCATGTTGATTACCAACGCCCAATTGAAGCCCGGCGAAACTCTGCTGATCATTGGCATCGGCGGTGGGGTCGCCAGCGCCGCCCTGCAAGTGGCGAAAAAAATCGGCGCCCGCGTCATCGTCACATCCGGCAGCGATGAGAAGTTGGAACGGGCTAAAATTTTAGGCGCAGATCATGGCATTAACCATCGCAAGAGCGATTTCGATGTCGACGTAAGCAAGCTGACCGAGGATCGGGGCATCGATGTGGTACTCGACTGCGTCGCCGGCGAGGTCTGGCAAAAGAGTCTGGCTGCTCTGGCCCGCGGCGGGCGGCTCGTGACCTGCGGCGCGACCGCGGGCGGCCAGCCTCGCGGCGACTTGTCGGCAATTTTCACAAAACACTTGAAAATTTATGGTTCGACTCTAGGCAGCCGGGAGGACTTTCAGCAGCTAATAAGCTTTTTGACCGTCTCCGGGATTAGGCCAATCATCGATCGAGTTTTTCCCTTGAAGCAAGCAGCCGAGGCTCAGCGGCGCATGGAAGAAGCTAAACAATTCGGGAAAATCGTTCTACAGATTTCAGACTGAAGAATTATTTGTTAGTTGGGGGCAAAAGGCGACATTTTCAACGCACTCACAAACTGCTCGAGCGTTCGAAAGTGCTTAGCCTAATGCCCCGACCTCACGGCCGGGGCATGACTGAACAAGATCAAAACAACGGCCATCTACTCGTAAAAGCAAGGGGCTGCTATGAAGTTAAGCGATAATCGGTTCCGATACCGGTAGATGACTGGCGACTGCCGGTACTCTACTCCTGGAAACACCGTTGACGCCGGCGTTTCCAGCGCCGAGCAGCAATAATCTTCCCTTGCCCGTGTTGCAGAGCTGATAAGGTTCGCCGGATTCGAGCATGACGGTGTCGAACTGTTTGAGGACAAATTCCTTATGCGGGGTACGGACGGTGCACTCTCCCTCCATGACCATGAAAAGATGGTCGTCATTTTCGTGGTAGTGCATGTCATCCTGAACGTTAGGTTCGCAATTAATCACCCAGGCATAAGCCAACTCGGTTCTCCAGAGGCTTAAATGCCGGATCTCCGGATGAGCGTCTGCTTCCTTGATAGGGTTTTTCATCTCGACCATGAGTGTCTCCTCCTTTAGGTTTAAAAACTTTATTCTTGTCCCTTTCTTGCAGGTCTCTCTTTGGGTTTAACCAATCTCCCATGGGTTCCGTCACAGTAGGGGTGATCCTTCGACTTCCAGCAACGGCATATAGCTATCGTCGTAGGTGAATCGAATTCCAGAACACGAGGTACAATACTAGTTCCGGCATGAGAACCATCACAAAAAGGCAGGTTTTTGCTGCGCGTACATCGACAATAGGCAACCTGTTTGGACACCTGCTTGACGATCGTCGGCTCGATCAAGTCTTCATAAAATAACGCCATCCATCTCTCCTTTCGCCTTGTTAGGTCAATGATCTACGCTCGGGTCAAGTGGAATCATCGAAAACTTACTTTAGCAATTTCCTTGCGCATTCGGCAACATTGCAAGTTCATCGCTGATCTTTATCGAGCCTACTTCGATGGCCATTTTTTAAAATGGTTTCACAAGCGCTTCAAAAGTTCCGTGATGCCTTTCTCCACATGAAACGATTGCATGCTTCGGTTTTCCCTCTGCTAAGAGCCATTCTCATTCCAAGTAGTCGCGCGTGAAATTTACCGAAGTATTAAGAACCGGCGAGATAGCCCTGCCGGCGCAAAACCTCGGCGCAGACCTCGAGCTGGCCGAGTTGATCGCGCGTGGCAAAACGCAAGATGATGGTTCGCGCTCCGGCTTCACAATAGGCGTTAACTTGGGCTGTTACTTCTTCCCAACTGCCCATGACGCAAAGCATCGCTTTGGCCACGGCTTGGTAAGGCCGGTTGTAGTACTGCGACAAAAAGGTCTGTCCCTCGGCAATGGTTTCTCTGGTACCGGCGGCCAAGGTGAAGTATAAACCCGGTTCGATAGCCTCCGGATTGCGGCCGCCTTGGGCCGCATAGGTGCGAATTTTTTCCAGACACTCTCGGTATATGTTCGGATCCGTAATGTTGTTAAGCCAGCCGTCGGCCATACGGGCAACGCGCTTGAGGCCCGGTTCGATATTGTTCGACGCGAGCCAGATGGGCACTCCGCCGGCTTGCACGGGCTTCGGTTCCACCGTCACATGATCGAAGTTGGAAAAGTTACCCGCATAAGAGACATCGTTTTCCCGCCACAATCGCTGGATGATCTGAACCAGTTCTTCGCTCATCTTGATGCGCTTGGCGGGATCATGTCCGAGAACTTTATACTCGTGCTCTTGAACCGGATCGTTGGGCCGGCTGTAGCCGATGCCCAGATCGACCCTGCCGCGGCTGAGCCAGTCGAGAGTGGCAACCGTATGCGCGACTAAGACGGGATTTCTCAGCGCGGCGAGGTAGACAGCCGTGCCCAGGCGGATGCGCCGTGTCCGAGCGCCCACGGCGCCAAGTGTGGTGAGCGCATCGAGGCGCGGTTTAGCGACCACGCTGTCGCCGACCCATACCGAGTGAAACCCAAGCGCCTCGGCGCGATCTGCGAGATCATAGATACTGCCGGGATCGGCGCGCCCGGAAAGAATCACTTCGCGCGTGGGTAGTAGAATGCCAAACTTTGGGGTTGAAATCTGGGTCAACCGCTTACCTCGTCTCAGTCATTTTGCTCTCGGCATCGGCGCCGCGAATCAGCCGCGCTACGTCATATTCCATGATAGTTTCGCCGCGCTGGTTCTTCACCCATTGGCGGTAACGAACGATGCCGCCTCCACGCGCCGGCACCGGTTTGGCATCGAGCACCTCGATCTCCACTCGAATCGTGTCATTTACTTTCACCGGGCCAAACAAGCGCATCTTGTCGAGGCCGGCAAAGGCCATGCCGGTGCCGTGTATGAGTCCCGTCTGCACGGTCAGTCCCTCGGCCATGCCAAAGGTCAGACTTCCCGGCGCTATGCGATCGCCGTACAGACTTTCATTGCGGATGTACTCCATATCTAAAAACAGCGGCTCGGTGAGACCGACGAGAGTTACGAATTGCATAATGTCGTGTTCCGTGATCGTGCGCCGGCCGGTTTCGTATCGGTCTCCTGGATGGAATTCTTCGAATGTCTTGCCTTTCATACCGGGCTCTTTCTTTGAAACTCTTCGATCGTTTCATCGCTCATTCCGAGCCATGTCTTTAGAACCTCGCCGGTATGCTCACCCAAGAGCGGCGGCGGTAGACGCACCGAAGCCGGCGTGACGGAAAACTTCACCGGAATTCCCGCCATGGGCACCTTTCCCGCCGTCGGATGCTCGACCTCGACCAGCATGTCGCGGTGCAAGACTTGCGGCGCCTGG
>JBBDNJ010000134.1:0-5340 GCA_040877705.1 Binatia bacterium | reverse complement strand
CGAAGATCGCCGAGAGAAATTCGCCGTAGGCGGCCGCCGGCACCGAGCGTGACCCGGCGGCATCGCCGGGCTTCTCCGGCTTTTCCACCAGCGGGAGAAACTGCAAATACTGCCCGCCGATCTCCTTTAAGAAACGGTACACCGCGATGGGGTGCTTTACGTTGATGTCGTGGACGACGCAGAGCAGATCGACGTGAACCTTGTGACGCCGCAACATCTGAAAGGCCTGCACGACTTGTTTATGGGTCGGCTTTTGCCCCTTGGTGACGCGGTAGTGATCGTGCAAATCCTTCGGCCCGTCCAAGCTCAGGCCGATATAAAAGGTTTCCTTGGCAAAAAACTCGCACCACTCCTCATCGATGGTCGTGCCGTTGGTCTGGATGCCGTTGATCACCTTCTTGTCCGGCGGCAGATGCTTTTTCTGAAGCTCTACAGCCTGGCGAAAAAAGTCGACGCCGAGCAATGTCGGCTCGCCGCCATGCCAGGAGAAACTGACGATTTCCCCGGGCGTCGCCTGGATGTGCTGGATGATATACCGCTTGAGAGTTTCGTCGCTCAAACGGAAGTTAGAACCTTTAGGGTACAGGTCTTCTTTCTTCAGGTAGTAGCAATAGTGGCAGTCCAGATTGCAGATCGCCCCGACGGTCTTGACCATAATCTGAAATTCACGAGACGCTGTGTCCAAAAGAATACCTCCAGTAAACGAAGGAAAGCGGTTCTTCACCCGATCTCACAGGGTTCAGACGCCTTTCGAGGACTCTACTCAAAAAGATTGCAGATGTCATCACCTCGAACTCGTTGAATTCCGCTGGGTCAATCGTCAAGCAGGGGAGTTGGTGGCATGGAGAAAGAGGCCGCTCGTGTTGAGAATGGGTGATTCCTGTTTTCGCATCGCTTGAGTCTAAATTATGAGTCCCTTGCGGTGAACGGTCATTTAGAGTACATTTTTGGCAAATGCGTCAGACACTTACAATTCGACTCAGCAAGGAGCTCGCGGCTTGGTTGGAAAGCACCGCGGCCAAAAGCGGTGTGTCGCAAGGAAAGCTTATTCGGGACCAGTTGGAGAAAGCGAGAACTAGCAACGGTGCTCAAGCATTCATGCGTTTGGCCGGCACCGTGCGCGGTCCAAAGGATCTCTCCAAGCGCAAGGGGTTCTCCCGCTCGTGAAGGGCATTGCGGATACCGGATTCCTCGTCGGCTTTGCCAACCGAAACGATCGACACCACGAATGGGCTGTGAGTGTCGCCGGTCGAGTCACCGAACCCTTACTGACTTGCGAAGCCGTTTTGGCCGAGACTGCGTTTCACTTGCGGAACGTCCCGCTCGTTCTCGCGATGATCCGAGACGGATTAATCGCGCTCGCTTTCGACTGCCAAGACCATCTGTCGCAACTCGCGGCGCTCGCGAGCCGCTATGGAGACCGCCAGCCCGATCTAGCCGATCTTTGCCTCATCCGCATGAGCGAGCTTTATCCCCGTCACAGCGTCATCACGGTGGATCGTGAAGATTTCCGCATCTACCGGAGGAACAAACGCGAAGCCATCCCCCTTATCTGTCCGCCGCATCCATAACTGATGCCCCTGGTGATTGATTTGCACGGTCCGTGAAATTGGGGCTAGCTCAAGCTTTTGTTTCATTTTATTGTATCCGTATAAACTGGTGAGAGGACCCAATTATGGCTAAATGGTTTTTCGAGCCGGGGCATACGGCGGCGGAGTTTAGCGTGCGTCATATGATGGTAACTTATGTTCGAGGCCATTTTAAGAACGTTCGCGGCACGTTTTTTTTCGATCCGGCCAACCCGGGTGCCGCTTCCGTCGAAGTCACGATCGATGCGGGCGGGCTCTGGACGGGGGAGCCGGAACGCGACGCTCACCTTAAGAGCGCGGACTTTCTCGACGTGGAGAAACATTCCAAGATCATCTTCAAGGGGCATCAGGCCGAGATCACCGGCGCGACCGACGCCGTTATGACCGGCGAGTTAACCATTCGCGGCGTGACTCGCACCGTTCCGCTCACCGTTCGTTATTTGGGCGAATGGCAAACTCCGTGGTGGGAAGACGGTGTCGATAAAGGGCCAATTACGAGGACCGGCTTTGTCGCTACGACGAGTATCAACCGACACGACTTCGGTGTGAGCTGGAACGCATCCCTAGACAGGGGAGGCATCGTCGTCGGCAACACGGTTGAAATCACCATCGACGCCGAAGCGATTCTGCAGGGACCGTGAGGTAATGGGACAGTGCTACAAAAAGCCGTGCGAGAGGCTGCTCGCAACGCGGGGATAGCAAAGCCGGCGACGTGCCATTCAATGCGGCACTCTTTTGCGACCCATCTGTTAGAGGACGCATATGATATTCGGACTGTCCAGGAGTTACTGGGACATCGCGAGGTCAGCACGACGATGATCTACACGCATGTTTTGAATCGCGGTGGCCGAGGTGTTCAAAGTCCAGCGGACCGGCTTCTGAGAATTTGAAAATGCGATGTCGCCGCGGGGATAGACTGCGGGCCAATAGATAGCCGCCACGCCGTCGGCAATTGCCGGAAAACGTGCCTTGACTTTCGAATCGCAAGTGAGCGATACAGTTCAACAATTCATTCAAGCCGAAAGCCGCTTCGCGGCTCGGCTTAATTCAGGCGTGAGAGGCACATGGAGCCACGCGAGCTCGTACAGGCTTGGGTCGATGCTTTCAACCGCGCCGACGTAACGACCCTGGCTGCCTTGTACAGCGAGAATGCGACGAACCATCAGGTCGCCGAAGGACCGGTAGTCGGTCGCTCAGCTATTTGCGAAATGTTTGCCAAGGAATTCGCCAGAGCGAAGATGGCATGCATCGTTGAGAACATCTATCAAGACGGCGAATGGGCGATCCTGGAGTGGCGAGATCCGCTTGGTCTACGCGGCTGCGGCTTCTTCCATGTCGTTAACGATCAGATTAAGTTTCAACGTGGCTATTGGGACAAGCTTAGCTTTCTACGTTTGCACGGGTTACCAATTCCAGAAGCTCCATGAATCAGGTTCATGAGCGCTCTAACAATGCGTTCGAAGAGACTGCTTGCCAGCATCGTTTCGCTGCGCTTCTCTTTGAATCCGGTACGGGGGGCGAGAACAAGCAGGACAACGTCCGGTTTTGATTCTGAGTCATGACGTTTTCAATTCAATGAACGTTACGGAGCTGTGATTGCTGTCGCTCTCGCGAGTCAGACTCAGCGCGCCGGCTTTCCTTTGACCCTCGAACTTCATGCCAAAGGACTCCCGAAGACATCATGGGTGAAAATCAGCCAGATTCGAACCCCTGCGGTTGAAAGGATAGGGAAGGTGATTGGAAGAGCGTCTCCAGAGGAATTGGCTCAGGTTGTTGAGGGATTAACGAAATCATAGGAACCTAACTTTGACTGATGCGGAGAAAGGAGTGCCTATGAACTGAAAGACGCGACGTTTTCTCACAAAACACGAATCGCAACTCTGCTACCAGGACAGTCTGGCCCGCCGTGCTGCGCTGCTTGCGGCAAGGTCACAGCAGTAGCTCGCAGTGTGGCTGCGCTCGCTAAAGCCTCAGCGTTCTTCCTCAGCGATCTAACGACCGGAAGCCGGCTACGCAAATGTTAGCTAAGCTGGTTTAGATTAGGCAAAGTACGGGCTATTAGAGACTAGTCGAGATATGCTAATCTCCGGCTGGGTTCTATTTCACTTTCATGCTCAGGAGATTACCCACCCATGCGCATCGCAGCAGTCGATCTGGTCAGCAATACCTGTTTTCCGGCTCTCGCCGCGGCTGAGTTAGGGTTTTTTAAAGCGGAGGGTTTGGATGTCCATATCGAACTGGTGGCCATGCTTGGTGCAACCAAGGCGCTGCGTGACGGCAACGCCGATGCCATGGTCGCCGGCTCGGTGCATGATGTCTTGACTGAGTTTCCCGATTGGAAAGGCGTGAAAGTTGCCGTGGCTCTGTCGCAGGGCACGCCTTGGCTACTGGTTGTCCGGAGAGATCTGCCGGCAAAACGTGGCGATCTGAACGCGATTAAGGGTCTAAGGATCACGGCGGCGGAGGGACCCGATTTGGCGCTGCGGCAGATGCTTATCGGCGCTGGAATCGATCCTTACAAGGATTTGCAGATTGTTGAATTACCTGGCGCTAACGCACGCGATGTTTCTTTCGGCGTGTTCGCCGCTCGGGCCCTGGAAGCAGACCAAATCGATGGGTTCTGGGCAAACGCAATGGGTGCTGAAACGGCGGCAACCCGTGGAGTGGGAAAGATTCTCGTCGATGTGCGGCGCGGCGACGATCCGGCGGAGGTCCGCCACTTCACCTTTGCCGGCCTGGCCACTACCGATTCCTTTATTCAAAATAGCCCGGAGGCTGTCGCTGCCGCCGTTCGGGCTATCGTTAAAACTCAGAGGGCTTTAAAGGCGGAACCGAGCCTGGCCGCTGAAGTTGGGCGGCGGAAGTTTCCTAAGGATGCGGCGGATCTAATCGCCAGGATCGTCGAACGAGATGCCACGTTTTACGATCCACGCATTTCGGAAGAGGCCGTCGCTGGACTCAACCGGTTTGCACAGTCCGTCGGTCATTTGTCCGGTCCCGTACCTTTCGATCAGGTTGTGGCGGTGCGTTTCAGTGATCTTTGGCGCTTGTAAATAACACCCGCCCGCGAAGGGAGCCTGCGGCAAGGGCAGGCTGATGGTCCGATGACGTGCCCATATCAACAACTCATTAGAGCCGCGGATCTCGCGAGTGGTTCCAGCGAAAATGCCGGACCCGTCGTAAACTATTGCCAAATGAATACTGATTCGTAAGAATAAGATTGCTTTTTGACGGCTCATTGCCGTTTCCCGGTTGCATCAGTCACGACTGATCGAGGGATTGAATATGGGACATGCAAAGATCGTCTGTGTGGAAAGTTTACTCAAATGCCTTTTTCTCGTCTTTGCAGCATTTGTTTCGTGGCCCACAAACGCTTCTTCTCAAACTGACAAAATTCCACATGAAATATTGGATCGGGCAGCGACTGATGGGATGGTACTTGTGCTCGTTGGATTAGATGTTCCTTGGAGAATGGAAGGGATGCTGACGGAAAATGCCATCACGGCGCAGCGGCAGGCCATCAAGGGAGTACAAAATGATCTGCTTACCGAGCTGTCAGGGACTCAATACAAAGTCGTTCGTCGTTATGAGGTCATCCCGGGCATCGCATTGGAAGTCGGCGCCGATGCCCTAGCCGTGCTCAAGAAATCCGGTAGTGTCACCAACGTTTTGCCGGACCGGGCGGTTAAACCGGCAGCAAATGATGGCACGATCGAGGGAGCGGCGCCGGATACGCACGGCGCCGCAACAG
>JBBDNJ010000133.1:0-28568 GCA_040877705.1 Binatia bacterium | reverse complement strand
GAACTGACCTGCGTTGAGATTCAGCCGGCGGATCTCTGGTCGAGCTGCCCTGCCGACAGCAATCAACATAAAAAGCGCCCAAAGTTTGATGCCGCGTTGGCCGATCATTTCAGCGATTGCCGGCAAATCATCCAGCACATGACGCGTAACAGTCGTATGAATCTGCGTTTCGAGACCCAACTCCCGACACCAGTCGAGGATATTCAGCGTGCGGTTAAATGAACCCGCGACACCACGAAAGCAATCGTGGGCCAGCGGATCTTTTCCATCCAAACTCAAAGCCAAGCGAACCAGACCGGCATCGGCAAAACGCCTCACTGCGTCTCGGGTAATCAGCGGCGTTGCCGATGGCGTCATTGCCACACGCAGTCTTTGCTCGCGGGCATAGGCAATGATGTCGAAAATATCGGAGCGCTTGGCCGGATCGCCGCCGGTCAAAATAAATAGCGGATACGGCGCGCCGAATGCTTTGATGCATTGTACAAGCGTTTGCACTTCCTTGAACGTGAGCTCTCCGGCGCTTCTTCGAGGATTCGCTTCGGCACGGCAATGCACGCAGGCAAGATCGCAGGCGCGAGTAGTCTCCCATATGACGGTGAACGGCCGTTGATTGAAATTCATCAATACTGTTCCTGAGCATGTCTCGTGCCACGCCGCTTGCTAAAGAATCAGCGCGAGCAGATAGATTTATTGATGAAGGCGCACCGCGTTTTACTCGATTTGAGAAATAAGCGGGCCGAATTTCTTGCATTCTGGAAACGATTTAGGTCATTGGCATCAGCGGAGGCGCAGCAGCCTTCACTCCATTCCTGACCGCGCGAATGTTGTTAGCCAAGAACAGAAGGATGGCCAGCACGTTTAGCAAACCGCCCCATCGCTGCAATGACAGCCATGGACCGAGATCACCTGCGATGCGCAACAGAACCGAGAGGTGCAACAAACCCGCATGCAGATAAAAGAGATCTCCAAAAGGCAGTCGTAACCCGGTAATTGTCGGCAATATAATCGGCGCGTGGGCAAAGATCATCGAGAAGACGAAGCCCAAAAAAATTGCGTGCAGCATCGCATCATAACGCGGTCCCGCGCTAAAAAACGCGGCGAAGACAATCCATAGAAGTCCGCCGGCAGCTAACCAAACGTAACCGGCGATCAAGCAAAGCGCCATAAAGCGCGGCAGCCCCGCTTGGCGCGCGGATTGCCAAGCCAAATCGTAACGGAGCAGCCACAGCGCGATCATGAGCAGGCCCGCGCCTGCGATGCGCAGACCGAAGTGGAAATCAAACAGAGAATAAACAATTCCCGTTATCGCGATCCCTAGGCTAAGCTGGAAAATGGTTCGCACCGTTGCCGAAGGTCGCCTGACACGAGAAAGCTCCAGCCGCTCACCGGCGATCATGAGCACCAGAAATCCCACCCACCAGGGTACGAAGACGAATCCCGCCTCCTCCATGAACCACAGCGCGTTGCCGACGAGCCAGCCAAGACCGCTTAACGCCATGACGATGAAATGCTCGGAGGGATATTGGCGATAAAGCGTGACGAACACCGCAACCATCAGTATGCTGGCCACGGCTGCCAGTGACGCGGCCAATTGGGGCGTCGCCGCAAGCAGCGCCGATAGCGCGCTCGCGACGGACAAGACCGGGATGCCGTACGCCCACCAGCGCTTTAAGGCTACGGCCCTTTCGAGACCGATCAGTGTGCCGAGAAACCCTACCACCATCAGCGGCCCGTGGACGAGCACGAATTGGCTGTTAGGTATCGGCAGGAGCCAGCTCATTCGAGCCAGGCCCGCCCAGAGCCCGGTTAGCAGCGAAACTCCCGCCAGTAGCATGAGAAGAAGCCAGCGGCGATTTGGATTAGTGTTCATTCATCGCATCTATGGAAGTCTACCACGGCGGCCCGCGCACCAGCATGACGCCCAGGATGGTCGTGGTCAGAGCCAGCATGAGATTGAGCCGGCCCAACTGCACCGCCTGCCGCCTAAGCCGGAGCGTCTCGGCTGAAGCCGCATCGGATTCCCACGCGGCAGCCGCCCGAGGCCCGAGAAAAAAATCGTGAAAACCACTGATCGCCAGAATCGCGGCGACGAGTATCAGCTTTATAGCAAGCGTGCGTCCAAAAGGACCTTGCCAAAAAACAGGCTCCTGCAGTTCTTGCCAACCTATGCCGCGCGCGGCGAGGTTCATAATGCCGGTCAAAACAAATACGCAAAAACAAACCCAACCGAGCCAGCAAAATCTAAGCGCCGTGAAGCGAATCAGCGCTGAGGCGACACCGGCAAATTGCGCGCGACGAATGGCAGGAACGAGCACGATGACGAGAAAAATCGTGCCGCCCACCCACACGACCGCCGCCATGATGTGCAACCATACCGAGACCAAATAGAAACCCTGCATGATCACAGCAATCTATTGATCCTCGCCTTTCGCCTCCAGGCGTTTGCCGTCTTTCAAATCGTCTTCCACCCAGGTCAACGCTGCCACAGTGTGCGGAAAACCCAATGTAGTGACGCCAAGCAGAACCACATGGTAGATCTCTTCGGCTCTGGCGCCCGCTTCGAGCGCCCTCCGGGTGTGTGAATGCACGGCACCTTCCAGTCGAGCTCCGATCGCCATTGCGAGCTTAAGCAACTCGCGGTTTTTCTTATCCAGAGGCCCGCCGTCGTGAACCGCGCCTCCGAGTCGATCATAAGCTTGCCAAATCTTCGGATACGATCTTTTGAAATTCTCATACGCCTTCGGAAGCCGGGCCATAGCACCTCCTCTTTCTCCAGTAAGATGATTTTTCCGTATTGTTACATGTGTTTTACGCGCGCGGTCAACCAGCTGCGCCATCGCGCTCTCTCGGTTTTTCCATCGATCGAACGGGGTGGGCGTAATCTCTCCGATCGACGAGCAGCTCTTCGACGCGAAACTTAAGGCCATTTCGCGCCAGTGGACGGCGTGTGGATTCCCATCACTGCTAAAACTAGCTCGACCGCTTCTCAAAAATCGGAAAAATTCTCTATCGGACCTAACGATTTTCAGAAAGAAGTCTCATGGCCTTCTATTTGCTCATGTGAAAACCCGGCAACTATTTACGCGCAGGACCTTATCGATGATTCACACCGTGGTCGCTTGGGATTTTTTTGCGGTGACAAGGCGCAATCATACCATTGAAGTCTGAAATCGAATCCTTAGATAACTCGCAAGATCGTGACTGCGAGAGCCGGCGACGACACGAGCTCGATATCGGGGGCTCGCAAAGAAAGTGGACGGATCATCGGCGCCCAGGCGCCTCGGCGCCGCGCGCAATATCGAGTGCTCACGGAATCTTCACTGAGTATCGGGAGGCCATGTGATGAAGCGCTTTCTTCTCCCTGCGGTTCTGGGCTTTGTAGTTCTGCTGATTACCGTCGTCAGCAAGACCGCGGAGATTAAGCCGCCGCCATCTACACCAGCGCTGGTTGCGTCAGGAAAACAAATCTACGCCCAACAATGCGCGGCTTGCCATGGCATCGGCGGTCGCGGTGACGGTGAGGCTGCCTATCTGCTTTATCCCAAACCACGAGATTTCGTCGCGGCTAGGTATCGGCTAGTTTCCACCTGGGATCGCGTGCCCACCGACCAGGATCTCTTCGACACGATTTCACGCGGCATGCCCGGCTCGGCGATGCCGTCCTGGGAACATCTAGCGACAGAGCAACGATGGGGCCTGGTGTACTACATTAAATCCCTCGCCGAAAAGCCGCTTGAGATCAAAGCTCAGAAAATGCCGGCAGCTGACGGGAGCGGCGGTGAGGGTATTATAGAAGTTCCCAAGCCTGTTCCTTTTGATGCGGCGGCAAGAGCACGCGCCCTGGAGCTATATAAGGATGCCTGCGCCTCATGCCACGGCGCGACGGCAAGAGGCGACGGCGCCCAAGAGCAAAAAGACGACGAGGGATTTCCTACCCGACCGCGTGATCTAACCGCGGGCATTTTCAAAGGCAGCGCTAATCCGATCGCCCTCTACCGCCATATCGTCGCGGGCATTCCGGGAAGTCCGATGCCGATGAGCGATTGGGCTTACGGCGCCGACGCATGGCATTTGGTCAATTACGTGCGTTCTCTTTCCAGCGACACGCAACGCGCGCGCGTCGAGATGAAAAAGTTTGTCATCCACGCAACGCGGGTCAAAAGCTTACCAACGCATCCCGACTCCGGCACCTGGCGTGACGCCGCGCCGGTCAACCTTCATCTGATGCCGCTTTGGTGGCGCAGCGAGCGGCCGGAAGAAGTAACGGTGCGCGCCGTGCACGACGGCAAGGAAGTCGCGCTATTGATGGTGTGGCAGGACGAGACCAACGACCACACGGCGATACGGCCGCAGGATTTCCGCGACGCCGCAGCGGTGCAATTTTCGCTCACGCCGACCCCGCCCTTTTTCGCCATGGGCGCAGCCGGCGCACCGATCAATATCTGGATGTGGAAATCGGAACGGCAGGCCGACCTTGAGCCGGCTTTTCAGGAGTTGGAAAAGATTTATCCCAATATCGGCATCGACTCCTATCCCAACCTGACGCGCTCGCCGTTGGAGCAGCCGGTGCGCAGCGCTCTCACCCTGGAGTCGGATAAGACCTTTGTCACCGGCTGGGGCGCGGGAAACATCGTCTCCGATCCGCAGCGAAAAAGCCCGACGGAAGATCTGACGGCGCAGGGCTTCGGAACCCTGCGCGCGCGGCCCCGCATCGATCAAAAAGTCGATGCCAAAGGAGTCTATGGCGAAGGATCGTACCGCGTCATGTTCCGCCGTAGCCTGGCATCCACGGGCGCTGGTTCAGCGGCGCTGAAGCCCGGCACTACGGTGCCGGTGGCCTTCGCCGTCTGGAACGGCAGCGCCGGCGATCGCGACGGCAAGAAATCGGTGACGATTTGGCAGGAGCTAAAGATCGCGAAGTAATGGAGTTCAATAGTTCAAGGTTCAACCGTTCAAGGTCGGACATAGAACTTGGAACATTGAACCTTGAACGAAAATTTATGGAGCGAGATCATGAACGACGATGAAGCAAAACAGATGGCAAGCGTAACACGCCGCGACTTCCTCAAGTGGATGGGTCTGGGCACCGGCGCAGCGGCCATCGCTGCCGGTTCGCTGCACTATTTCAGACCTGCAGACGCCGGTGATAATCCCCTGGCCCGGTCGGTCAATCGAGAGTGGGAAAAGATTTACCGCGATCAGTACAAATACGATAGCGCTTTTGACTGGGTCTGCTCGCCCAACGACACCCATGCCTGCCGCGTGCGCGCTTATGTGCGCAACGGCATCGTGACGCGCATGGGGAGCACGTACGATTACCAAAACTACGCCGACCTCTACGGCAATAAAGCGACCGTCAATTGGAATCCGCGCCAGTGCGCCAAAGGCTACACTTTTCATCGCGTCATCTATGGCCCCTACCGGCTGCGCCATCCGATCGCGCGCAAAGGTTGGAAGGCCTGGGCCGATGCCGGCTTTCCCGAACTCACGCCGGAGAACAAAACAAGATACCTGTTCGACGCCCGCGGCCAAGACGAGTTTGTGCAAATTTCCTGGCCGGACGCTTTCGATTCGATCGCCAAAGCGCTGGTCGCCATCAGCACGCGCTACAGCAGCGAGGCGGGGAAAAAACTTCTCCTCGCTCAAGGCTATCAACCCGAAATGGTCGATGAGATGGGCGGCGCCGGCACGCGCACGATTAAAATGCGCGGCGGCATGGGACTGCTCGGCGTCATCGGCAAGTACGGCATGTATCGCCTCAACAACTCGCTCGCGCTGCTCGACGCGAAAATCCGCGGCGTCGGTCCCGACAAGGCACGCGCCGGGCGTAATTTTTCGAACTATACCTGGCATGGCGATCAGGCGCCGGGTCATCCGTGGGTGCACGGCCTGCAGGCTTCGGAGTGCGATTTCAACGATCTGCGCTTTTCCAAGCTCATCATCATGGACGGCAAAAACCTCGTCGAGAACAAGCTCACGGATTCGCACTGGTTTATCGAGTGCATGGAGCGCGGCGCAAAGATTGTCGTGATCGCGCCGGAGTACGGCCCGCCTTCGACCAAAGCCGACTACTGGATTCCGATTCGACCGCAGACCGACGCCGCGCTTTGGCTCGGCGTTACTAAGTTGATGATCGACAAAAAATGGTACGACGAAACTTTCATCAAGCGCTTCACCGACTTCCCGCTGCTCGTGCGCACGGATAATTTAAAGCGGCTACGCGCCCACGAAATTTTTGCCAGCTACAAATCCCCGCTCTCCGCCGACGGCCCGTCGATGAGAGTTCAAGGTCTAACCGCCGAGCAGCACGCGCAACTCGGTGACTTCGTGATTTGGGATGGGAAGAAGAACGGCCCGGTGGCAATCACGCGCGATGATGTGGGCGAGGTTATGGCAAAAAAAGGCTTGGACCCTGCGCTCACCGGCACTTTCAAGGTCAAACTCACCGACGGCAAAGAAGTCGAAGTCGCGACGCTTTGGACGCTTTATCAAACCCATCTGAAGGACTACGACCTCGATACGGTAGCCGAGATTACCCAGGCGCCGAAAGCGATGATCGAGCAGCTCGCGCAAGATATCGCGACGATGAAACCGGTGGCGATTCATCAAGGCGAGGGCATCAACCACTGGTTCCACGCCACGGAAATGAACCGCGCGTCATACTTACCGCTGATGCTGACAGGGAATATCGGCAAGCCCGGCGCCGGCTGCCATACCTGGGCCGGCAACTACAAAGCCGCTCTGTTCCAGGGATCGCCCTGGTCCGGACCCGGTTTCAAGGGCTGGGTGGCCGAAGACCCATTCGAAATTAATCTAAATCCCAATGCCCACGGCAAAGAAATTCACGCCCACGCGTACACCAAAGACGAGGAACCTGCCTACTGGAACCATGGCGATCTCGCTTTGATCGTGAATACGCCCAAGTTTGGCCGCAAGAACTTCACGGGCAAGACGCACATGCCCACACCCACCAAAGCTTTGATCTTCAACAACGTCAACTTGATCAACAATGCCAAGTGGGCCTACGGCATGATCAAGAACGTCAACCCGAATGTCGAAATGATCGTTTCGATGGACATTCAGATGACCGCTTCCATCGAGTATGCCGACCTCGCGCTGCCCGCCAACTCGTGGCTCGAATTCGAAGGATTGGAAATTACCGCGAGCTGCTCGAATCCTTTCCTGCAAATTTGGAAAGGCGGTATTCCGCCGGTCTTCGACAGCAAAGATGACCTCGACATCATCGCCGGCATCGCCAATGCGCTCGCCAACGTCACCGGCGAGAAACGATTCCGCGATTACTTTGCCTTTGCCGCCGCCGACAAACGGGGCATTTACATCCAGCGCTTGCTCGATACCTGTACGACGACGGCCGGTTACAAGCTCACCGATATCATGGCCGGTAAATACGGCCCTCCAGGTGGTTGTTTGCTAAACTTCCGCACCTATCCGCGCATTCCCTTCTATGAACAGGTGCATGACAGCGAACCGTTCCATACGGACACCGGACGATTGCATGCTTATGCCGACGTGCCCGAGGCCATCGAGTACGGCGAAAATTTCATCGTGCATCGCGAAGGACCGGAAGCGACGCCGTATCTGCCCAATGTGATCGTCAGCTCCAATCCGCTGGTGCGGCCGGAGGACTACGGCATTCCCGCCAACGCCGAGCACTGGGACGAGCGCACCATCCGCAACATCAAGATGCCCTGGAGCAAGGTGAAGCAGAGCAAGAACTTTCTCTGGGAAAAGGGCTTCCAGTTCTACTGCTTGACGCCAAAGACGCGCCACCGGGTGCATAGCAGCTGGTCCAACGTCGACTGGCACATGCTGATGGACTCTAACTTTGGCGACCCGTACCGATTGGATAAACGAGCACCCTGTGTCGGCGAACATCAACTGCACATAAACCCGCAGGCGGCTCGCGATCTTAAAATCAACGACGGTGACTACGTTTACGTGGACGCGAATCCCGCCGACCGGCCGTATCTCGGCGCCAAGCCCGACGATCCGTTCTATCGTGTGTCGCGCCTCATGCTGCGCGTCACCTATAACCGCGCCTATCCGTACAACATCGTCATGATGAAGCATGCGCCCTTTATCGCCACGGAGAAAAGCGTCAAGGCGCACGAAACCCGGCCCGATGGCCGCGCTCTGTCGGCGAACACCGGTTACCAAGCCAATTTGCGCTACGGTTCGCAGCAGTCGATCACGCGCAACTGGCATATGCCGATGCATCAAACCGATACGCTGTTTCACAAGTCCAAGGTCTTCATGAGCTTCATTTTCGGCGGCGAGGCTGACAATCACGCGGTCAACACCGTCCCCAAGGAAACCCTCGTCCGCGTCACCAAAGCGGAAGACGGCGGCATGGGCGGCAAAGGCATCTGGAAACCGGCGACGACCGGCTACTCGCCGGACAATGAGAGCGAGTTGATGAAGCGTTATCTGGCGGGAGATTTGACGAAGGTGAAGGAGTGAAAACCCATTCAACGTTCAAAGTTCAAGGTTCAATGTCGAAGATCCGAAAACGTTGAACATTGAACCCTTGAACCTTGAACGCGAGCGACGATAGGAGCGAGAGCGATGCCTTTTAAAGACCCCGACCCTACCGATCCGAACATGCTCGTCGGCGTCCTGTTGCCGGCTGATGCTGAAGCAACCCGTGACATGGCCTATGTATTCGCCGAAGAATTCGCCCGTCTCGGCTATACCCGCGAGCAGTTGCTTTGGCTCTTTAAAAATCCTTTCTACGGCGGCGCTCACGGAGCGTATCGAGCCCTCGGTGAGAACGAGACGCTCTCGATTATCGACGAATGCCTGAACGTCTGGGGCACCATCAGAATAACAGTTCAAGACGTTCAAACAGTTCAAACCGATCAAACCCCCTCCTCAATCCTCCCCCGCGTCGCGGGGGAGGAAGGGAATCGGAGGTCCGAACCTCTGAAACGGTTTGAACGGAGCGAAGCGATTGAACGGCTTGAACGGTTTGAACCTTCGCGACGAGAGGAGCGAGACGATGACTAAGGTTCACAATTGGCAGATCGGCCGGGAGATGGATTACCCCTACCCGCAGGCATTCCCACGCCGCCAATTCGCCTTCGTCTTTAATATCAACCGCTGTATCGCCTGCCAGAGCTGCACGATGGCGTGCAAGTCAACCTGGACGTTCAGCAAGGGCCAAGAGCATATGTGGTGGGCCAACGTCGAGACCAAGCCCTACGGCGGTTACCCGCAGTTCTGGGACGCAAAGATTCTCGACCTGCTGGAGAAAGCCAATCCCGGCAACCAGCAATGGTCCGGCAAGCCTTCGGACGACAAGAATAAACCTTACGGCCAGTTCGACGGCAAGACGATTTTCGAAGCGCAAAACATGCTGACGCCGGACAGCGCCCGCGTGCTGGGCTATCTCCCGACGGACGAGGAATGGAATTCGCCGAACATTTTCGAAGACAATCCCGTGGGAAAAAAAGGCGTGCGCAATGAACTCGACAAAGAAGGCGCGGCGCTGCCGGAACACAAAACTTGGTTTTTTTATCTGGCGCGCATCTGCAATCATTGCAGCTACCCAGCCTGTCTCGCCGCCTGCCCGCGCAAAGCGATCTACAAGCGCCCGGAAGACGGCATCGTCTTGATCGACCAGAAAGAGTGCCGCGGTTACCGTAAGTGTGTCGAAGCGTGCCCGTATAAGAAGACAATGTATCGCGGCAATACCCGGGTGTCAGAAAAGTGCGTCGCCTGCTACCCGCGCGTCGAAGGCAAAGATCCCGAGAGCGACGGCCAGCCGATGGAAACCCGCTGCATGGCCGCCTGCATCGGCCAAATCCGCATGCAGGGGCTGGTCAAGATGAACAACGACGGCACCTGGGCGGAGGATCGGTACAACCCGCTCTACTACATGGTGCACGTCGCCAAGGTTGCGCTGCCGCTCTATCCGCAGTTCGGCACCGAACCCAACGGTTACTACATTCCGCCGCGCTGGGTGCCGCGGGATTATCTGAAGCAGATGTTCGGCCCCGGCATCGACGATGCCATCGATCGCTACAGCTATCCTGATCGCGAGTTGTTGGCGGTCTTGCAGCTCTTCCGCCGCTCGAACCGGATCATCTTTCGCTACGAGATCAAAGAAGGCCCGAAAATTTACGAGGCCACGCTGCGCGGCAAAAAAGTCACCCTGTATAACGACACCGTGATTGCATACGGGCAAGATGGTAAGGAAATTTTCCGCACCCAGGTCGAAGAACCGGTGCACGTGCGGCCTAACAAACATGCGAATTCGATATGAACATTAGCATGACGTCCCCCCACCTCTTTCCCCCGCGTCGCCTGTCTGCGTGCGGACACGCACAGGCGGGCGGCGGAGGAACGTATTGAAACGAGTTGAACATTAAGCCCGCGAGGTAGCGAATGGATACAAAAAGAGCGAATCAAGAAATTACCGAGATCGACCGCTCGTACTGCCGCGCCGCGCTCTACAGCGCGTTGGCAATCGGTTTTCAACTTCCCGCAGAAGAAAACCTTGCTCGCTTGCTTACGGTTGAAAGTAAATCTTCGCTGACCAGCGCAGTCGCGATGCTTTATCCGTCCCGGCAACCGGATCTCATTTCCTTGATCGAGGCTTTTCCCAACCCCGATGCCGACACTACCACTGCCCTATCGACACGATATCGTGTATTGTTCGGCCACACCGCAAGCGGCCCTGTCCCACCTTATGAAACCGAATACGGCAACGAAGCGTTGTTTCAACAGCCGCAAGAGTTGGGCGACCTGATGGGCTTCTATCATGCATTCGGTCTCACCTTGAAACAGGGCCAACGGGAGCGCGCCGACCACGTCAGCTGCGAATGCGAATTTCTCATGTTTCTCACCCTCAAAGAAGTCTACGCCCTGGAAAATGACAACCGTGAAATGCTTGCGGAAACTCGCAAGGCGGAAAAACTATTTCTGCGCGACCACCTCGCGCGCTTCCTCCCCACCTTCGCAGCCAAGCTCGATCGGGAGGATCCGTCAGGTTTTTATGACGTGTTCGCGGGACTTTGTCTGCGCTTCGTGACGGCAGAGTGCGCCCGACTGCAGGTCGCTTGTGGAGCGGCAAACCTCGGACTGCGGCCGGCAGACGACAGCCGCGTGCCGATGGCTTGCGGCAGCGGCGTCGAGTGCAGCGCCATGCCCGGCGCATGTGTGCCTGACGGGAGCGATTCGGTATGAACCAAGGTATGGCGATCCATTACGACCCGCGCCTGGTCGAAGAAGCCGTCTTCCATGTCCAGCGGGACAGTTTCGTTCGCAAAGAACTCGACGAGCAGCGCAGGCGAATTTACGAAGTGCCCGACCCGGATCACCGCGAAAGGCAATTCCTTGATCTAAACCGCACCTGGTTCAATCGGCTCGGATTAGGCAATGGCGTTGAAGCTGCCCTGCGCGAACAACCCCTTATCACTGCGCAAGTTGGCAACTGTTTTATCGTTTGCGCCATTGCGGTTAAAGAAGAAAGCGCCGAGCTTTTCGTTGCCCAAGACACGCGGCTGGAAAATCCGCCAGAGCACACACTGCGGATCCTCTTGCGTCCCGAATCGTTGCTCAATTCGGCGGGTCTTGAGACCTTCTTGCGTCATGAATTGTTCCATATCGCCGACATGCTCGATCCCGCGTTCGGTTACGAACCGACGTTGCCGAAAGCAGAAGGCGGGCCGACCTACGACACTTTAATCACCAATCGCTACCGGGTGTTGTGGGATGTGACGATCAACGGCCGGATGTTGCGGCGCGGTTGGTGTGATGCATCGGTTCGCGAGCAACAGTTCAGCGACTTCGTCCATGCCTTTCCCATGCTGCAAGATAGACTCGATGAATTCTTCTCCAGGTTTTTTGACAGCGAGCAGCCCAAACACACCGATCTCGCCCGTTTTGCCTTCGATCCGCGCCAAGCTACTGACAGTTTGCAGCGGCATGCCGCGCCCGGTACTCACTGCCCGCTCTGTAAGTTTCCGACACACGCGTTCGAAGCGGAGCCGAACAATCTCGGCGCGGATATTCTAGCGGCCATCAAAGAAGATTTTCCAAATTGGGCGCTATCTCTTGGCCTGTGCATGCAATGCGCTGATCTTTACCGCGGGCGTCAAATGTCGATGGCGGCCTTGAGACTTCTACCCGGGTGGACGCCCTCGGCAGCGCGAGCGGGCACATGAACTAATGATTAGCTTGAGCCCATTAAGTACATGATTCCCGTCCACATCGCCGGCGTCGGCATGACCCAATTCGGCAAGAGCTCAAACACGCTGGTCGAGATCATGCGCGATGCCGCAGTGAGTGCGCTAACGGTATCGAAGATCCAAGATCTCGATGCGATTTACATTGCGGTGATGAATCCCGAAGAATATACCGGCGACGGTAATATCGCTTCACATGTCGCCGAAGTGCTCGGACTCAGGGGAATCCCGGCGGTGAGAGTGGAAACGGCATCTTCGGCTGGCGCGGCGGCGGTTCATGTCGCGTTCCAAGGCGTCGCGTCCGGCTATTACCGTCATGTGCTGGTGGTCGGCGGCGAAAAGATGACCCATTTGACCACCAGCGCGAGCACAAAAATCCTCGCCGAAGTAATCGACGCCCAAGAGCGCAATTGCGGCGCGACTATGCCGGCGCTCGCGGCCATGGTAACCGCGAGTTACCGCAGAAAATACCATCTTTCAGAATCTACTCTGGAGCGAGTTCTATGCGCAGTTGCAATGAAAAACCATGCCAATGGCGCGCACAATCCCTACGCGCAGTTTCGCCAACCCATCACCAAAGAAAAATACTTTGCCAGTAAATTCGTCGCGACTCCGTTACGACTTTACGACTGCGCGCCTATGACCGACGGCGCCGCCGCGATTATTCTCACCGGCGAGCGAACCGATGCCGCGGTGTCTGGAATTGGCCAGGGTACCGGCCCCGTAAGTTTGTGCGAGCGAGAAACCTTCACTTGTTTCCCCGCGACCCAAATCGCCGCCAAGAGAGCCTATCGGATGGCCGGCATCTCACCTCGGGAAATCGATTGCGCAGAGGTTCACGATGCCTTCACACCTTTTGAAATCATCGGCACGGAAGATCTCGGCTTCTTTCCGCCAGGTAAAGGAGCGCAAGCTGCCGCATCCGGACGGACAGCAGCAGATGGGAATCTGCCGATCAACGCGTCCGGCGGGCTCAAATCGCGCGGCCATCCAGTGGGCGCTAGCGGTGTGGCTCAGATCGTCGAGATCATGCATATGTTGCGAGGAGAGTCCACGGCGAAGCTTAGGCGCGCACCCCGTCGAGTTCTGGCGCAGAGCATCGGCGGGCTCGCTTCCAATAACTTCGTCACCATCCTCGAACGCTCGAAGGAGGTCACGCCGCCCCTCACTACTTCGATACCGCCGGCGAACCGCCACTTTGGGCTGGCGCCGGACGAGAAGAAACACTCCCATGCGCCTATTGAAAGCGAGGGCGTGATCGAGACCTTTACGATTCTTTACACGACTCCGGACGGCTTCTTGCCGCCGTTGGCTCTCGCGCTGATCCGCGACCGGAAAGGATCGCGGATCATGGCGCAAGGTGAAGACATCAGCCACTTAAAGATTGGGCGTGAGGTTTACCTGCATCAAGTCGCAGGGATTTACTATTTCACCGTGAAGAATCACTTGCAAAAGGTTCGTGCAGCCATGCAGAAATTATTGCACAGGGCTGGCCGGCATTCGGAACGACCGCAACACCCCGACTGAACACATTCAGCCTATGGCCAAGAAAATAACATCCCGATCTGAGAAACAGTTTCGTTCAATTACCAAACTGATTGCCGAAGAGCTTCGCGGCGCGATCGTCGCCGGCAAGATTGCGCCCGGCGAGCGTCTGACCGAAGATCAACTCACCGGATCGCTCAAGGTTGGCCGGGTTCCGCTCCGCGACGCTCTGCGACGCCTTGAAGCAGAGGGCTACATAATGGCCGTCTCCCATGGCCAATTCATGGTGAGCAAACCGACTCTTGAAGACGCGGAGGATTATTATTCGATCGCTGGCGCGCTCGAAGGATTAGCCGCACGACTAGCCGTCGAGAGAGGCAGCGCCGAAGAGATTTCTCGACTAAGCGACTTGCACCAGTTGCTCAAGCTGGCCTATCGCGAAAAAAATCTGGAGCAATACTTTGAAGCGAACCGACAGTTTCATCGCTTCATAGCTCAGATGAGCAGAAACGACCGGCTCTATCAGCTGATTAGCGAAATGCGTCGGGAAATACGCAAGACTCGTCTGCTGGCACTGCAACTGCCGCAACGGACGGATTATTCGATGCGCGAACACAATCAGATCCTCGATGCCTTTCTCAAGCGCAATCCAGATCTCGCCGAGAGCACGGTTCTAAAACACCTAGCCAATCAGCTCACGGCCATCAAAAAATTATTGCAATCGACGGAGCGATCAAGCCATGCGTAGTTTCGAGGAACTTTTCAAGGAATCGTCGAATCTTCACAATCACCACTGCGCGGGGCAAGTACTGGGCGTGCGCATGGCCATGGTGGGCTGCCGCGAAGTCGGTATCGACGAGCCCAAGGGATGCAAAAAGCTCGTGGTCTATGTCGAGATCGATCGCTGTGCGACCGATGCGGTTCAAGCGGTTACGGGCTGTTCTCTGGGAAAACGAACCCTAAAATTTCTCGATTATGGCAAGATGGCGGCGACCTTCGTGAATACCGAAACGCAGCAAGCGGTCCGAGTTTTGGCGAAAGACGACGCGCGCGCCCTCGCGCCACGCTATGTCCAAGATCGCGCCAATCCCCGCGAGGGCCAAAAGCAAGCCTATCGCATCATGCCCGAAGACTCGCTTTTCTCCGTGACGCCCGTGTCGCTCCGAGTTCCTGCCCAGGAGATGCCTGGCTATCGGGGCGAGCGGGTGCAATGCGCGGAATGTGGTGAGGGCGTCAATTATCACCGCGAAGTGCGGCGGCGTGGCCGGACTCTGTGTATCCCTTGCGCCCAAGGCGGACTCCTGCCGAATAGCAAGGCCGAAACGACCCCTAAAGTCTTGCTGATCGTCGGCTACAAGAAAGTCGGTAAAACAACCCTGATTGAGAAGCTCATTCCCGAACTATCGAACCGCGGTTATCGGGTGGGTACCGTGAAGCATCATCACTCAGACTTTCCTGTCTCGGTCGATACCGCAGGTACTGACACGTGGCGGCACCGCCAAGCCGGGGCGGCAAGCGTCGCATTGGCGACGCACACCGATATCGCCACATTCCGCGACAGCGAGAGTTCGCTTTGTTTGGATCAGATCCTGTCTGTGTTAGGAGCAGCGGACATCGTCCTGGTCGAGGGGTTTCACGAGGAACCGCGAGCCAAAATCGAGGTGTTATCCGAGCAAACCGATAAGCCGCTCTGCGAGATGGACAGCCATCTTCTAGCGATCGTGACACCCAACGCGCGGCAAGACGCAGTGCCGATGTTTACGCCCAATAGTATCGAGCCGCTGGCCGATCTCATCGAAAGGGAGATCCTAGCTCAATCCTAAGCGTGGGTTGGCGGCGATTCAGCAGGAGTCTTTCGCCGCTCGTGGAATGCGCTTTCGCGGCGAATGCCGGCCTTCCCTTAATTTCTGTCGGAGAAACACAAGAATGTCTATGTGCTTGAGCGAATCATGAACCATTGTCGCATAGAGGAGCGCAAACACACCGCGATAGAGCCCCCGGCTCTCTTTTTTCAGCCGTTCATACTCCTTGATCCCCTTGCGCTCCGCATCAAGAAAGTTCTCGACGGAGGCAAGCAAGCGCTTGGCCTTTGCCCCGCTCTCACCCGCTCTACGGGCGATGCCTGCCGACCGAGTCCAAGCCAACTCATCCTTGAGCTTCGAAATCATCCGCGCCGTGAGCTCATGATGCCTCTCTTCATCCGCGACGATGAGACCGAGAAGAAACCGGATCTGAGGATCGCTCGTTTCTTTCGCGATCTCTTGATAGCTCGAGAGCCACCGCTCTTCATGAGCTGCATGGGATTGGAATTCGTTCATGAGGCGCTGGACCGAGGAGAACTCCGGCGACTCGGGTATCCCCCACATGGCGTCTTCTGCCCGTTGACCGGCGATGATTTCAATCGATCTGGATCGCACTGCTCGAGCCATGACAGTTCTCCTCCGTTGGCAACGATCTCGGCCACAAACTATCAACCAACAGAGCAAGGCAAATGCCATGGTGTGCAACGAGGGGAGTGGCCATCCACATTCTGAGAATTGAGAATTATCCGGAGTAGCTTTCCGATGGTTGCGAAGATTCGATCCAAAATCCAGAGCAACCGTTCTCAAATCCTGGTGGCATCCGTATTGCGGTAGTCCTTGTAAACGCCGAGTAAAGAGGTAGCCAATGACAACTGTCGAGAATCTTGTTTCTCGCTATCGCGAACCCCTCGAGACCTACCCTCTCGAACTCGCCGCAGATTGGAAAAAAATGCATCCCGATAAAAAGCTTGTCGGATGCTATCCCGTCTATACCCCATTTGAACTTATCCACGCTGCGGGAATGCTGCCTGTCGGGGTCATCGGCGCCGGCAACCGACTGGAGATCGCCCACGCAGACTCACGTTTTCAGTCGTTCATCTGTTCCATCGTCAAGAGCACGCTGGAATTGGGTCTAACCGACAGACTTAAGTTTCTCGACGGTATCGTCTTCCACTCGATCTGCGACCCGGCGCGCAATCTCGGCAGCGTCTTCAAGCGGAATTTTCCCGGTCTCATGGTGGAGTACATTCACTTTCCGCAGAACATGACTTCACCACACACGATCGATTACCTGGTTGCCGAGTATAAGAGGCTTAGCGCCTGCTATGAGCAACTGTCCGGCAAGAAAATCACCGACGAGGCGCTGCGACAAAGCATCGCGCTTTACAATACCCAGCGGCGTTTGATCCGAGAACTCTACGCCATCCGGAGAGAGACGCCTCAGAATCTTTCAACCGTCGAGTGTTACGTCCTGACGCGCATCGGCACGTTACTGCCGCCGGAGGAACACATCGCGATCCTCGAGGAGGCGATTCCTCAACTGCGTCGGCGCAACGAAAAGCCTAAGGACCGAATTCGCGTGGTCTTAGAGGGCTCTTTTTGCGAACAGCCGCCTATCGAATTGCTCGACGGACTCGAAGCCGCCGGTTGCTATATTCTGGACGACGATTTTCTTGTCGGTTGGCGCTGGTTTCCTGAAGATATTGCCACTGCCGGCGATCCTATGCGTAACCTCGCCAACGCTTACCTCAATCAGAGCGTTTATTCCGGCGTGAAACACGACACGCGCGAGCCCAAATCCAAACATCTGATCGACAAATTTAAGGAAACCGGCGCCGCCGCTGTGTTGATCCTGGCAGCCAAATTCTGCGAGCCAGCGCTGTTCGACTACGCCCTCTATAAACGAGCGCTGGAGAAAGAAGGCATCCCGCATCTATGCCTCGAGTTTGAAGAAAAGATGTGGATCTTCGATAAGGCGCGCACCGAGGTCGAGACCTTTGTCGAGTCAATGCTGTTCGATTAGGAGAACTTTATGGCGGAAACAGCCGTAGCCGAAAAAACTCAGTATCAGGGTCAGATGCATCTCCTGCAAAAAGACCTGATGGGGCGTTACTTCGAGCGCGTCACCCGGGCGGCGGAAAAGGGCGAGGGCAAAGCCGTCTACATGCTGATCAGCGGCAACCCGGTGGAGCTGATCCAGGCTTTCGATCTGATCCCGGTCTATCCAGAAATTGACGCCCTGCAACTGGCGGTCAAGAAAAGCGCCCTCCCCTTTATTCAAAAGGCCGAGGAGTTGGGCTACTCGATGGATAATTGCGCTTATGTGAAAGCCGATGTCGGCCTGTTTCTCGGCGACCGCAAAACTCCCTTCGCGACCATTCCGCTGCCATCGCTGATTCTCTGTAACTATGTGGGCTGCAATGTCTACCTGCAATGGTTCGAGCACCTCGCCGAGTACTGCGACGGGCAACTGTACAACCTCGACATTCCTTTCTTGCGCGACCCTTCCGGCCAGCCGAGCCCGGAGGACATTACTTACGTCGTTCGCCAACTCGAAGAGGTGATCGAGATCTGCGAAAGGCTGACGGGAAAGAAGCTCGACTACGCTCGGCTGAAACAAATCGTCAGCCGCTCGAGCGAGACTGAAGAGATGTGGTCACGCATCAAGGGGCTAACCAAGAATATCCCTTCGCCCTTCGACGCCTACTTCGACTCGGTGACCATGATGGCGCCGCTCTACTGTCTGAGGGGAACCGAAGAGGGCGTGAGATTTTTCGAAACCGCGCTTAAAGAGATGGAAGAAAAAGTGCAGATGGGAGCCGGACCGCTGCCTGAGGAGCGCTTCCGTTTTATCATCGAAGGACCGCCGCCCTGGCCCTATTTGCGAACATTTAGAGATATGTTTTCCAAATGGGGCGCCGTGGCGGTGGCCTCGACGTACTCTACGGTCGGCGGCTTGTGGGAATTTGGTTTCCGGCATGATGCCAACCACCCGCTGGAATCCATTGCCGACCACATGCTTCAATGGAACGTCACCAACCGCAACTTCCTGCAGCGCTACCAGCAGATTCGCCGCTATGTCGAAGAGTGGCACGCCGACGCTTTGGTGATTCATTCGGTGAAAAGCTGCCGTCTCTTTTCCGCGGGACAGGGTGACATGCGCGAATATTTCACCAAAGAGCTCAACGTTCCCACTCTGTTGATCGAATCCGATCTCGAAGATCCGCGATATTTTTCTGAAGCCCAGCTCAAAAACCGCATCGACGCCTTCTTCGAATCGTTGGAACACAAAAAAATGGTCCGTGCCGGAGCGGAAGCAGGAGGCGCAGTATGATTTACGCCGCCGGCATCGACGTTGGCTCGACGCAGACCAAAGGGATTATCCTCAACGACAAGTTTGAGATTATTGCCAGAGCCTTGACCGACACCGGCGCCTACGTCACCCGGGCCGCGGAACGATGCTTCGTCGAAGCGTTGCAAGCATCCGGGGTTAAGCGTGAAGAGGTCGCCTACGTGGTCGGCACCGGTTACGGCCGATACAAAGTGACCTTCGGCGACGCGCAGATCACCGAAATCAGCTGCCATGCGCGCGGCGCAAGTTACCTCTTTCCCAACACCCGCACGGTGATCGACATGGGCGGCCAGGATGCCAAGGGAATTAAGATCGGCATCGACGGCGACGTGAAAGACTTCGTCATGAATGATAAATGCGCCGCGGGCACGGGAAGGTTTCTTGGCAGTGCCGCCGACGCTCTGGGCATGCGCCTGGACGATATCGGCGAGATCTCGCTCAAGGCGAAAAATCCGGTGCGGCTCACCACCGTGTGCACGGTGTTCGTCGAGTCTGACATCATGTCGTACCTGGCCCAAGGCAAAAAGACCGAAGACATCCTCGGCGGCGTACACAGCGCCATCGCCGCGCGGACCATTTCACTGGTGCGGCGTGTCGGCATTGAACCGGAAGTGACTTTCACCGGCGGCGTGTCACTCAACATCGGCATGGTGCGCGCGCTCGAGGAAAAACTCGGCATGAAACTCAACGTCAGTCCGGATTCCCACTTCGTCGGCGCCCTCGGCGCGAGCATCTTCGCCCTGGAACGCGCTGCCAAGGGAGTTGCGAGTTTCGAGTCTCGTGTTTCGAGTTCAACTCCGAACCCCGGGATTGAAAACCCGAAACTTGGATAGGGAGGCATGATGACTTTTGTCGCTGGCATCGACATGGGCGCCAAATCGACCAAGGCGGTGATCATGGACGGGGAAAAGCGCATTTGCGGCAAGGCCGCGGTAAAAACCCGTCCGGATTTCGCCGCGGTTGCCAGGGAAGTGCTGAACCTAGCTATCCAAAGAGCCGGCATCACGGAGAAGGAAATAAACTACATCGCCACCACCGGTTTCGGCCGCTACAACGTTCCTTTCCGCGACGTGCAGATCACCGATATCACCTGCGTCGGACGGGGCTCGGTGTTTCTCTTTCCCAAGACCCGCTGCGTGCTCGACATCGGCGCGCAAAGCACGCGGGCGATGCGGGTCAGCGACACCGGCAAGGTGCGCGAGTTCCGCACCAACGATAAGTGCGCGGCGGGCGCCGGCGGATTCATCGAGCGCGCCTGCAAATATCTCGAGGTCAATATCGATCAGGTCGGCGATCTCTCCATTCAAGCTAATAAGCCGCAGACGATAAGCAGCGTCTGCGCGGTGTTGGCCGAATCGGAGATTATCAATCACGTCTCAAACGGAGAGACAATTGAAAATATTCTCCGCGGCGTGCACAACTCGCTCGCTTCCCGCGCCTTAGCATTGCTCAAGCGCTCGGGCATGGAGGACGAGGTCACCTTCGTCGGCGGCGTGGCGCGGCAAAAAGGCATGGTCAAGGCACTGGAGGAGACACTCAAAAGAAAGATCAATGTCAGCGAAGAGCCCGAACTCGTCGGAGCTTTGGGCGCGGCGCTGCTCGCGTTGCGCCGTCTCGAAAAGATCCAGCAAGATAGAAGGACTGAGCAACGAGATGGGAGTCCTCAAAAAGAAATATTTGAACCTGCGGCACTCGTTACGCAGCACTGATGAAGGAGCAAGCGCGATGAAACTCAGAAACAAAGCAGCGATTGTCAGCGGCGGCGGCGGCGGAATCGGCCGCGCCACAGCTTTGGCCTTGGCCCTCGAAGGCGCCCGCGTCGCCATCGCGGATATTGCCGCGGAGAACGCCGCCCTGGTTAGAGACCAGATTACGGACTCGGCTTTTGCTCCGGCCATCGCCTGTGCGGTGGATTTGACGAAGAGAGCTGAAGTGGAACAGATGGTCCAGACAGTTTTGAAAGAATTTGGCCAGATCGACATCCTGGTGAACTGCCAGGGCTGGGACCGGCTGGAGCCTTTCGTGGAAAGCAATGAAGAGACCTGGGAGAAACTGCTGGCGATCAACTTCAAATCGGTCCTCTACACCGTCAAGGCGGTTCTCCCTCACATGATGTCGCAGAGTTCAGGAAAGATTATCAACATCAGTTCCGACGCCGGGCGCGTCGGCTCCAGTTGGGAAGCGGTTTATGCCGGCGCCAAGGGAGCGGTCATTGCCTTCTCAAAGACCATCGCTCGCGAGGTGGCGCGGTATAAGATCAACGTCAATGTCGTGTGCCCGGGTCTCACGGAAACGCCGCTGCTACAAGCGGTCAGAAGCCAATCCGAGCAAACGGCGCGACTCATCGAAGCGGTGACCAAGGCCACCCCATTCCGGCGCGCCGCGAAGCCGGAAGAGATCGCCGAGGCGGTACTGTTTCTCGCCACCTCCGGCGCGGATTTCGTAACCGGGCAGACCTTGAGCGTGAGCGGCGGACTGACGATGGTGTAAACGCCATGTCGTGTTCGTGATCGTGGCTCGTGTTCGTCATGAGCACGAGAAACGACCACTGTGGGTGAGAGGAGAAAGAGATGCGAAACGATATCAAGGCAATCGACTTCATGTATTACGTGGCGACGCCGGAATTCATCGCCAAGTGGAACAAGGCAAAAAAAGGCGAGCTCATTTGCCGTATGGAAAAGGCCATCGGTGGCCTGCCGCAGTACGACAGCATCGAGGCAATGATCGCCAAGATGGACGAAGCGGGCGTCGAAAAAGTTTTCATCACCCAGTGTAAAATGTGGTCGTATCGCAACAAGTGGATGTATATGGACACAACGCTGGAGGAAGTGGCGCAATACACGACCCGCTATCCTGACCGCTTTGTCGGTCTTGCCAGCTACAACCCCTTTCGCATCAAGGAGTCCTTGCAGGAGCTGGAACAGGCGATCAAAGTGCATGGTTTCAAGGGCGTCTACATTCACATCTACGGCTTCGACATCCCGCTGCACGACGCCAAGATGTATCCGCTCTACGCCAAGTGCCTGGAGCTTAATGTGCCGGTGTCGATGCAGGTGGGCCATGTCCTCGAAGCGATGCCCAGCGAGCATGCCCGGCCGATATACCTGGATCGCATCGCCAGCGATTTTCCCGAGCTCAAAATGATCGGCGCGCACACCGGCTGGCCCTGGGTCGAGGAGCTGATCTCGGTCTGCTACAAGTGGGACAATGTTTACTTTGGCGTCGACGCCTGGATGCCGAAATACATGAAGCCCGAGATCATCCATTACATCAACAGTCGCATGGGCCAGGATCGATGTCTGTGGGGAACCAACGGCCTGCCATGGAAAGAGAGTCTCGATCAGTGGGAAGAGATGGGACTGAAAGAAACCACCAAGAAAAAGCTGCTGCGTGATAATGCCGTGGAACTCTTCGGTTTGAGTCAATGATCGAAAGGAGGCCCGCTATGTGCAGATTTTTATCTCTCGACTTTGAGTACACTTTGAAATGCCCGGTCGACAAGGAGAACCACACCGTCAGATTTCAGGCCTATCCGCAGCTGCGCGGCCATTCGTTGGACGTGGTCGAGTGTGACGCGAAACCTCAAGTCGACCAGCTCACCTGCGGCAAAGCCTGCCGCGGGCTGCTCGAATCCGGCGAGTACTGGCAAAGAATCTATCCGGACTCGGTAACTTTCACCCACAGCCAGTGAAAATGCTTCCGTGACTGGCCTCACGGAATACGGCGACAACAGGAACGAGAGCGAAGATGTATCAAACCCTGCAGTATAGAGAACGAGACGCGGTCGCCACAATCCAGTTAAACCGGCCGCAAAAGAAAAATTCGCTCAATGCGCAGATGCGGACGGAGATGGAGACGTTGCTCCATGAGCTCGCACGCAAACCTGAAATACGCGCGATCATCATAACGGGTGGCGATGAAATATTTTGCGCGGGCGCAGACATCGCCGAGATGGAAGGAACCAGTAGCGCTGAGGCGGCCTACCAACATGCGCGGGAATTTCAGATCCTTTTCGATCAAGTCGAATCGCTTCCTCAACCGGTGATCGCGGCGGTTTTTGGATATGCCCTTGGCGGCGGCTGCGAATTGGCTTTGGCTGCCGATTTTCGTATCGCTGCCGAAACCGCCCGCTTCGGGCTGCCCGAGATCAAGATCGGCGCATTTCCCGGGGGTGGTGGGACGCAACGACTAACGCGCTTGATCGGCATCGCCAAGGCGAAAGAAATGATTCTCACCGGCGATCCGATCACCGCCCAAGAGGCGCTCGCCGCTGGTTTGGTGATGAAGGTGGTGTCCGTGGGCAAGTGCTTGGAAGAGGCGACCAGCCTTGCCGTCAAGCTGGCGGCCCTGCCCCGGCTCGCTCTACAAGCCTCCAAAATGTTGATCAATCGGAGCCAGGAAATTGATTTGGCTACGGGTTTGGAATTCGAGGCGCGCACTTTCGGCAGCATCGCGCATACCCACGATCTGGCCGAGGGAACTAAAGCATTTTTGGAGAAGCGAAACCCAAACTTTACTGGCAACTGAGCGATGACGGAGTCCAATGGCAAAATCGTACTGGTAACCGGCGCGGGGCGCGGCATCGGCAAAGCCATCGCTTTGGCATTTGCCGCTGAGAAAAACCGGGTGGTCATCACCGGCAGAACGGCAGCCGCCCTTGAAGAAGTCGCAGCAGAGATACGCGCCACGGGCGCTGAAGTATTGGCAAGCACATGCGATGTAACCGACAAACCGCAGGTGAAAAACTTGCAGCATAATATCGAAAGGCATTTCGGCGCGGTGCAGATTCTGGTGAACAACGTTGGCATCGCGCCGGCGGCGGGTTTCCTAGATATGCCAGATAACCTGTGGGATGAAGTCATGCGTGTCAATGTAAGCGCGGCCTACAACTGCTGCAAAATCTTCTTATCCGCAATGGTAGACGCGCGATGGGGCCGTGTCGTCAATATCGCTTCAACCGTAGCGCGGGTTGCCTATCCGGGGATTTCCGCATATGCGACATCCAAACACGCCATACTCGGCCTGACCCGCTCGCTGGCTATTGAAACCGCGAGGTCGGGCGTAACCGTTAACGCTGTATGCCCCGGCTATGTGAACACCGAATTGACCCGAGAAAACGCGCAACGGTTGGCGGAAAAAGGCGGCCAGTCACTGGACCAAGCGCTCGCGCTGATGGCGGTGAGCTGTCCGCAACGGCGTCTCATCGAGCCGGAAGAAGTTGCTTATGTGACGTTGATGCTTGCATCGGATCGCGCCAGAGGTATCACCGGCCAGGCGATCCAAGTCGACGGCGGCGCCGTAATGGCCTAAAACGAAATCATCACTGTAAGGAGAAGAACTGGATGAGTTATTCGAGCTTTGCTTTTGACAACAAGGATGGCGTCGCCACGATACGCCTCAATGATCCGGACAGGCTGAATGCGCTGACCTTTCAGACGTACGCCGAGCTGGAAAAAATCACGGCGGAAATGGCCCATGACAACACGGTCAAGGTCGTTGTGCTCACGGGAACCGGCAAAGGATTTTGTTCCGGCGGCCGGGTCGACGACATCATCGGTCCGCTGCTCAAGATGAAAGGCGACGAGCTTTATAAATTCACGCGCATGACCTGCAACGTCGTGAAGAACATGCGCAACCTAAAAAAGCCGATCATCGCCGCGGTCAATGGCATCGCCGCCGGCGCCGGCGCCATGCTCATGCTCGCGTCCGATCTGCGCATCTTCTCCGACAAAGCGCGGGCGGCCTTTCTATTCGTGAAAGTCGGCCTATCGGGCGCGGACATGGGCGCACTGTATTTACTACCGAGAATCGTCGGCCAGGGCAAAGCCACTGAGCTTGTCTACTTCGGCGACACCATCGATGCCCAGGAAGCGCACCGGATCGGCTTGGCCAACCGCGTTGTGCCGGGTGAGAACTTGATGGACGAAGCCTACAAATGGGCGGCGCGTTTGAAGGACGGGCCCTTGTATGCGCTCGGCGTGACCAAAGAACTGTTCGAATACGAAGCGAATGTCAACTTGGAAACCGCTTTGGAGATGGAAGCGGCGGCCCAGGCGAGGTGCATGGAAACGGCTGACTTCATCGAGGGCTATAACGCGTTCATTGAAAAGCGTCCGCTACGGTTCAATCGCAACTGAGATCTCAACCGGAGGAATAAAATGAAAAAAGAGATTTACGTCAGAAATCTGGAGAAGCGCGATCTACCTGCGATCGTCAGCCTGGAGGAGCGCCAGACCGGGGTGGCGCGTCCCGAGTACTGGGAGAAGAGAATCGAAATCTCCGAGGCCATTCGGCCCCACTGGGCCTCTTTGGTCGCTGAGCTCGACAATCGGGTCGTTGGGTTTGTGTTGGGGCGCGCCGGTGAATTTGAATTTGGATTACCTGGGACCGTAGCGTGGATCGAAATAATCGGCGTTGATCCAGCGTATCGCCGCCAGGGAATTGCTCAGGAACTCGTCGGACACTTCGCCGAATCGGCTGAGGACCACGGGATCAAGACCATCTTCACATTGGTCAGCAACAGTCAAAACGAAATGCAGCATTTCTTCAGCCGGCTCGGCTTCGTTCACGGCAAAATGCTGCACTATCAAAAGGAGCTAGCGGGTTAATTGGTTTGACTCTCAGGTTATGGAGCATTCGTTCGACAAAGAACAGCCAAAACTGCGCCGGCAAGTTCGCGCCTGGGTAAAGAGCTACCTTGGTGCCGCAGGCGACGGCCAGCTGGACCTTGAGGGTGAAGCTTGCCGGCTGGCGAAACAACTCGGCCAAGACGGATTGATGGCGTACGCGGTGCCGGGAAAATTCGGCGCCGGCCGAGAGTCGGTCCACGCCCGCAACCTATGTGTCATCCGTGAAGAGCTGGCATGGGGTTCGGCTCTGGCGGACGTAATGTTCGGCGTTCAAGCCTTGGGGACTTCTCCGATCGCGCTGGCCGGGAGCGAAGGGCAACAACGGCATTACTTGCCGCCGCTGGCAAAGGGAGAAGGGCTCGCCGCTTTCGCGCTGACCGAGCCAAACGCAGGGTCAGACGTTTCGGCGATCGCCACCCGCGCCCTAAGAGACACCAACGGGTATCGGCTTAACGGAATTAAACATTTTATTTCCAATGCAGGAATCGCGCACACCTACGTGGTCTTCGCATCAACACAACCGGAGGCGAAGGCAAAGGGTCTCAGTGCCTTCATCGTAGAATCAGACTCTGCCGGGTTCACCGTCAAAGAAAAAACTCCGCTGCTGTCGCCTCACCCCATTGGGGTCCTGGCCTTCGACGATTGCTTTGTGCCGCAACACCAGCGGTTAGGCGGTGAAGGAGAGGGATGGAAGATCGCCCAGCGCACACTGGACACGCTACGCTGCACGGTGGGCGCGGCTGCCGTTGGTTTCGCGCGGAGAGCTTTGGAAGAAGCTCTCGCCTACAGCCGAAATCGGCGCCAGTTCGGACGCGCGCTTGCGGAGTTCCAAGGCATACAGTTTAAGCTCGCCGATATGGCGACGGAACTTGAAGCTGCGCGCCTGCTAGTCTACCAGGCTGCCTCGATGAAGGACCACCACCATCAAGAAGCTCCGCTGCAAACATCGATGGCCAAACTCTTTGCCACGGAAGCAGCGCAGCGGATCGTCGACCAGTCGTTGCAAATTCACGGTGGAAACGGTGTCGTCGTTGGGAATATTCTTGAGCGTCTTTACCGGGATGTCCGGGCTCTGAGAATCTATGAAGGAACCTCCGAAATCCAGCGACTCATTATAGCTAAACATCTTTTGCGGAAGGAGTACGCCAATGGACTTTGAGCTGCCGGAAGAGTTGGCAGAGGTTCAAAAGCTCGCACGAGATTTTTCCGAAAAGGAAATCGCTCCGACCGCCGCGAAGGATGATCGCGAACATGCCTTTCGCAAAGATCTGGTCAACAAAATGGGCGAGCTAGGTTTCTACGGTTGTTTGATACCGGAGCAGTACGGCGGTAACAGCCTTGGCTTTCTCGCCCACACGCTGATCTCGGAAGAGATCGCCCGAGCTCACAGTGCCATCCGCGTCTACCTGAACATGCAGGCCGGTCCCGCCGTGACGATCTACGAGTTCGGCAATGAGGAGCAGAAAAAGAATTACCTGCCGGGATTATTGAGCGGCGCATCTGTTGGTTTGTTTGCCATCACCGAGCCCGATGCCGGCTCGGACGTGGCGGCGATGAAGACCACCGCCAAGCGTGACGGCAAGGGTTACTTCCTTAATGGGACGAAGATATGGATTACCAACGCCACGGTGGCGGACTCGGGGGTCGTCTTTGCTTACACGGACCGCTCTCAGAAACATCGCGGCATGTCGGCATTCTACGTCGATTTGAATCAGCCAGGTGTCCATCGCCGCGATCTCGACAAGATGGGCGCCCATGCCTCGCCGACCGGAGAGCTGACGTTCGACGATTTGAGGATTCCCGAGAACAGCTTAATCGGCCAAGAAGGCGAAGGCTTCAAAATCTGCATGCGTCACTTGAATCACACGCGCCTTAGCTGCGCCGCCGGAGCCGTCGGCGTCGCAAAGGCTGCGCGCGAGGCGGCGGTGAGCTATGCGAACCAGAGAGAACAATTCGGGCAAAAGATCGGCCAATTTCAAATGAATCAGGATGTCATCGCTCAGATGGTCGTCCAAGAAGAGGCGGCTCGCCTGTTAGTGTATCGCGCCGCCTGCCTCGCCGATCGCGGTCAGCCCTATAACTTAGAAGTCTCTATGGCGAAGTACGCCAGCGCCGAGGCCGCGGCTTTTTGTTCCGACGCGGCGCTAAAAATCCTCGGTGCCTACGGTTATTCAACTGAATTTCCTGTGGAGCGCTATTATCGCGACGCCAAGTCCTATCAGATCGTCGAAGGATCGGTGAACATTCAAAAATTGATCATTGCCCAGGACGCTCTGGGTTACAAGAAAGCTAACCGATGAACAATTTCATCTCTAAGTACCGCTACCATTGAAACCAACGAAACAACGTCAAGGAAATCCAAGGGGCAACCGTATGACTTTCAAACGTAGCAATCCCGGGCAATTTAACCTCATCCAAAAGGTGGGCGGTGACTAAACAAGAGCTAAAACTCATGCCTTTGCAGACAGGGATTATTTATGGCCCTGTACGTTCTCGGCGACTAGGTCTTTCTCTGGGAATTAACCTTCTACCTACCCATTACAAACTTTGTTCGTTCAATTGCATCTATTGCCAATACGGCTGGACCAAGAAGGCAACGATTGCTCCCGCATACCAACTGAAAGATT
Organism: Binatia bacterium; assembly: GCA_040877705.1. GTDB lineage: Bacteria > Desulfobacterota > Binatia > UBA9968 > UBA9968 > WHTF01. Next base: position 464 of record JBBDNJ010000133.1, on the reverse strand, counting down.
TACCGAAGCCCGAGGAGGTTGCCGACGCACTAGAAATAGCCTTGCGGCGCTTATCGCACGCCGGACGGGCTGCCGACTCGATCACCATTTGCGGAAATGGTGAACCGACCCTCTACCCGAACATCGCCGAGGTTATTGATGCAGCGAAGCGGCTACGGGACCGATACCTCCCGCAAGCACGCTTGGCGATACTCTCCAACTCTTCGACCGTCGGAGATCCCGTCGTTCGCGCCGCGCTCGACCTTCTTGATTTGAAGATTATGAAATTCGATGCCGGCAGCGAGGAAATGTTTCGCCAGCTCAATCATCCGGCCGCGCCGGTTTACATGGGCGAAATTGTCGCCGGATTAAAACAATTAGAAAATATATTTCTGCAGTCCTGTTTCGTGCAAGGACGAGTCACAAACGCCGATCCTGATTCGGTTGCCATGTGGATCGATAAAGTCCGGGAAATTCATCCGCTG
>JBBDNJ010000132.1:0-5417 GCA_040877705.1 Binatia bacterium | reverse complement strand
TGCCGCCACGAGCTTCAGCAATGGCACGGGTCGCCAACCTATCAGCCGTGGCATCGATATGATTGATTTTGATACCGGGAAAGCGCTTTTCGAAGACGGGAAGAATCCTGGCCGCGTTTATTTGCGCCAATGTGCCGTAGAAATTTAAGGCCCCCTCTTCCTTCAAAGCCTGCTTGTAGACCTCGTCCAGACTCTGGCCGGCAGCCGGCTGGGACAAAAGAAGAAACAGGAAGCCGATGACAGAACCCCGAAGAATGGCTGAATGGAGCCGTTTTTCCCTATGCATGTGGACCTCCGTTCACGTTAGCGAGCCTTACTAAAGATACCTCCATCGCTCCGGATGACGTCGGCAGCGACGGTCATCCGGCTGAAAGCCGCTCAGTCAGCGCAAAGCAAACTGCGGACGATATTTTCTAAATCAGCGCAGCTTGAAAATTTCCTTCCAGATCTTTTCGTACTTCTTAAACTGCTTGAGATCGTCGGCGCCGACGGCATAAAGCGTCTTGGGCCGGACCGGCGTAACCGGCTCGACTTTCGGGTGAGCGGGTGTACGGCCGCCCTTGGCATACACCTTCTGGCCTTCTTCCGACTCAGCCCAACGAGCGAAGAGCATTGCGGTATTTGGATGCGGCGCATCCTTCAAGATCGCGACGGCAATGATGCTCGCGATTCCTTCTGTCAGCATATAGCCCAGTGGCGCTCCCTTCTTAATCCGAGGCGGGTAGTGGTGGGAGTAACAGGTAAAGCAAGCCGCCGCCTGTCCGGCGACGAGGAACTCGGCAAGGTCCGAATGCCCCTTGTGGAACTCGGGGTTATTGGCGGCGATCTTTTTTAGAATGGCGGTGGCCTTTTCCAGGCTTTTATGCTTATGCATCAACCCGATAACCAATTCGGCGTCTCTCGGTTCCGCTATGAGTCTGCCCTTCCACCGCGGGTCGGCGAAATCGTCGAAAGACTTCGGCTCTTCCCCCTTCTTCACGTTGTTGGTATTCCAGGCGCCGACGAAAAATATCATGTTGTTCGCCGTCCAGTAGGGACCCTTTAAATTGTCCGGATAAGCCGCCGCTTCGGGGATCGGTTTCTGCAGCAGCAGCCCTTGCTCGTGAACCTGGGCAATGTTTTCCAGTCCAAATTCGAGAACGTCGGCAATGACCCTTCCCCCACGGGCTTCGGTGATCGCGCGAATGGCGAGCTTGTCCGAGGTGGCATCGACGTGATTCATCCTGATTCCGGGAAAACGCTTTTCAAACTCCGGGAAAATTTTTTCCGCGTTGATCTGCGCCAGCGAGCAGTAGCAGTTGAGCACCCCTTCTTCTTTGAGGGCCTTCTTGTAAAGCTCGTCGATCGATTCCGTCTGCGCCGAAAAAACCGGAATTCCTAAACCAAACGTTACCGCCAATAAAACCAATGTAAAGATTCGAAAATGCATATTGCCTCCTTTACTGTTTTTATGCCGCCTTTAATTTAAATCCACTACTTCTTTCCACCCTTCATTGCCGCCTGCAATTTGCCTTTTAAATCAGGTCTCATGCCCAAAAATTCTTGAACGAGCTTGTGAATTTCCTCGCCGACCATCGGATCAATCTCAAGCTTGCCTTTGCCGGCATCCGCCATAAGTTCTTTGTCGGTGAAAACTTTGGCGAAAGCATTCTCCAATGCCTGAGCACGATCCGCCGGCGTCCCCGGGGGCAGAACATAAACTTTGCCGAAGGCATTCGGCGTGCTCGTTCCATATTTCATGATCAGGCGTTGTTCGTCCGTTTTCGCGATCTGCGAAATCGTTGGCACATTAGGTATGATCAAATCTTTGATCGGCTTTTCCGATAGCTGCGCCAACACAACCCAATCGCCCTTCTTGAACTTGTCAAAAGAGGTTATTTTCGAGGATGTCCACGTATTGAAGAAGCCATCGACCTCACCGCTGTCGAGGGCCAACCGAACGTCAGCCGTGCCTTTGTACCCGGAAACGACTTTCAGATTCGCGCCCAGAATATCGCGAGCTAATACCGGCGCGTGTTCCACTGTGGAGCCGGGTATGGCACCAAACGTCACCTGCTTGCTCTTTGGCCCGATCACTTGATCGAATTTGGTGATTCCGGTTTTTCGGGTGACGATCATGAGATAGGTCTCAGAAACCGGAACCGCTAGATAGCGAAATTTGGCCATATCGAACTGAACCGAGGGGGTACCAAAAAGTTGCTCTAAGACAATTGGGCCGGAAATATTGCCGATTGTGGTGCCGTCCTTAGGCGCTGCATTGAAAGTATGGTTTGCGGCGATAATGCTCCCCGCCCCCGTCATATTCTCGACGATGACCGCGGGATTGCCAGGGATGTATTTTGACATGTGGCGGGCGATCAGCCTGGAGTACTGGTCATAGCCTCCGCCGGCGGAGAACCCAACGATGATCCGGACGGTCTTGCCGCGGTAAAAATCAGCAACGGCCTTTTCATCGTAGCTTGGCTTTGCGGCCGTTTGAGCGGCAAAAGCAGAATTGGAGAAATACCAAAACGCCAGAATCAACAAAACCGGGATGAGTTTAAAGCGCATAGTTTTTTACTCCTTCTTTCCGCATAGCTTTCTGGTCTCGACCCATATCCACTCCAGTCAATCATTAGACGTAAAGGTAAGTCGGAACTTCACATAGGATTTACAGCAATTCGTCATAAATTCTCGAGCCTTTTAAGAGTCGCCGCATAATCTTCGACGGCTCTACCGATGGGATAATCCGGTTCATAGCCGAGTTGATCCTTCGAGCGGGAGAAATCACTGGCCAGGCGAGATTCCGGATAAAGCATCGGATTGCTGCCTTTGATCAATTCAAGGTTCGATTCGGGAAACTTCTTGCGGATCGCATCGATGATCTCGTCGCCGCCGACCGTTTGGCCGTTACCGATGTGAAAAAGATCGTCTTTGAATTTATCCTTCAATACGGCGAGCACCGTTCCTTTGGCGGCATCTTTGCCGTACAAAATTTCAGTGGGACCGTAGGGCCAATTGATCTTGGCCGATTCACCTTTCACCGCGGCACGGATCATTTGCTGAATCGCCATTTCCCGGGTCGCCTTGAGCGCCACCGGCGATGGGCCGTAAAGCCCGCCTACGTAACGGAGACAAATAAACTCAAAACCGTAGCGTTTGGCGTAAGCTCGCCCCATGAACTCGCAACTGGCCTTGGTCGCCGCATAAACCGAAGGCGGGTTGATCGGAATGCTTTCATCGATCTTGGCGAGACCCTCGCCGAGAGATCCCATGTAGACGGTACCAGAGCTGGGAAAGATGACGCGCGAAACCTTTTCCAATCGAGCCGCCTCGAAGACATTGACGCTGCCCATGAAATTCAGCCGCACACCGCTGTAGGGCCGCCGCTGCACTTCCTCGCCTAAGAAAGCCGCCAGATGAATGATGCGATCGCAATCGTTGTCGCGCAGCGCCGAAATCAAAGCCGGTAAATCCGCCATATCGCCGCGAATCAAGGTGACCTTTTCGGTATCGACACCGACGGCCTCAAGCAGTCGCTGGTTAATCGCCACGTCGAAAACCACCGGCCGTTCTCCGCGCTCCAACAACATGCCCACCGCATAAGCTCCGACCAGGCCCGAACCGCCGGTCACGAGAATCCCCTTATTGGCCATGATGGTTTTCCTCCTCGGACTGCCTCTACTATATCAAACGAATTATTGAGTCAATGCGGGAGCACACGCGCCGCCCAGCATCTTTTTTTTGGCTTGATCATCCGGAGTTACTATTTTATGTGGCGAACTTGATGCCTTCTCTGAAGCTTGCTAGCGACGTCGTCGCCCGCGCTGTTCAGGAATTCTGATAAGACCTTGGTCGGACAATCGTAGAGGATTGCTTGACCTTAACAAGAGCAAAATGCTAACTATTGCGTCTGCTAACAGGAGGGATCTATCGATGATATCGAAACTCATTTTTGGGGTGATTGGTTTATGGGTGTTGTTTGCCGCTGTTTCTCCAGGGAGCGCGCAAGAGAAAATTAGAATCGCATGGGCCGGCGCCAGCCCTTCCAACAGTCCCATTTGGGCAATGCAGGAGAGGAAATTACTTGAAAAGCAGGGTTTGCAGCCGGAAATCATAAGCATCGGGGCGAGTCCGACGGTGCTGCAGGCGCTGCTCGCGGGCGAGATCGATGCCGCCAGTATTTCGGTCACGACGTTGACCAGCTCCCGTCTCGCGGGAGCGGATTCGGTAATGATTGTCGGAGTCGTTCCGACTTTCGTCGATTACATTATATCGACCTCGGACATCAAGACAGTCGAACAACTGAGGGGAAAAACGGGAGGCGTCAATCGGGTGGGCAGCACGTCTGACTTGGGTCTCCGCCTTGCACTTCGGAAGCTCGGGTTGGATTCAGAGAAAGACGTCAGAATCGTCTCGGCCGGCGGCAACCCCGAGCGCTTTGCCGCGCTCTCCAAGGGCATTACTCAGTTCACCATCATGCCGGAACCATTCGCGAGCGAGGCCGAGAAACTCGGCTTCAAAAAGCTATTTCCCATCAATTCTTTGAAGATCCCCTTTTGGTGGAACGGCATTCTGACACGGGAGGCAAACATCAAATCGAACCGACCGCTCATGCTCAAGCTCACGCGCGCCATGGTGGAAGCGATCCACTATCTGAAAACCGATAAGGAAGGCGCCAAGGCGCTTTTCAAGAAGAATCTGGGTCTTGGCGATCCGACGGCTCTTGAGCGCGCCTACAATGCTTATATTCCCATCTTCAACCAAGCTCCCTACCCGACGCCGGACGGGGTCAAGACTATGCTCGACTACATGGCGGTGACGAATCCGAAGGCGGCCGCGGCGGACCCGAAGGCATTCGTTGACATGAGCTTAGTCAAAGAACTCGAGGCCTCTGGTTTTATCAAGCAGCTTTATAAGAAATAATCCCTACCTTGGTGAACACTCCTTCGGGTTCGTAGAATTGGGGGAGTGATGGAGTATTGGACTAACGGGTCCTCAGTTACCAACACTCCATCACTCTAGTACCTCCAATGTATTCTGTTTCCTTCGCGCGGATCGGAATGGATATGGAGAAACAATAGGCTCAAATTACCACGCGTCAGATTCAAGGAGGCGCCATCATGGCAGAAGAAATACTCAGTGACGAACATCCGATGCTACGCCAAGGGCTCGGGCGGCTTCAGGGAAGAGTCGCCGTCATCACGGGAGCAAATAGCGGCATCGGCCGCGCCACGGCGAGATTATTCGGACGCGAAGGCGCCAAAGTCGTCTGTTGCGATATTCAGGAGACGATCACCCCGCGCATCGACGAGGTCATCAAACAGGAAGGAGGCCAAGCGGTCTTCACCAATATCGACGTGACCCAACAAGAAGATTGCGATCGCCTGCTCACCGACGCGCTCGACGCCTTTGGCGATCTGGTTATTCTTTACACC
>JBBDNJ010000131.1:0-5435 GCA_040877705.1 Binatia bacterium | reverse complement strand
TGTTCCCGGAAAATCAGGAGAGCGATGAAGACTGTCCTCTGTTTCGTGTACGTGAAAATGGGGCATTCGATTCCGCCGATGCTTCGCAGCACCTACATTTTTAATGTTTATCGTAAAGCCGCACAAAAATATGTGCCACAGCCGTATCCGGGTCGGGTCATTTATTTCAAATCCGCGCTGAACTTATCCGATTCGCTGTTAAGTTGGGAGAATCTCGTAAATGGGGGGTTACAAGTTTACGACATTTCAGGCGATCATTCAGATATCAAAAAAGGCCCTTACGTTGATGCGTGGGCGCCGATTCTAAAAAAGGAACTGGATGAGGCACAAAGACATCTCTTCAGACCTAATCACCATAATCGGTCACGTCTCCTAACCCACGATCAGAAACCACATCGAGTGGTTGCATTCCCCACCACGGAAAAGAACTTCGGGTCGACCTAGGCGCCGCTCCTCACTTGACTTAAGTCTTTTTTGTCGCCGGGATGTCGGAAGAGAGATCTCCGGGGCTCCCCTGCACGCTGGACATGTGGTGATTTCGTCAGCCCTACACGGAAGGCAGAGTGCTTTTCTCGACCGGAGCTGACATGCAGGCTCAGATCTTTGAAAAGGGGACGGCGACTCCTAAGCAGAAGCGTGGCCTGGTCAGAATCCATAAGATCAGAGGTTTGTTGATGAAAGGCCTTGTTCGTGATAAACAAAAGAACGATGGATGACAGCGAGCCAGCGGAACCTCCGAACTGGGATCGGATTTTTTCTAGTAAGTTATCGCAAATTCTTGTCAACGCCCAAAGCTATTTTCGGACGCAGACCGGCGTCCATAGCATTTTCTGCCCAGACGCTTTAGACAGTCACATGCGTCCCTGCGCGAATACTCACATTTAACTATGGATTTGGTTGCGGTAGTCGTCTGCATATTCTTCTCCGCGCTCTTTTCGGGTATCGAGATCGCTTTTTTCTCGCTTAGCGAGATGAAGCTTCGCGCGTTGGCAGAGGCGGGAGATGGAAGAGCGAAGATGGTGTACCACTTACGCTCAAATCCGCAGCGCCTCCTGTCAACGATTCTGATTGGGAACAATCTGGCCAACATTGCCGCCGCATCTCTTGCTACCGTCATTGCCTTGCGTCTGTTCGGTTCCCACGGTGTGGCCGTTGCCACGGCGTTGTTAACTCTTCTCGTCTTGATTTTCGGAGAGATCGTTCCGAAAACCTTGGCAGCGAAGCACGCCCTTAGCGTCGTGCAGTGGGTGGCCTATCCGATCTACTGGTTTGAGAAGCTTCTCTCCCCCTTTCTGCTTATCATCGAGCCCCTAATCGCGAAGTTTACGGGTGGCCGTGGGCTGGTGGTGCCGTTTGCCACTGCTGAAGAACTTAAAATGGCGCTGGAGGAGGGCGGGAAGACAGGCGTGCTCCAGACGGATGAAGTCACAATGATCAAAAACGTTTTTCTGTTAAACGACATCACCGCCGAAGATGCCATGACGCCGCGCACCTACATGTTCGCCCTAGACGGAACTCTCACTATCGAGGCCGCCAAAGATCAGCTTTATAACTCGCCCCACTCACGAATCCCGATCATTGAGCGAAGCCCTGACAATATTACAGGTATCCTCTATAAAATCACTGCGCTCAAGGAACTGGCAGAGGGCAATGGCAAAGTGAGACTTGCCGACATCGCTAGTCCGCCGCTCTTTGTCCCCACTGGAAAGCCGGCTGACGAGCTCATGAAGCAGTTTCAACAGGAGAAGCGCCACATGGCAATCGTCGTCAACGAGTTTGGCGAGGTCGCAGGGTTGGTGACGCTGGAGGATCTGCTGGAGGAGGTCGTCGGCGAGATCATGGACGAAACCGACATCACGGAGGAATTGATCAAGCGCATCGGAAAAAATCAGATTTTGGTTCACGGCCGCACAGAGGTCCGGCGCATCAATGATTTCCTTAAAGTGGATTTGGGCAATGACGCGAACACGGTGAGCGGTTTGATTCAGGATCACCTGGGCCGAATCCCCGCTGTCGGGGAAGATATTCGAATCGATGGCTGCCGCTTGCTCGTCAATGAAGCCGATGCGAAGTCAATTAAGCGCGTCCAGATCTTTAAAGAGGAAACGAGTTCCTAGACCCTTCCATCAAGTAGGGATAAGGATAATAGCTCAGGTATTGATAACGGCTTATAGATCTAAACAGGACCGAGGGCAGAATCCTTCTTCTTGTGCGATGATATCCAAGGCTGTTATTAAAGATCAGGCCGCACTTTTATGACAATTTGGCCGCGCCTATGCGGCACGCCTTAGCATTTTGTGTCCTCGACCAGCCTCCTCGAGCCACAGCACTTCGCCCGCTTCAGTTTTTGGCTGATTAGCCTCAATAAGTTCGACGATGGTTGTCAATCGGTTGTCGTTATTTGAGTCATAAAGAATTCCGCTCGAATACCGTATACGTATTCCGCACACGCTTCGGTGAAGCGCTCGTTAGGCACGCCGAAAACTTCGTCACCGGGTTTGAATGGCTCTGCGCCGGGAGCTATTGAGGCAACAACACCGGAAAGGTCGGACCCGAAAACTAAAGGAAGCGGCTGCGCCAGAGCGCTCCTGCGGTTCACGACTTGAACAGTAATTTACTGTCATCCACAAATACGCCGTACGAGCGTAGCCTTTCACGATAGAATAATAACCCGGGCATCAGCAGTAATAGGATGAGGCCACAGGGCTGCCCCGATGACAGACTTAGGGGCAACCGCCTACGCTACACATCTGTCGTGGCGCGCCGGCGAGTACACTGTCACGCTGCAGGAATTACGAACGCTTGCATAAGGAATAGATTTTGGCGAGCTTCCATGCTACCGAATCCAAGGAAGTGGATGGCTACTGCGCAAGTTGATCGGCTGTAACCGCGGCTGGTCTATTCGATCCTCAATACGTCGCCCACGGTGCTCGCCAAGATGAAGAAAATGCTGGTTCAGTAAAGTCGGTTATAGCGCGGGAGCGGTCAATTCTGCTGTAGGGGCTGCGCCTGTAAAGGATCACCGCTGCCCATCCAACCGCTTCCGACTCAACTTTTTTGCCGCTGTCCTGCTTCCCCTTTTTGCTCCGGTTTAATCTCAACCGAGATCGACTTTTTCGTGCATGCGAGAATCGGCGGTTACGGTATGGCTGTGCGTAACGAGCACGATTGCGGCAAGAAAGAAATTACTCCATTTGAAGAAATGAGTAAGTCATTTACGGCCGCTCTCAGAGCTTCCATTTGCCGCATAGCGCTTTCCGCGCTATTGATTCAAAAGCTCGACGGAAACAAAAGCATCGGGATGAACGCAGGCATTAATTACTTACTCCTCACTACGGCTCTACTGGGAACTTTCTTCTCCGGCACCGCCACGAGAATCGTCAGCATCTCAATGCCGACAATCGCGAGTAGCCTGGCAACGGACCTGCTCGGCGTTTCCTGGGCGCTGCTCTCGTATCAGCTTTCAAATATCGGACTGTCCATCATTTTTGGCCGTGTTTCCGATCTTTGGGGCCGTGAAAAGATTTTCGCGCTGGGCTTCTTGGTGTTCACCGTAAGTTCTTTGTTGTGCGGGCTCTCCCAGACGCTCGTTCAACTCATTGTCTTTCGTTTTATGCAGGGCGTCGGCGGCGCGATGCTGCAGTCTTCCAGCCGCGCGTTGGCCGCTGAGTCGGTTCCTGAAAATCTCGCCGGCAGGGCGCAGGGCTATATGACTACCGCGCACCACGTGGGATTTATCATTGGCCCGAGTATCGGCGGCTTGATGATCGATTATCTGAGCTGGCGCTGGAGTTTTTTCTTTCTGGTGCCGATTGGAATCTGCGGCACCCTTTTGACCCTGTTAAGTCTCAGGAGCCGTCCACTGGCGTCGCCGCGCCGCTCGGTTTTCATTGATTATGGCGGCGCGGCTTTATTGTTTGCCACGACCAGTGCTTTGGTGATGTCTTTAGACCGGCGTACGCACCAGATGATCGGTGAAAACTCCAACACGGCATTGACCGTTTTGTTCTTGATCTGCCTTGCCGGATTAATTTTTCATGAAACCAGAGCCAAGACTCCCATTCTAAATTTGACGCTGTTTAAAATCCGCAGGTTCAGCATGAGCGTCGTCAGTTTACTGGTCATTGCGATCTGTTATGCGCTGACCGGGTTTCTCCTGCCTTTTTACCTGCAAGACGTGCTCGGTCTAACGCCCACCCATGTCGGCGTTATTTTCATGGCGCCGTCCATTGTTACCGTAGCTCTGGCGCCCTTGAGCGGTTATCTCGCCGACCGCCTCGGGCCGCGCATGCCGGCGAGCCTAGGGGTCGCGTTCATGATCGTCTCTCTCGGCATCGGCGGTTTTTTGCGCGTCGATTCACACTGGATTCTGCCAACGGTGCTGATCGTCGTAGGCGCGATCACCAATGGCATCTTCAATCCCGCCAATTCAATGGCGATGATCAGTATGATGCCGGCTCAGCACCGGGGCTTCGCGTCGGCGGTGAATCACGTAACGTTCGGTCTGGGTAACGTGCTCGGCGTCGCCTTGAGCAGCCTGCTGATGTCCGTCACTTTCGAACATTATACCGGCATATCCGGGACAGCTCTCACAACCGCAAATCCATCTGCTTTCGTCGCGGCGCTGAATACCACTTTTATGGCTGCCGCCGCATTGAGTCTGGTTGCGCTGGCGACCTCCATCATGGGAAGCGGGCGAAAACCTTCACTCCCTTTTTCCTAACATTCCCTGCACGGGCGCTCCAAAACCTTCGATGAAGAAAGGTTAGGAGGCTGAGTTTATCGTTCGCGGAATTTGCCCAACAAAACAACCGGCCGGTATACGGTTTTGAGACGTATAACAGCGCGCGGCTTTACGACCTTGATCGAGGTCGATGAGAGAATTCGGTAACGATGCGTTCGCGAAGCTCAAAAAGGATTGATCTCGCGGGTGCCGACTGAATCAATTTGGCCTACGGCTACATTGAAAAACGGGCGTGAAGTAAGACCGGCAGCAGGCTGTCGCTTCCTTTCGGCACATGGGATCTAGATGACAGGGGACGGCGTCTTGTTGTATAAAGCATCTGCCCGGATCTGTCGGATCGTAAATAGAGTAATGGTTAAGGAGGGGATTTCATGCGATGCAAGACCAAGTTACTTTCAGTGGGCACGCTGCTGCTCGGTATAATTTGCCTGCCGTTTTTTGCCACCTCTGCTCATTCTCAGACTCCGTATTTTCAGGGTAAAACAATCACCATCGTTCGCGGGGGGTCGCCCGGCGGTTCCGGAGATATGCAGGCGCGCGCGTTGACCCCGTTTTTTAGAAAACATATTCCCGGAAATCCGACAATTGTCATTGAAAATATGCCGGGCGCCGCCGGTATGAAGGCCGTCAATCATGTTTACTGTCTCACTTTGGGAGGGTCAAAGCCCTCGCCTTTAGGCGACAGCTTTAG
>JBBDNJ010000130.1:0-5438 GCA_040877705.1 Binatia bacterium | reverse complement strand
GGGGGGATTCCGGCGGGGCGCCGCTCTATTTCAGCCGGGCGCTGCGCGGGGCGGCGCAGGCGGCCCTTCCCGATCGCGGCTTGGAGGATTTCGAGCTTGCGAGCCGGCAGGATGCGCTCAATGCGCTGCTGCGTCCCGAGCGCCGGCACTGGCAGTCCTTCTCGCTGCTCTCCGCAAGCTGCGGCGGCTGCGGCGACGTTCCCACCGCGGCGGACGTGCGCTACTTCGCGCAACAATGGCTGGACGACCCGGCCGACAAGCGAGATGTGCTCGACCCGCGCGTCACCCACGTCGGCTTCGCCATCGCCTCCAACGGCGACGGCATGAAAGTCGCGCTGCTGGTGCTCGGGCTGGGAAGGTGAGGGCGGTGACGCCGGCCGTTGCCGGCTAGGCTTGCTCGGCCGTCTCGATGGTCTTTCCCGTCAAGTCCACGGTGTCATAGACCACGATCTGCACGAGCGGAAATTTCTTCTTCAGCGCCGCGCCCGCCTCTTCGGCGGCCGCCAGGTCCACGAAGGATCGTTTGACCTGCCTGTCCACTTGCAGATTGTAGCGGCCGATATCCGGCCGCTTGCGCTGCGATAACGCCTCGGGCAACGGTTCATTCTCTTCGCGCTCCTTGGCCGGGCGCGTGAGAGTCTCCTTGGCTGGTCGGATCGCCATTTTGTTCAATCTCCTGGGGGGATCTCTCATATAGGCGCGCCGGGCGCGAATAGCGAGGCTGGAAGCGATTCAGCCTTAAGCGGTCTGGGCGAGGCTGCGCCTGCGCCGCGTAGCGGATGGGCGTCGCGCGCGGAAGATACGTCGCGGAGCTTGTGGAAAGAAGCGCCGCGCCCGGCAGAACGCATGGAACTCGAAACGCTTTGGCGGTATAGTAAATTTGGCGATTAACCCGTCCGGCGGCCGCTATTGCCCGGCCTGAAGGATTTGAGCCTCCTGGCTCAATCGCCCCACGGCTTTCAAAGGAATTACACCATGCAAATTTCATCCGCACTTCGTACCGGTGTTGCCGCCCTGATTGTCATGATGGGCGCGGGCCTTTCATCCGCGGCTTACGCCGACAGCGGCAGCGTCAGCTTCCGCGTGATCAAGGCCGGCTTCATCGTCGGCGGCTCGGGCGGCGACGGCACTCTCACATTCCACGGAAAGAAATACGGTCTCGGGATCGGCGGCATCAGCTACGGCTTCACCTTCGGCGCCTCCGAGACGCGCTTCAACGGCACGGTGAGCAACATCAGCCGGGCGTCGGATGTCGCCGGCGTCTATGCGGCGGGCAATGTCGGCGCGGCGATCGGCTCCGGCGCGCAGGCGATCGTGCTCACCAACCAGAAGGGCGCGGTGCTCACGCTTACCGGCCGCTCCGTCGGCGCGATTGTCAGCGCGGACCTCAACGGGCTGGCCGTGACGGTGAAGTAGTGGACGCGCACTGGCCCCTCACAATGGTCATGGCCGGGCTTGTCCCGGCCATCTCGCTTAGGATGGCACAATGCGTCCCTAAACGGGACGCCCGGGTCAAGCCCGGGTCAAGCCCGGGGCATGACCGGGTAGACGGTCTCGCTGCGCATCGACCGCGACGTCTTGGATTTTTTGTGAGGCCGACGGACCGGGCTGGCAGACGCGGATCAACGCGGACTTACGGAAGGCGAGGAAGTTGAAGGCGGGGTGAGGCTGTAGCCAGCATGGAGCGAAGCGGAATGCGGGGTCACCTGCGGCAATGCCCCCCGGATTTCGCTTTCGCTCAATCCGGGCTACGCTTGCGCCGGCCTCTCCCCACGGGAGAGGTGAAAAAGAAGATTCAATTTTCAAACGGCCGACGCTCTCTTCCGATTACGGCGACAGTGCATTCAATTCAACGCACCCAATGACGACAAAGAATTAAGTGCAGCGTCACCGTAATTCTAATTCCCGTAATTCCGTAATTCCGTAATTCACGGATTTCGCTATCGCTCAATCCGGGCTACGCTCGCTGCCGGCGATGAGTTTCCGCCGTCAAAGCCGCCGCGGCACCGAGGCATCGACATGCCATGACGCCAAAGGTCAGGGAAGAAACGCTTCAACTGAATCCCGACGGATCTCTGGTCCCGCTTAAGCCTGGCAGCTGGTTTGTCTGCTTTGTCCCGCCGATTGATAAGCAGTTTTGGCATCGGTTCGTTCACAAGGTGCATAAGCACGTCTTTGCCTTACGGCCTGAGCGCAACGGAGAATGGACGGTGTTCGAGCCGTGGTGGACACGCTTGCTCGTCGCCACGATTCCCGCGGAGGCGGCGGCAAAGTTCCTGCGCTGGGGCGCACAAGGAGATGTCCTGTTGGTTCGTGAAGCCGTCCCGGGCCGTTCCAGCCAGCTACGCGGCATAATGACGTGCGCGGCGATTGCTGCGCACATGCTGGGCCGGACCTATTTCGTATGGACACCGCACCAGCTTTACCGCCGCTTGCTCCGCGAGCCGAATATTTGCCGCGTGGACGTTTCGGCGCTTCTGCAGGCCGACTTGAAAGACCTGGCGATCGAAAATTCGCGTGGGATTCGATGTTGCGACGAATGCGACCCTGACGCGCTTGAAAGCGAATCCGGCCGCCGCAAACGGCGGCGCGGCGCCGCCAAGCCGTTTTGCATGAAATGCGCGCGGACTTTGTGAGCGCGAAGCCGTCGCGCGGATTAGCCTTGAGGATTCAGATTACAGATTGATTACGGATTACGGGATTACGGTGACAGTGCACTAAACTCACCTGACACGCGGCTGAGCAGAGAGCTAATTAAATGCACTGTCACCGTAATTCGCGCGCTGCGTGACGTGGTGCGGCAGGCCGGGAATGACGACGCGGGCGAGACGGGCCATGGGGTATGCTGGCTGCGGCGAGCCGAGGAGTCAATTGAGTGCACTGTCACCGTAATTCCGTCGGCAGCCCGTAGGTAGGATGGGTTGAGCGCAGCGAAACCCATCAAGCTTCGCGAAAGAAAAGGCGATGGGTTTCGCAAACGCTCAACTCATTCTACGGGCTACTTGCTGTTTGACAATCCTGCGATTCCAAAGGCAGAATCACCCATCCGCATCGGGGCAAGGGATGGTCATGGCGAAAGACTATCGCATGAAAGCTGACCCCGTCTCATATGTAGTAACTGGCAATGATGTCGCCTTGAAGCACACCGTGATGAAGAAAGCGGTGAAAAAGAATTGGTTGTGGTTCAGCATTTACGCTTTTGTGACGCTCTTTGGAATTTTCGCGTCTTACTTCACCAGCGAGTGGTTGAGCGTGGTGCTCTCTTTCGTGGTGGCAGTGATTACGTTCTTTGTCGGATTTGTTATGTTGCAAACAGTGATCACGATAACCAATGAGAGACGGTAATAGAACAGTCACGTTTCGTGCCGACTTGTCATGTCATGAGCCATCTTATTGAATGGCTCCAATAGGTCCGCGATTCGGTTGACCATTCTCAAATCGTTTCTTGCGACGGCAATCAAGTATAGATGAACTAGGGCGGCGCCACGACTGGTTCCTTCGGGAGTCTTGCCCATCAGTTCATCAGAGGCCATTTTCTTGATCATGTCGCTCATTTTACGCAGGTATTCAGACTGCTCCGCCTCATCCGCGTCTCTGAATGACTCAAGATCAGGATATGCTGCGTTAAAGCCACGCCAAAGCGTATTTATTGCCAATGCAGCTACAGCTTGCGCGTCAAAGTCTGACGAAAGTAGCTTCTTGCGGTAATAGTCGAAGTGTCCCTCGAATGAAGTTGGCGCTGGTGCGTCGAACAAGTCGCGTATTGCTTGCTCCCAAGTCACTCTTGGAATGACACTGAACTTCCTCTCTCCAGCTTCATAGACGTACAAGACATATATATCGCCGGCAGAATCCTTGAGCTGATCATAAGCTTCTTGGGAAATATCCTGTCCAATGTTCCAATATTCATTGTAGGGTGATTGATCGGGCCCGAGAATATGTGCTCGGCAAGCATTCGCAATCTTCTGAACTTTGCCTTCTGACACCCACATATCAAAATCCTTTTTGGGCACCTTGATCTTTCGCGTGCCACCGCTGCCATCAGGGACTTCAAGCTCTACTTTTTTCGAAACCAGTCCATTGCATTGCCCATCTAGCGCGCAGAATTACGGAGACAGTGCACTTTACTCTCGAACAGCAAGTGCCAATCACTCAAGCCTTTCGCCGGCTCACATCCGATTGCTTCGACACGCGGCCCGCTGCGGGTGTTGCATCGTGTCCCTTGGCCGGCAGGAAGCGGCCTGAGCGTTCCTCCCGCGTTCCATGGACAGCCTTGTCCGCGGCGCGCTTCAGCGCAGCCTCGGCTTTTTCGATATCCAAAGCCCGCTCTATCTTGCGTCACCCAACGGTCGGCAATTCGAAACTGAACTGCTTCAGCACCTCGGGATCGTCCGTCCGCTTCGACGCATCGAGAATTTCCACGCCCACGATGCGGCCTTCGGCGTCGTAATCGACGACGATGCCGTCCGCCACTTCCTCGCTGTTCTCGATGGCGCGGTCGGTCAGATTGACGTAGATCGCGTCGGCTCCGTGGTCCACTCTCACGCGCATGGTCTGGTCCTGTCGAAATAGGCGGTGATAACGTATTCCGGATCGTCTAACGGCGTCACCACGCGCAGCATAACATGGCGGCCCGGCAGGCACTTGAAAAAAGACTGCCGAGTCTCACCCTTTTCGACGGTGTCGGGATTGCCGAGGACAGCCTCCACCCAAGCCTTCTCGATGTTCCGGCGGGCGATCTGGAATTCCCCGTGTTCGTCGTAGCGGATCATTCGTCAGTGCCCCCGTCATTGCCGGGTTTGTCCCGGCCATCTCGCTTAGGATGGCACAGCATGTCCCTAAGCGGGATGCCCGGGTCAAGCCCGGGCATGACGGCGGAGAGGGCAGTGCTTACAGCGCCTTATTACTCTCCTTCACCGCCGCCGCATCCACATACACCTCATTTCCCATTGCCTTGAACTTCTCCGACATCTCCGCCATGCCGGCCTCCTTGTCGTTGAGCCCCGCGGCGTATTCGCGCACATCCTGCGTAATCTTCATCGAGCAGAATTTCGGCCCGCACATGGAGCAGAAGTGCGCCAGTTTGTGCGCCTCCTTGGGCAGCGTCTCGTCGTGGTATTCCTTCGCCGTGTCGGGATCGAGCCCGAGGTTGAACTGGTCCTGCCACCTGAACTCGAAGCGCGCGCGGCTCAATGCGTCGTCGCGCAGCTGCGCGGCCGGGTGGCCCTTCGCCAAGTCCGCCGCGTGCGCCGCGATCTTGTAGGCGATCACGCCTTGCTTCACGTCGTCGCGGTCGGGCAGGCCGAGATGCTCCTTCGGCGTCACGTAGCACAGCATCGCGGTGCCGAACCAGCCGATCATGGCGGCGCCGATCGCGCTGGTAATGTGGTCGTAGCCGGGCGCGATGTCGGTGGTGAGCGGGCCGAGCGTGTAGAACG
>JBBDNJ010000129.1:0-5438 GCA_040877705.1 Binatia bacterium | reverse complement strand
GAAAACCGGGGTCCATCGCCATCCCATTAACCTGGATACCGTTTTCGTAACGGTATAACCGACGCTGTCCGTCACTGGATGCCGGCCTTCGCCGGCATGACGAACTCTCCCTTCGCCTGAAGGCGGAGGATTTCAACCATCCCCGAGCGAGCAATTAATCGGGAATGGATTCCTCTTCCGGAACACGAAGAGCTAGGCTAGGTCAGGTTTAACGTCGAGCCAGCGAAGCATGCCCAGGTTTCGAATAGTTGAAGCCACATCGGTCTCATTCAACGGCGGTCGACGCTTCTGCTTCCACTGTAGGACAGCTTCAAGTACTTCAACTTCCGTCGGCACGGCGCGTTTTCCGTCTTAAGGACATCAGCCGCGAACATTACCGTTGCGATTACTTCTGCCTGATCGGCGTTCACCTCATGAACAAATCGGAGCTTTTCTCAATGATCTGTAACTGGCGGATATTCGCTAGTGCGACCCAAGATCGTGAAATCGTTTTTAGTGGAGTCATCGGTCCGGCTGTAATTTCTTGGCTAATTCTTTATTGCTAATCGCAGGTCCGCTGTGATGGGTAGTTCAAACAAATCGCTGCGAAGGAGCCGAATTGAGAAGAATAATATTTCGAGATTTTCGATCTCTCCGGTTTTTGGATTGAGCCTGGCGATGACCTCGTCACCGAGTTCTTCAGATTCCTGTTCGGGGTAAGACAACGTCTTGTTGATGTAGAGAATGTCGCCTTGGCGATCGTATTTAAACGTTAGCTTCGCTTCCATTGTAATTTAGACTGTTTCAAATTGTAGCGCCCGCGCGTTTAATCTTGGTGAGCGCTTTGAGAGGTGCAAGATTTCAATGCCCACTATCTGGTTTTCATCATTGAGATCAACGACGATTCCCGGAGACACCTCTTCTGAGTCAATGATTTTGGAATCATCAAGGGTCAAATATAGTGCGTCAGCCTCGCGGTCGATTTTGAGTTTCATATTTTGTCCCTCATATTTCTATCAAAATAGAACGTCACGACCCTCACGGGATTCGATGACTTATTAATTATCACACGGAGCACACGATGACCATGCTCAGGTATAGGCGCCAGGCGGTGCTCCAGTGTGTCGTCAATCCAGTCAGAGTCAACTTTAGCGGGAGCGTCAAGGGTGCGCTCGATCCAAGCGATTGGAATATTCCGTCTCAAGAGCAAGTCCTGAGCATGCTGGGTTAATACGTAGTCCATCTATCTCTACTCTTCCAACGGTTACTCACGTTTCCTGCTCAAGCGCTGCATCATCGGCAACTTCCCGCCCCCGATTTTTCCTCGCGGCTCTCTTCGATAATAGCCATTTCGTCGCGCGTGAAGTTGTAAAGAGAATGGTTACTCCCATTGACAAAACTATATATTTCTCGTTCTGCACGCGAATATTCATTCTTTTTCGTTCTCCGCGTCGCGCCCCATTCGGTACTTGATGTCGTAATTGATGCCCGTCCTGAGCTCGGTCGAAGGGATGAAGTCCAGCTCCTCGTCCGTGAATCCGTAGTGCGCTGCCAGCACCCGGTCGATTTCGGCGCGGGTTCGGACCGTGATTTTAAACTGATAAGCAAATTGCAATTGTACTATGTCCCCAGAATTCGCTCGCTGCCCTGCGTTTCCCGGCGATTTTACTTCTTTTGAATTGCAAGCCTCAGGAATACTCCTGTCATATAAATAAACGCTTCAGTATCCCTCTCTGACGGGTACGTTCTTGCTCTGGTAGTTTCCGGGGCATGGCGATACTCGCAACCGAAGTCGATGTATTCCTTGAGCATCTTATTATAGGCGTCGGGCAACCCGATGACGGAGCAGAATTTTTCTCGATTTGCAGATAGGTCGGCGTTTCTTCCACTCACCAATTTGGCCATGGCTTCTAGCGATTCGTATACGTCAGTAATGACATCGCCATAATGCTGTGGATTTTTGTGCGCTTCCATCCAGTGCTTCAAACCTTTCTCGAAGGGAATTAGCGCATTCTGATACTTCGGATCACGGAGCCATTCTAGAGGCTCGTTCACCAGTTTCTCATCGAGAAGCATTGCGCCTTTTCGTGTGAATATCTTGCCGTCCCAGGAAATTTCGAGGTCGAATTCACTATTTTCGACGGCAGCGATCACGACTTTTATAAACTGCGCCACTGTTTCCGGTGAGTATCTCACAAAACCGACGCGGACGGCCTCAGTCATGCACAAGCACTTAGTGAAGTTATCACCGACGAAGGCATCCCACTGTTCCATCACGTCGGACGGGTGCGTGACCGGATGATGACGTTCTCCCAAGTGAAAGTTTATGGTTTGTAAAAGACTGTTCATGTCATGTCGGTCTGTCCGATAAAGTTGCTCAACCATGGACCACGTTAGTGTTCTGATCCTTTCAACAAATCTTCTGCGCGCTTCGTTGACGGCTACTTCAACATTGAACCTTTTGTGAAACGGTTCGGCCATAGATCAGCTCCTCACTGCCATCAGGTCAGTCCACTAAATGACGGTGGCTCTCGTAACCGCGTCATTCACCTCACTCACCTGCTGCACCATTGTATATGCCCACATCCCGTAACTCCCGTCTGCATTAACAGCTCTCACCCACCGCTCCGCCGCTCCTTTCTTAACCTCCGCCAACGGATCGTATCCTTTGGTTTCTAAAATCAGATGGACTGGCGGCTCGGTTTTGAGCCGGATGATGAAATCCGGCATGTAGTCATGCGGTTGACCGTTGTGAAGATACGGTATAGCGAAACCGAGCCCGGCGTTCTTCACGAACGCGTCGACCATCTGGTGTTTGTCAATGAAGTAGGCGGCCTGTTGTTCCCACTTTCTAGTGTCGGGGACGACATAGTTGAGGTGAGAACGAAGAATCTCTTTCGGCTCCTTGCTTGTCCAGTAGTCGACTTCTGCGGTCGAACCGGCTCCACGGGTCCTTTCGTAGAGCGGCACTTCCGGTGTTTCGCCTGCCGACGTGTCCGGGAGAATGTGTTCCGTTAATATCTCCACCAGCCAGCCATAGTAAGGCGACAAGCCCAAATCTTTGAGATCCGCCGGCGCATGAACTTTGACTTTCTCGTCCATGTACCGTCGAACGATATTCGCGATCTGCGGGAATAAGACATGCGAAGGCGCTTCGCAGCTTGGCTGTGAAGCGTAGTTCTTTGTCAGCCCGCTGGCGATGTCGAATACGATCTCCTGCAAGCGGCGCTCGGCACGATACTTCGACAGATTCACTTCATTAAGTTTTCCAGGACCGGTCAGAGATAGTCTGCCCGTGGTATTGACGCTCAGGCCCTTCATCTCAACTTCCGGCGGTATCTTTCCGGGTTCCAAAACCAATTTAGGCACGCTCTCCCAATTGATCGTCACTCGATTGCGAATCGCCTGCGTATACCCCTCTATGCGAGGAAAATTAATTTCATATTGTGCCTTCGACGGTATAGCATGCACGTGGAAACGTTTTTGCCGCTCTTTACCGCCGCTCCCTGGCGATGCTTTGAAAGGAATCACCTCGAACGGCACGCCGAACACTGTCGCGACTTCTTCTCTAAACCGCCCATTCTCATCCACCTCATAGTCGGTACGTCGCAGACCGCGTCCTACGACCTGCTCGCAAAGCAATTGCGACATGAAGGGTCGCAAGCCGACAATATGCGTGACCGTATTGCAGTCCCACCCTTCCGTAAGCATGCCGACGCTGACGATGCAGCGCACGTCCCGTCCGGGCGGATGAAGCGGTCGCTCCAGTTTCTTCGCCAGTTCTTCAAATCCATCGGGATAAATGGGTATTCCCTGTCTGTCTGTGGACCAACTCGTCTTTCCGACGCTATCCAATGTAAGCCTCATCCAACGGACTTCGTCGCCTTTCGCTTCGCCCGTATCCGTCTCATGGACGACCTTCGAATCGACACGGATGGTGTTGATGACACCGTCGCGATTCAAAAATCCATCGATCTTTGCGGGCGGAATTCCTACCGGCCGCTTGTCTTCGGCAAGCCAGTCGTAAATGACTCTGGCGATTCTGGTGTTTTTACAAACCAGGATAAAAACCGGCGGTCGCGTGTCGTCGCCGTCTTTTCGTGCGAGTTCTTCCTGCCAGTAGCCGCCAAGAATCGCGATGGGAGTGTGGCCGTATTGGACGATTGCTTCGGGCTTAGGACTCCCTTTCGAACCGCCGCGCTCAGCCGGCGTGAGCTTGTCCATGATCCAGCGCCAGATATTAAAATAGCCGGGAATCTCCGCGCCTGTTGTATCACGCACGGCAAGTTGGGGGATCTTCACCAACCCTGATTCGATGGCGTCGATAAGGCCGAAGTCACTCACGACCCAAGGAAATGGCTTGTTGGTTTCCTGGCCCACCCTACCTAGAAAATACGGGGTCGCTGAAAGATCGACGCAGAAATTGATGCCCCGAAGTTTCTGGACCTTATCCAGACCATTGATCCAGACCGTCGCCTCGTTGAAAAATTCCTCGGCCTCTTCGTCCTCGCCGAAGTCATCTTCCTCGCCCGGTTCCGGCTCGTCGCGTTTGATCCGGTAGGCATGGTGCGCCTCATCGTTCAATACGAGAATGTTTTGCTTACCCCCGATCTCGCGACCTAATACCCGATTGATCAGCGCCGTCTCGCTCTCGACGTATCGGAGTGACTCTACCTTCACGGACTTTAGGTTGCCTTGCTTGTCCAACTCCTCTTCGAGAACGGTCAGCATGCCCGCCGCAACCTGCCGGTTGAAATCGTCAAGGCTCAAGTAACGCTTGCCGCGGGCCGTAGTTGTCTTGGCGGCGATGGTAATCGTTTCTCGGGTACGAACCGGGACGCCGGCCTTCGTTACTTTAGAGCTGACTCCGCCGACTTGAACAGACTGCGGCTCAAATACATGCCAATTCGTGATCACCACTTTACCTCGTGTCATCAGCGACATCAGGTGCGGCGGCACGAGGTCGCGCGTCCGATAAATGCTCGCATCGCCCCGCTCCGGGTCGAGCTCTTGCAGACGGTCGCGAATCGTAACATTAGGGCAGACAACCAGGACTACGTCGGAGAAGCGGGCATCGCTGCGATCGTTAACCTTGTTTAGGATGCTCCATGCCGAGATCATTCCCATGACTGTGGTCTTGCCGGAGCCCGTCGCCATCTTGCAGGCATAGCGTTGGAACCCGCTGAAACCTTCGGCTTTGCGATCGTCGCTCGGCTCGTCACGCGGCACGGCAATGCCCTGAAGAAAGTCGGCGCGAGCCTCTTTCGCGAAGATGACTGTCAGTGCCGCTTCGACCTGAGCGAAAAACAACCGTTTATCGCGCCCGTCACGCGTCCACCATTGGATTAGCTCCAACGTGGTGCGCGTGACGCCCGGATAACCCTGCTCTTGCCACGCTTCGAGACGTTCACGGATCAGATTGACGAGAACGAGATCGTAACCGGATGGATACTCTTTGG
>JBBDNJ010000128.1:0-5480 GCA_040877705.1 Binatia bacterium | reverse complement strand
GTCGAACCTGCCGGGCGGTTAAGAACGATGCGTTCGCCGGGTTGCAGGCCCTCGGTTACTTCGGCCTGTGTGCGGGTCAGCAGCCTGACATGAATAATTCTCTGCTCACGGCTGGTGCCGGTCATCACCGATACGCGGTACGCCTTGCCCATGTCGTTATCTCGATCGGAGGCGCGGCGAGTCAGCGCCTCGGCGGGAACGATGACGGCATTGTCAGCCTTGCCGAAAATGAAGAAAACCTGCGTGGTCATGCCGCTCATGAGCTGGCGGCCTTCGTTCTTCACATCGATCAAAACATCGTAGAGCACAACGTCATTTAAAATCTGCGGCGAAGGAAGAATCTGCCGTACCTTGCCCTGCCAGCGGCGCTCGACGTTGCCCAAGGTCGTGAAGTAGACGGACATGCCTTCCTTGAGTTTGGTGACGTCGGCCTCAGCGACCTGCGCGCGCACGGTCATGGTGTCGAGATTGGCGATCTGAAGTATGATCGGCGCGCTCTGGTTGGCGTTCAAAGTCTGTCCTTCGCGGGCGGGCATAGTCGTGACGGTGCCTGCCATCGGTGCATAGATCTTGGTGAAACTCAGATTGGTGCGGTTGCCTTTAATGTTGGATTCGGTCTCTTGAATCTGTGCCTGGATAGAAGCCAGCTGAGCCTTGGCGACTGCCGCCTCGGATTCGCTTTCCTGAAGCGCCTGTTGGCTGACGGCGTTGACGGCGATTAGGCCCTGGTTGCGCTTGAGGTTCTGTTCGGCCAGCGTGAGCTGGGCTCTTTGTTGATTGAGTTGCGCCTTGAGGCTGTTGAGACGCGCTTCGTTGGCTTCGACCTGCGATTGATAAACCCGTGGATCGAGCTCGGCAAGGAGCTGTCCCTGGTTTACCGTATCGCCGATATCGACGTGAATTTTCTTAACTTGACCGGAGACTTGCGTTCCGACATCGACGTATTGCTTTGCTTCTAATTTGCCCTGTGAGGTGACCACTTCCTCGATCGTGCCGCGGGTGACGACGATGGGATGAAGGGTCTCTTGAGGCGTTTGCGCGGCGGAGCCGTACCAGTACCAGCCACCCGCCAGAACGGCGGTTAAAGTAGCCAGCCCGACGATCTTGTTGCGTCGCGTTTTCGATAGCCATTTCATAGTGCTTTGCCTTTCTCCCACGTTCTCAGTCTTTGATACGAATGAAGCCGCATTTGTCTCTGCGGGCCGGCTCACCGTGAAGCGTTCGAAGGACGCTGCAATGCCGTGGCCATGATCTTGCGTTGTTCCGACGGCAGTTCCTTGGCCGATTCTCGAACGACTGCCGCGAATCGGCTGCTCAGTTGTCCGCGCAGTTCGGCGATCTTTTTCACTTGCCGATCATAGGCGGTTTCGTCGAAGGGTTCGGCCATAAGGATCTGAATAGCCTCGGTCCGCGCGGTGCGGATCTGCTCGCGGATCGGCGCGCTTTGCTCCAAGCTTGCGCGGAAGCGCGCACGGACCGATTCGGGCAGCTTTTGCAGGGTCGCTTCGATTCTTTGCTGCCGGGAAGGCGGCTTGTCAAAGCGACTTGGTAACTGACCGAGCAAGACGCCGGTGAGAAGGACATTTACAACTATCGAGGCGATGACGACAAGTTTAAGGCTTTTGTTCATAATAGTTCCTCATCGACATAGAGAAAGCTCTGGACGGCAACGGCATCGGGAACCTCGGTACCGGTCTGCACCGGGGTGTAAAAACCGACCGCGAGTCCGACTATCAATGTAGCGGCGAGCACATAGGTGGGCCTAGGCAAGTGAAATTCCGCAAACAGGCGCCTAAACCATTGCATCAGTGTATCGTTCTGAGTTTGCGGGATTCGTTGAGCTTTTAAGATAATCCGCTGTGCCAGATCGGGACTGGCCGGCGTGATCCGGCGCGCTCTTAGCATTTCATCGAGTCTTTCGTCTTGATTATTGCTCATAACATCCTCACAAATAGGTTTTCATACGTTCCTTGAGCGTGGTCTTTGCCCGCATGATCAAGGATTGTAGAGCCTTGAGATTCAGTCCCATCACGTCCGCCGCTTCCTGATTGCTCAAACCTGCTTCGAAACAAAGATTCAACGCCGTCCGTTGACGATCGGGAAGAGCGGCGATTTCCTTCTCGAGCATTTTCTCTCCTTCGGTGCCTAACATCGCCGCGTCCGGTGTTTCTCGCTCGTCGACTAGCAAAAGATCTTCATCGAGCTCGAGTGGTTTTTTCTTCCTTTTCCAGTCCAGACATAAATTAACGATGATGCGATAAAACCAGGTGGTGAATTTATTGTTGCGCTGCGCTTGCCATTTGGCCGGATCTTCCCACAATTTCAGAAAGGCGTCCTGCACGATGTCCTCGGCTTGCTCTCTGCTTTGCAGATAACGGTAGGCGAGCCGGTAAAATCGCTCGGTGTGGCGTTGCGCCAGAACGCTGAAAGCTTCGTGGCTGCCGTCTTGGACAAGCGCCAGCAGCTCTTCGTCGCCTTTTTCACGCCATCCAGCCGGCATAGAATTGTCTTTCCAAAGTCGATGATTTGATAGATTTTTTTAATCATACATCCATCCGGCGCTAGAGCCAAAGCGGGCGCGCTCAATGAGCCTTCAGACTATGATACGAATGAAATGGAAAAAGTATTCGAAGGGGTTAGCGCGGTTGCCCTTAGTACCGATAGGTGCCGAATAAAGCACATAATAGATATACGGCAAACGGTGAACAACGATCCTCGAAGTTCCCGGAAGGTTCCGTAAGATGCCGCGAATCAGTTTCTCACGTTGATCTCTCAAGGCGTTTGAACGATTGGAACAGTTTTAATCCAAGCTGTGCGCTACGCTAACTTGACAGCCGGTAAACGAATGTCCTAGAAGCGGGAAGCACAGCAGGTAATCACAATCGAAGCGAGTTTTTCAGAGAGATCGATAAGAGCGGCTTGATCGAAAAATCGACAAGAAATAATAGGTAAGAGGCGTAAACTTCAAAGACGGATAAGAAAGGAGATAAACCATGGCACGCATCGCACACATCGCACTTCTGACGAAAGACACGGAGAAATTAGCCGAGTTCTACAAGACCTCCTTCGGCATGAAAGAGGTCGCCCGCAGCGGCGAAGGCGGCGAACACGGAAGAGCGATCTACGTATCCGACGGCCATATCAATCTAGCCATTTTGCCGGCGCGCAATCGCCGCGAAGGAATCTACCACTTCGGCATACAGGTGGAGGACGTGAAGCAGGCCACGCAAACCGCTCTCGCAGCCGGCGCTATGGGCGGAACCGCCGAGCTGCCAAAAGATGGACGTTTCGCCGAAACGTTCGTGCTCGATCCGGCCGGTACCCGCATCGATTTATCGCTGGGCTGGAAGGTGTAAGCGGCGTTTTGGAACGTAGGTGTATGTATCCCCGAGGCCGGCAATTCAATTTCGAGTAGCAGAGGCATCTTCGGCGCACATCGCCGAGAAACACGCTGGATGCTCGTGGTCTGGAGCAAAAAATTGGTTATCGTCAGCACTTGTTTAATTGCAATCACTCATGCTTCATAACACGCGCGATGTAGATCAAGACGATGGCCGCGACGACGACCCATGAGATCAGATCGAGGTACTCGCCGACCCTTGCGAAGTTACTGCCCAAAAAGTAACCCAGATAAGCGAGTAGACTGGTCCACAGAGTTGTGCCGATCGTCGTGTAGGCGAGAAATAATACCAGATTCATCCGTGCGATGCCGGCCGGAATCGAAATTAGAGAACGTATCGCCGGTACCAGGCGGCATAACAACACTGTCGCAGAGCCGTGTTTGTCAAACCATTCCTTGGCTCTTTCGATGTCCTTGCCCGAGATGGTCAACCACCGCCCATGACGATCGGCTAATTCTTTCAAACTTCTTTCATTGATCAATCGCCCTACGTAATATAAAGGCAGGGCTCCCGGTACGGAACCGACCGTTCCCGCGGCGACGATTCCGGCAAAGGAGAGCTTGCCCTGCGTAACCATGAATCCGGCGAGTGGCATAATCACCTCTGAAGGAATCGGAGGGAAAACATTCTCCACGAACATAAGCAGGACAATGCCGAGGTAACCAAGAGAATTAATCGTATCGATTACCATTCAGCGTTCTTCTTTGTTCGGTAAGGTGTCGTCATTCGAACCTCCTCAGTACTGGGATTGCCGGTTGCGATTGCCGTTATTTAAATCTAACGGTTTTTGAGATGAGAGAAAGATAAGCCGCAAACCGGCGATTTTTTAGCCGGAGGTGAGATAACTTCGGTCCCACCCCTGGGACAGAGAGCGCCCCCTGCGTCCCATGTTTGCAGTGCGTGAGCAGGATGAGATCCTTGCGTCAAAAGCTACCATATCGCGAAATCAGATGTGAGCAATCAAATAGAACTTTATCAATGCGGGATTGGTGAGGACTAAGAATGTCCCGATTGTGGACGAACCCCTTGTGTCGTGCTGGTTTTTTCTGGCTTCACTTTTGCTCCAAAACAGAACCATGGCACCTTTACTACGCACTCTCACAGGCTTCGTACCGGAGGTCGTTATTGACGTCTTAATCGTGCTCGGAATAGCGTTAGCGATTTATTTTTCGCCGTGGGTAGCCGATCTGCGAAGTCCTAAAGAAATAACGATGTCACCGTCTTTTTCGAAAGCCTCATCCACAGTCGTGGTCCGCTAAGTAACGAGGAATGCTTCGATGGGATCGGAGGGCCGCTCGCCTCCGGATCCGGAAGCTCCCGCGAAATTTCCTGTTCAATGTTCAGTCAGCATCGCGGCAAATCTTTCCTGATCTGCTGTCGATGCACTGTCCAGCGCACACCATTCAAACTCTCCGGCATATAGCCGCATGGTGGGTTTGAAGCCATTCACAACCGGCACCAGATCCCTTAACGTGTCATACCAGGCGCGGCGCTCGTCGCGATCAAAAGGTTCGTTGTCCACTGCATCTAACTCTCGGAATAGTTCCTGCCAGCGCAGCAGCGGAAACCCTACTTTTAGTTGCGAAGGGTACAGTGTGAGTGAAACCAGACGCGGCTGAGAAAAGTGTTGGCACTCGTCGAATTCTAGGATAAAAGGCGGATCTAAAACATAGTAGTCACAAGGCGGAACTTGCAAGCTTTTGATAAAATCGTGATGGCCTCGCAGTAGACCTAATTCGACGCAAATTTGCTGTAGCGTGTCACCGATGGAGGTTCCTTCATAATCCTTCGGGTTAGCCGACCAGGAGAAAGCATGATTGACCCGGCATGCGCCGTAGCGAGCCGTCAGCAATTCGCGGATGCGCTCCTTACACGGGCGGCAGTGTTTCGAATGCGCAAGATTCATAAGCATGATGTGGCGTCGGTTGTTTGACCACGGAGAACATGAGCTTAAGCCGAAACTTAAACTTCACTGATTAGGGAGATTGCAATGATTAAAACACAAGGGGTCATTCATTTCAGTCTGGTGTGTCCAGATGAATTGCTGTCGTGATCCATAGGGTGACTCTCACTGAGAGA
>JBBDNJ010000127.1:0-5524 GCA_040877705.1 Binatia bacterium | reverse complement strand
AGCTAGAATTGTGCAAGCGGCCGTCGAGTTAAAAATTTTCGACGCGGTGGGAAGTGGGGCTCCGGACGCCCGAACGGTTGCCAAGTCGCTCGATTTGGAATGGCGCGCTACCGAGTTGATGCTCAATGCTTTGGCGGCCCTGAAACTCCTGGACAAGCAGGCGGAGCGGTTTTCTCTCACGCAGGTTTCGGCAAAGTATCTTATACGTAGCGCACCTGAATATCTTGGGGGAATGATTCGTTTCGATGCCGCTCTCTGGCGTCTTTGGGAACAGTTGGCGGATGCCGTCCGCACCGGCCAACCGGTTCGTGCCACCGACATGTATCAAGACCATCCGGCAGAGACCGAGATCTTCATCGGCGCCATGGATTCTCTGGTCAAAGCTCGCGGTGATGCGGAGGTCATCGCCACTATTTTCGAATGGGAGAAAGTTACAAAACTTCTCGATATCGGTTCGGGCCCGGCCACCTACCCTATTTCACTTTGCCGGAAATATCCCAAGATCCGCGCCACGATCTTTGACTTGCCGGCAACAATGGCCATTACCGAGCGTTATGTCCGGGAAGCGGCACTGGAGGAACGAATACAATTAATCAGGGGTGATTATCGAATCGACAAGATCCCGGGAAGTTATGACGTGATTTTCCTGTCTAACATCATTCACGGTGAAGGTATCGAAGAAAATCAGCGGCTAATCACCAGCCTCTGCTCTATCCTCAAACCCGGCGGCAGCATTATCGTTAAGGACCACATCCTTGATGGAACGCGCGTAAGCCCGCCTGTCGGAGCGATCTTTAGTCTCCTGATGCTGCTCACCACCGGCGGGGGGCGTTGCTACAGTTTCGACGAGATCAAGCGCTGGATGGAAATGGCAGGCTTAGCGCACGTGCAACAGATCGATCTCCTGCCGCCGCTCACCTCTTCGCTGGTTATCGCCACCCAGTAATGAGCTTCAAGAAACATTGTGCTACACTGCTGAGGAGTTCAGAAAAAAGGAAGGTACTTCGCCATCGACGAGCTAGAACAGAAAGCCAGAGAACGAGCGGTCATCGAAAACCTCAAACCGGCCTGCCTGTGCAACAAGATCCGCAAAGGCACCGTACTTAAAGCCATCCAGGCGGGCGCTAAGACCTTCGAGCAAGTGGGCAAACGCACCGGAGTCGGCACCGGCCCCTGCGGCGGCAGGCGCTGCGGCTCGCTGGTTCGCGGAATGCTGGGAGAGCCAGTGGTTACTTGTGGCGATTGCGGCTGGCCAATCCTTTCAGCTTCGTCACCGCAAGTCTGCCCACGCTGTGAGTATGCCAGGCAAGAAAGCTGACTTGTTTATCGCTTACCGGAAATGTACTCCACCGCTTTTTCAATCAAACTCTTACATCCGGCTTCGTCGGCGAAAAAGACTTAAGCCTACCAACGATCCTTACCCATCGCCCAACGATCCAGGCTGTTTAAATATTCACGAAACAACACGAGCCGCATCGCCACCGCCCGGCGCGCCGAGTCCTGACGCTCTTCAGTGTTGGCATAGCGCTGCAAGACTGCTTGCGGCATGCTGCCGTGCCCTTCTTCATCCCGGGTAATTTTTCGGTAAGGTTGCTTGATCCAATCGGGCACTGTAGAGGCGTTTAAACATTTCTGCGTCAAGTAGGTTGCCACCGCCTCTCCTGCTAAGGAAAATCCGGCCATGCGCTGGCATGTGTCGGCTAAACCTTCGATGGCATTGAACATCGCTGTTTGTGCGGGCAATGGCTTGTAGTCAAAAGGTTCATAGCCCAGGTCACGGATCCGCTTGGCTAGTAGTTGCGCGTGCTCCATCTCCTCATGCGCCGATTCAGCCATAATGGCTTTGACTTCGAGCTCCGGAGTGGTCTTAAGCCAGGTTCCAAAGAGGTCGGCTGCGCGCAATTCATTAAAAAGCCGGCTTTTCATCACGCGAACCCGTGCTTCATCGGTCTCGAGTGGAATATAGCTATACGCCGGCGGTTGAGCGTCCAGCGTCTGGCAGAAGGCAGCTATTATATCGAGCAACTCTTGCAGGAAATCTTTAGTCTTGATCATACTTGTAACTAGCGGCGAGCGTCAGAACAGTCAAGGCTGTCCAGACTGGGCCAATTTGTTAAGCAAGAAATAATTCCGGGTAGCCAAGCATTCACCGCGGCCGTATCCGTGGCAAAACTATTACGGCCTTTGTATCAGCTCCGCCAAGTCAAATATCATTGTCGCAACCGGAAACGCTATACGGCCATCGCTTCAATTTGCACAGCCTCCAACTGCTGATCGTTATCGGTCATAGGCAGGAAAAGGCTAAAAACGCTGCCGGCGCCGATTTCACTGTTGACGGTAATTTTACCGCCGAGCGCTCCAGCAAGCTTTTTACAGAGACCGAGTCCCACGCCGGTGCCGCCGTAGTGCCGAGTCGATGATCCATCCAGCTGGCGAAATCCTTCGAAGATGACTTCCTGGTCTTTTTTGTCTATACCGATTCCGGTATCGGCGACGGCGATCTCCAAAAACCCGCCGGTTTCGTCGACAAAGGTTCTGATTTTTATTTCAACTTCCCCCTTGTCGGTAAATTTGAGGGCATTGGTCAACAGCTGCACCAGTATCTGTTGAAGTTTTCTCGGATCACTTTGGATCGTCTCGATAGCCGACTCGATGTTTACTCGGAATTCGATAGGACGTCCGCGGATAAGTCGTTGCGTCATGACCTCAAGGCCGCCCATGATTTCCTTTACGTTTACGTGCTCGAAACGGTTCGGCACGGCATCCGCCTCGATCCGCGAAAAGTCGAGTAAGCTGTCCATGAGATTGGATAGATCCTGGCCATTGTTGACCATACGTTGCAGAATCTCGCGCGAATCACCCGGTACGTCGCGGTCGAGAAGGATCTCGCCAAACCCGATAATGGTACTCACGGGAGTGCGCAATTCATGGCAGACGTTGGCAACGAAATCTTTTTTAATCCGGTCGGCCTCGATCAACCTCCGCTTAGCGCCTTCCGCCTCGTCATAAAGCCGGCGATACTCATCCTTGGATTTCTCGGACTGCTCATAGCGTATGCCGTTTTCCAGTGAGAGAGCCAATTGATCGGTGAGCGTTCCTAACAGGCGCAGGTCATCGCCACGATATTCGTTGCCCTGTCTCTTGGCAGAAAAAGAGGCCAAGCCGCGCACCTCGTGTTCGAAAACGATGGGGATCAATAGCTCGGAACGCAACGTTTCGAATATCACCAGCCAGTCTTGCCTTTGCCGTTCAAAAATAGGATTCGTCACGATCTCGTCGCGCGATATTCCTCGATATCCGGCAATGCTCTCCATACTCCACAGCGCACGGGCTCGATCGATTAAGGTGGTCGAGTCTACCTCGATGCCCCGGGTCATAGCCACCAAGTCACTTTGCGCCGCCTGGGAACGGTAGATCAATACCGCATTTTCGAGCCCAAGCCGCAAGGCGACCTGCTTCAAAAACCCCTCGGCGAGAACAGCGGCGGTCGTAAGGGAACGAAGAAACAGACTGATTTCAGACTGAACCTTAACCGGATCGTATTCCTGACGATAGATGTACCGGTCGACCACTCTTTCGATTCCGCGCAAAACCGGATTGAAGATCAGTACAACCAGAACCGAGAAGAAAAGCGGAGTTAAAGGATCTTTGTCGTAGATCCCTACTGAAGGACCAACGAGAAAAAAGATACCGGCATAAAGGGCCAAGAGGAACACCATTAATAACAACCGGGTCAGGCCGGCTTTGAGAGTGTTACCGAGATCGAACAGACTGTATTTCAAAAGCGCATAGGCAACGGAAAGAGGGAAAAATACCGTCGAAATCATCGCCAGATTATAAGGGATAGCCCATTGAAACGTGCTGGTTAACACAGTGGCGAATGTTGGGATAAGAAATCCAAGAACGGCGCCAACCAAAATAACCCTCAACCTTGAGCGCTCCAATTCCGGCACATTGTTCTTGAGTGCCGAACCAAGAATGCCCAAGAACGCCAAAGCCCCTAAACAGGCAAACACATAAGCGGCACGAAATGTATAGATCCAGAGATCCACGGGGCCAAAAAATGTAACGCTGTTAAGCCAGCCGAGAAGCGCCGCCATGCCGTAGATGAACACTAAGATCAACGGATGGGAGCGTCGTAGCGGTTTGCCGCTTTTCAGTAAAAACGCCAAATGAATACCGGCACTGGGAGTTAAAATCATGCCAAAGATGCGCATCTCCTTGGGGACAATGCCGTCTGTCATAAAATCAAAGGTGCTCTCGAACCAGACGAACACAGCCGTGACCATGAACGAAAGCGGCAGAGCCGCAGGCGAAGCGGCGCGAAAACAATAGGGCGCCACACCAATGACGAAAAAAGCAAGACCCGTCAAAACATACACACCGAAGCTTAAGAACCAATCCTGCAAGGTGAACGCCATGGTCGGAATGGTCAGATCTAGAGTCTTCGAGTTACGAATAACCTGATAATGTAAATGGGTACCCACCGGCGCGTTATGCGCGCGTTGGTAGACCTCGGCGCGACGGCCTATCGGAGTGCCGTTGACGCTGACGATTCGATCCAACGACTGCAATCCGGCGGCACCGCCGTTCCAATGAGGCAAAAAATAAGGCCCCACAGTGAGATTCTCATGCAAGAAAAAACCGGGAAATGGTTTATAGATCCACTGGAAGGAAAAAAGCATCGTCCCGCTGACGACAACAAACGCGAATACAGCAAGTACAACGAGCAGGCCTCGCCGATGCTGGGATTGATGGGCCATTGGGTCCCCCTTTGAAGAAAGCCATGGAGCGCCTGAATTCAACGGCATTTATCAAGAGAGCTCACGACCTGTCAAGGAGTGTCTCAGACGGGCTAACGATCACCCCTATCGCACATCGGCGATATCGTAACGACCCGATCCATTGCTTCACGCCACGTCGACGTCGGCGACAAGCCTTAAAATATTCCAGCAGAGCGAATGGGGTTAAATTTTAGCGACGGTTTCACCGCGGAGAACCAGACGAGTTTGCCGGCCCAATATTTCCAGCAACACCGCGACACGCTCACTGCCCTTCATCTTCTTTTCGAAAATAGCCTCGAGACCGGCAAAAGGCCCTTCGTTAATTTTTATCGGGTCGCCAGGATTGAACAAGACGGGGTCGATTTCAGCGATACCTTGCGGGCACCGCTCGCGGAGCGCGACAATGATCTCATCGCGAATACCCATTATCTCATTGCCGAACTTGAGAAAATCTTTCACTCCGGGCGAATAACGCGCCACCTTCCCAGAAACAATGAGATCTAAGCGGCCAAACAAATAGCCCGGGAATAAAGGCACAAGAACCCATTGGAATCTGTTGCCGATCCGGCGCCGGTCGCGAAGCCAGGGCAGAAAGGTCTCCAGCTTAAGATCCGACAAACGTTTAGCAACCTCTTTCTCCTTGTTTCCTTTGGTTTGAATCGCATACCAACGCAGACCCGGTTGAATAAGTGAACAACCACCGCCTGCAAGGCGGTGGCATCGTATAACGGACTGAAAGT
>JBBDNJ010000126.1:24225-29522 GCA_040877705.1 Binatia bacterium | reverse complement strand
ACGTGAGCGGCTTCCTCCAAGGTTTGTTCGAGCTTGTTTTCGATACCGACAAGGCGCAACTGATGGCGCAGATTCGAGATCATGCCGCCGGGGATTTGATGGACGTATTGCGCATAGTCGTACTCTGGCGGCTTGCCGATGGTTAGGTTCTCCCGTTTGGCGATTGCCATGAAATGATCCGCCACCGGGCGAATCGGATCTTCGTCCACGACCGGCGCATAGCCCATTGCCCTGGAGTTTCTTGCAACGTTGAAAATCGATGGATTCGAAGAGCCGTCGGCCAAAGGAGGAATGGCGGTGTTGATCGATGTTATTCCGGCTTTAATGGCCTCAAGACAGCATAACGAGCCGAGTCCCGTCGTGCAGTGGGTATGCAGCTCAACGGGGGTGCCGTTAGCGCTTTGGAGAACCGCGGGTACGATGGTGCGCGTGCGTTCCGGCGTGAGAATACCGCCGGGATCTTTTAGACAAACGCGGAAGACCTTCAGATCGAGCGCTTCGCGGGTCTTTTGCGCATAGTATTCGTCGGTATGTCTTGGTGAAATGGTGTAGATCAGATTGATGATCGGCTCGAGCCCTGCCGCGCGCGCCTGCTGTACGCGCCATTGCCAATCCGCCGCGTCGTTCCAGGAATCCGAAATGCGCACCTGCTTGACGCCGACTTCGGCCATGCAGCGGTCATAGAGCTGATGCACGGCGTGAGGATAGATCGCGAATCCGCTGCGAGTGCCGTGAATCACCCGAAGCGGAGTTTTCTTGATTCTGGATGAGATCAACCGGTAGCGCTCCCAAGGATCTTCGCGCAATTCGCGCACGCACTTGGGCAACTCCACCGGACCGCCGAGCTCGATGGCCTCAAAACCGGCTTGATCCATGTTCTCGGCGATGGGCACGATCATGCCGGTCCGCATGCCATAAGCCCAAAGGCTCTGTTGGCCGTCGCGGAGCGTAGTGTCGACAAAACGAATGTTCATCATAGCAAGTTCCGATAATAGACGTTCTTTGCCTGCTAACCAAGAGTTGGCCTTGTTGAAAGGAAGTCAGCTCGCACAACCCCATGGCGTGATGTGCCCGTACCGGCCACCTTATCAAACGGCATCGACGCCGGGAGACCGGGCAGGAGGCATTCCCAGGGTGATCGCCGACGCAGATTCTTTAACGTCTCAGGTTCGAGATCGAGCTCACGGTTTTAATGCACGAATGGGACGGCGCGCGGGACATCTTCGGTAAAGTAGCGGGTGTTCTCTTGGCATATTCATTGCTCGCTCGATTGTTGAGCTTAACATGAGCAGCATTGTGCTTCCCGCTTGATTCGTCGGAGGACAAACACATGGACAATACTTTATTAATCGTCATTCTTGTGATTGCTGTCATCGCAATCGCAGCCGGTGTGTGGTTTTACTTTCAAAAAAACAAGTCGCAGCGGCTCAAAGAACATTTCGGTCCCGAGTATGATCGAACGGTGGAGCGGTCAAGCAGCCGTGAAGTTGCTGAAAAAGAGTTAAGCGAGCGCGAAGCGCGCGTCAGCCGATTCAAGATCGTGCCGTTGGCGAAGGAAGAATCTCAGGCTTATCAAACCAAGTGGAACCGCAGTGCAGGCCCAATTCGTGGATGAGCCCAAGGTTGCCGTCAGCGAAGCCAATCATCTCGTCCAAGAAGTGATGCGCAAGCGTGGATATCCCGTCGCCGAATTCGAGCAATCAGCGGCAGACCTGTCGGTGGAGTATCCGCTCGTCGTCGAGAACTATCGCGCCGCGTCTCTCATAGCGGATCGCAATAAGCGTGGCACGGCCGATACGGAAGAACTGCGCCGGGCGTTTGTGTCTTACCGGACCCTGTTCGATGAGCTATTGGATACTGAAGTATCGGAGGGCACGAGAAAACGGCCTGAGCCTGTAAGACCGGCATTTGGCCGTAAATCCAGTGATAAGAAAGGGATACACCCATGAAAGATTCCACTGACCGAAGATTGTCGACCGACACTGTGGCGGCCGCCGGGCGAGGACGTGGCACGGAGGCCATTGCGCATCCGGAAAACAACGAACCCGTTGACGCCGCTGGGCGCAGTACGGAAGGGCGCGAAACGGATTTGAGTCCGCTGTTTACCGGCGAAGAGGAACGAGATTTTCGGACGCGCTGGAAAGACATTCAGACGGGTTTTGTCGATGAGCCACGCCAGGCAGTTGAACAAGCCGACGAGTTGATCGCCAAGCTGCTACACCGGTTAGCCGAAAGTTTTTCAGAACAAAGAAGCAGCCTGGAACACCAGTGGGAAAAGTCGGACTCTGTATCTACTGAAGACTTGCGTTTGGCGTTGCGGCGTTACCGATCCTTTTTTGATCGGCTACTGTCGATTTAGCTTTCGTTAGTTTTTGCCGCGCCGAGCGCAAAAAGAAATTTGAAGTCTGCGCCGGCCAGGGCGACCGAGGATCACTAACTGCTCGATACTCAGTGCCCGTGGCCTTCTATTACCGCGAGAGCGGCGCGACAGCAGAGAATGTCCTGCTCGGGACGGCTGGCGCCGGCCACGCCGATGGCGCCGACGATGGTTACGCCGTCGAGGATTGGGATGGCGCCGCCCGCGGGCAAGAAGCGGCCGCGGTGGGAAACCACCAGGCTGCGCAGCCACGGTTGCCGCGCTTGGGGAACCAATTCGGCTGTGGGAACGTGAAAGGCGGCGGCAGTGTAGGCTTTGTTGAAAGCGAGTTCCGCGGTCCTGGCTTCGGCGCCATTCATGCGTCCGACGGCAATTGGCCCACCCGCTTCATCGACAACTGCGGCGGTCACCGCCATTCCCATGATTTGCGCATAGTCGTGCGCGGCACTAATCATCTCCCACGCCTTGTCGAAGGAAACCGGTCCCACCGCTGCTTTATTCTTCCGGAAGAATGCCGCATTGACCTCGATGGACGCTCCATGTTCGGCCGGAATGTCGATATCTTTGAAGATCGCATCCACCGGACAGACGATCTCGCATTGCTCGCAATCGATGCAAACTTCAGGGTCGATGTAGAACTGCGGCGCCCCCGGCGTCGTATGGATGCAGGCGACAGGACAGACCTCGACGCACGCTCCGTCGTTGGTGCATAGACTGGTGATCACATAGGGCATATGACCTCACTAAACTCGGAAACGGAGATTGGGTTCAAATCGTTCAAGCCGTTCAAAACGTTCAAATAGTTGCGGAAAATCTCGCGGCTCACCCTTCGAGTCGCTCAGGGCGAGCGAAGGTTAGACCTGAATTGTCTCTGTAGGCTAAGCCGCTAAGCACAATAGTCGCTTGTTCCGCAGTTCCAATGCTCGAAAACGGTTTGAACTGTTTGAACGGCTGTTCATCCTTAGCCGTCTGCGGCTAACGGAAGATCCGTGCGTATGATATTCGCGACATGAACCTGCTTGCCGTATTGGGGCGTAACCAGTCTGCCGTCCGCGTCGATCTTTCCCAGGCCTGCCGCCGCGGCCAGCGTCTCGGCATTGGGGTCCGGTGCCGCGGTGGCGCGGAAGCCAAGCTCTCTGATCCAGGCGCTGAGGACAAAGGTGATGAACAGTCCGTTTTGTACCGGCACCTGGCCGCCGATGCCTGGCGATGTGCGCGGATCGTACTCGGCGCGTACCGTACAAACGACGGCAAACGGATACGGCTCACCGGCTTTGCTCTCACCCTCTCCCATTGCGAGAGGGGAGAGCTTGCCCCGGACTTGAGCCGGGGGAGAGGCCGTTTCATTCAAAGATAATTTGGCGATGCCCACCAAATTTGCGCCCAAATATTTGGCTAATTCCTTGACGTGGCTCGAGGTGATCTCGGGAGTATGGATGTCTGCTTTGGTCGGGAAGATATTCCCCTCCGGCGCATTGCGGATCATCTCCGTGACCGTATTGGCCAGATCCACTGGCGGTGTGTTGATGAAAGAATCCCAGTATGGATCGTTCTTCCGAGAATCTCTCCCCGGCCATGGAAGCGTCAATGGACCCAATCGCAACGTCACTAGGCGTCCCGCTTGACGAATCGGTTGGTGTTCTCTTTTAAGGGGGCATAGTAACCGGCATCCCCGACCATCTGGGCGGAATGCGCCTTGCCGTCATGTGACGCGGTGCAGCCGGCAACGGTGCACGCTTGCTCCCCCGGCTTGATGCCGGAGTCATAGCTCAGCCAGCGCACCCGATTATTGCGCGCCACGCCCCAGAAGCGATCGTCGATCCATTTCAGCGCGCGCACCAGCGCCGGCCGCGCGGGGATGGGGCAGGTGCTGAGAGCCGAGACGGTGAGGCTGCGCCACCAAACGTTGGGTTTAGTAAACGGGCAAACCGTGGCGCAGGTCAGGCAACTCCCCCAGTGATCGCTGACGTACGGCCGCAATTTGTAGCAGGTCAGCCAGTTGATTTTGTATTTCTCAATGCCGTTGTGGACGACCTTATCTCCGAACGGAATACTGTTGGTCGGACACGTATTGGCGCACTTGCGGCAAATCTTGCAGAAGTCTTCGACCCCGATGTCGACCGGTTGGTCCGCCGCCAGCGGCAGGTCGGTCAAGATCGGGTCCGGCATGTGAATGCGGGCACCGAAAGTTTTGTTGATGACCAGCCCGTTTCGGCCGAGCTCGCCGACTCCCGAGGCCACCCCCGCTGCCTGGGGGGTCACTACCCCCCGCAGTGCCGTGTATCCCAGCTCCTTGATGTAGCCCTCCAGGGCCTTGAGGATCACGACGCCTTTCATTTGCGAGACGTGGTAGGCGGAATCGCCGATGTGATGGCGGTGCGCCTGCAGCTTATCGTAGTCCCACGCCGTGGTTGCGACGATGACGTAGGGAAATTTTCTTACCAGATCGGCGGGAGAACTTGTCTGGTACGCGTCTTCGGCCGTGCCGTCCTGGACGTAGCGGCTGCCGGCGTACAAGAAGGACGGATGGGCTTGGGCAACGGCGACCACGTCGGCGCCCATATAGCGGGCCACAGCCTTGATATGGCGCGTCATCGCCGCGGCGTCCGCCACCGGCATCCGCTTCGGATTGATCTTGCCCTTGTTATCGCGGTTAACCACGCTGGTGAGAAACTGTTTGCGATCGGCGAAATGGTTCGGCGCCGATACACGCGTCAGCGGATCTTTGGAGACGGTGTTGCGATACCAGTTAAAAAGCGGCTTGCCCAGTTCACCGCGCTGATTTTTCGGATGCGGCGACTGGTTCATATCGACATTGACCACGGGTCCGACGATCCGGACGGAGCGTCCGAGGTAGGGCGGGGGCGGGATGTCCGGGGCGCGCTGATCGGGTTTTGCGCTGCCGTTGCCGTTCGCCGCT
>JBBDNJ010000126.1:0-24125 GCA_040877705.1 Binatia bacterium | reverse complement strand
GATGCCAGCGCCACCTCGGCGCAACGCTGGTCCTGGTCTTCCGTACCGCCGGCGACGGCGACAGCGCCGACAACAGTGCCGCCTTCGACAATCGGCACGGCGCCGCCACCCGGCATGATGCGCCCGTTGCTCGATACCACCAGGCTTTGAAACCACGTTTGTCCGGCCACTCCCGCCAGCTCCTTGGTGGGCTGTTGAAAACTGGCGGCGGTATAGGCTTTGTTCAGGGCAATTTCCACCGTGATCGGACGGGCCCGATCCATCCGGCCCAGCGCGATCATACGGCCGCTCTGGTCAACCACCACCGCTGTGACGGCGATGTCCAACTGCGCCGCTTGCGTGTGAGCGTTGCGTACCATTTGAATCGCTTTCTCTCCAGGAATAGCCATCGTCGTTCGTGATCCTCCTCGATGTCGAATGCAGCTCTCCTAATGTATCAGCAAACCCCATCCACCCGTCAAGGACTTTCACACTGCCGATCCAGAGGCCGGCATCTCAATCTCGGGGCGGTCCGGCGCCGGCCAGTCCAGATGAAACAATACGCCGCGCGGTTGATCGGTGCGTTCATAGGTATGCGCACCGAAATAATCCCGCTGTGCCTGCAAGAGATTGGCCGGCAGTTGCGCCGATCGGTAGCCATCGTAGTAGGCCAGGGCCGACATGAAGGCGGGAGCCGCAAGGCCTGCCTGCGCCGCCAGCGCCACGACGGTGCGCCAGTGCGATTGTCCTTTGTGAAGCTGTTCTTTGAAATAGGGATCAAGCAATAGATTGACCAGCCCTGGCTCGCGGGTGTAGGCGTCGGTGATTTTTTGCAGGAACCGCGCTCGGATGATGCAGCCGCCGCGCCAGATGCCGGCGATGGAAGCGAAATCGAGTTTCCAATGATATTCGCTCTCGGCCGCGCGCATGAGCTGAAAGCCCTGGGCATAGGCGCAAATCTTCGAGCAATAGAGCGCATCGTGCATGGCGTTGATCAGTTCGTCGCGGTCGCCGCTGTAGGTGTACCGCGGTCCGGCCAGGTGTTTCGCTGCCTCGACGCGCTCATCTTTGAGAGCGCTGAGGCAGCGGGCGAACACCGCTTCGGCAATGGAATTCGCGGGAATTCCCATGTCGAGGGCATTGATGCTGGTCCACTTCCCCGTTCCTTTCTGCTGCGCGGTGTCGAGAACACGATCAACGAGGAATGAATCGGCGTCGCGCGGATCGCGCTGTTTTAAGATGTCGGCGGTGATTTCAATTAAATAGGAATCAAGATCGCCTTGATTCCAGCGCGCGAAGATTGGCGAAAGCTCGCCGGGCTGAAGACTTAAGAGATTGCGCATCAGGAAATAAGCTTCGGAGATGAGCTGCATATCGATGTACTCGATACCGTTGTGGATCATCTTGACATAGTGTCCGGCGCCGTTTTCGCCGATGTAGGCCGTGCAAGGAATGCCGTCCTTGACCGGCTGGCCAGGCTTGGCGGTTTCGATCGCTTTGCCGGTGCGCGGATCCACCTTGGCGGCAATCTCTTTCCAGATCGGCTCGAGATGCCGCCATGCTTGCGCATCGCCGCCCGGCATCAGCGACGGACCAAAGCGCGCGCCGACCTCACCGCCGGAAACCCCCGAGCCGAAGAACCGGCAATGACGGGAGTAATCTTTCTCGCGGCGGATGGTGTCGGTCCACTGGCTGTTGCCGCAGTCGATGATCAGATCGTCTTTTTCCAGACCGGCGCCGATAAGCTGCTGCGCCACCGTATCGATAGCGGCTCCGGCCTTCACGAGAACGATGATCTTGCGCGGCTTTTTGACCGCCGCCAAAAGATCGGCCAGGCTCTCGCAGCCGATCAGCCCGCCCGGTGTATCGGGGTTGGCTGCGATAAAGTCCTTCATCACCTGTGTCGTACGATTAAACACGGCCACCCTGAAGCCATGGTCGGCGATATTGAGGGCCAAGTTTTCACCCATGACTGCCAAGCCGATCAGGCCTATATCCGCCCGTGTCTGTTCAGCCATAAGCTGGTCTCCTTTCGCAATGCTACTCGGGTATTGCGCGCCGCATAAAAGAAGTCTAGCAGCCGGCGAGAAAAACAAAAAGTGGGCACGGCGGTTGGAGAAGTTTCCTTGCCGCCTCCGCCCTGGCGGAGCGCCGCTCGGCGCCATCGACCATTTGAAAAAAACGCTTGACGCAAAGACCGTGGCTGTATAGCTTCGTATTCTTCGAGCGCGGCTAAACAGCAAGG
The DNA here is from genome assembly GCA_040877705.1 of Binatia bacterium. Taxonomy (GTDB): domain Bacteria; phylum Desulfobacterota; class Binatia; order UBA9968; family UBA9968; genus WHTF01. The sequence goes on along the minus strand of JBBDNJ010000126.1, from coordinate 21,901 downwards.
AGTTTCGCGATGCAAACCGAACGCTACGATTATTCGCCGATCATCAGACGCAAGCCGCTCAAGTGGCCCAATAATGCGAGGATCGCATTGATGGTCGCGCCCAACATCGAGTTCTTCCACGTCGATAAAGTGATTCCGGGCGCGCCGAACCCGCAGTTGCCCGACGTGACCGGATACGCATTGCGGGATTATGGATCGCGCATCGGTGTGTTTCGCATGATGGATGTCCTGGACCGCCACGAGATTCGCGCGACGGTACTGCTCAACGCCGATGTGTGCGCGCATCATCGGGCGATTATCGAAGAGGGCAATCAACGCAACTGGGAGTGGCTCGGCCACGGCGTCACTAACAACATTCGGATGAACCAGTATCCGGCGCAAGAGGAACGCGCCGTCGTCCGGCAGATCAAGGAAACGATTGCCGCGGCGACAGGAAAAGCACCGCGCGGCTGGCTCGGTCCGGGGGGAGGGGATGAGAGCCCCAATACTCTGGACCATCTGGCAGCGGAAGACTTCGATTATGTCTGCGACTGGGGCTGCGACGACCAGCCGGTGCCCATGCGCGTCAAATCCGGACGCATGATCGGCATTCCCTATCAGCAAGGGCTCAACGACATCCGGGTCATCTTTCAAGGGGGGCACACGCCGAAAGATTGGCTGCAGATGGTTTGCGATCAGTTCGACACGTTGTATGCCGAGGGCGCGACCCAGGGACGGGTCATGACCATTCCGCTCCATCCATTCGTCATCGGACTGGCATTTCGCATCAAGTATCTCGATAAAGCCCTTGAGTACATATGCGCGCATGAAGGAGTTTGGCAGACCACGGGCGCGGAGATCGCCGATTACTTTTATGCGCACTACTATCACAAGCCTTGAGGCTGGAGGTCAACAATGAAGTTTACGTTATCGCGCAGAGTCTTGGGATACTTACTGACAGTGACCCTCGTGAGTTTTGGCGCGTCGACAGCCGGCGCCGCGGACCGGGTGATCATCGGCAATGTCTCGCGCACGGTCGAGCAACTGCCGAATTATGCGGCCACCGACAAGGGGTTTTTCACTCAAGAGGGAATTCAGGGCGACGTCGTCTTGATCGGCTCGACCGATACGTTGATCCAGGCGCTTATCGCCGGTCACATTAATGTGGCCATCGTCGATCCATCCGCCGCTATCAATGCCGTCGAGCGAGGAGCTTCACTGAAGATCATCGGCGGCACGGTTCCCATCGCCGCCTACACGCTGGTCGGCTGTCCCAAGTTCAAGACCATCAAAGAGCTCAAAGGAACGACCATTGGCGTGGTGAGCTTGGTCTCGGGCAGCACGATCTTTCTCAAAGAGATGCTCAAGAAAGAAGGCCTTGAGCTCAACCGGGATTATTCGATTCTCCAAGGCGGCCCCACGACGCAACGTCTTGCCAGCCTCAAGGCCTGCAACACGTCGGCGACCATGATCCTAGGCGGCGACTTGCCGCGGGCGCGGGAGCTGGGTTTTACCGAGATCGCTCGCCTGCACGATTATGTTCCCGACCTGCAGTTTCATACCTTGATCGTCGACAGCCGCTGGGCGGAAGCCAACAGCCAACTCACCGTGCGCTATCTCAAGGCAATGGTGCGCGCCATGCAGTGGGCGCACGCCAATAAAGAAGAGGCCGCGGCTCTGGTGACCAAGCGCACGGGCATTCCCTTGAAGTACACTCGGACGACGGTCGAAGAGTATCTTTCACAGGGCATCATCAGCCGCGACGGCTCGGTAAATCGCGCAGGATTTCAGCGGCTGATCGACCTCATGGGCGAGACCCTGTTTAAAAAACGTCCCTATCCCGCCCCTGAGAAATATCTCGACATGAGTTATTTGCGCCGCGCGCACCAGGAACTGGGTATCGCGCCGGGACGCTGAGGGTACAATCGATGATTGTGTTTGCTCCCGGCATTCGGCGCACAGTCCGGGCGGCGGTTTTATGTAAGAGGAGGCGTAGGAGGGAGACTAAGATAAAAGCTCGTTCCCTTGCCGGGGTCGCTGCTATAAAAGATTGTCCCGCCGTGGGCATCGATAATCTGCCGGACGATTGCCAGTCCGAGTCCTGTTCCTTCCGGCTTGGTGGTGGTGAAAGGCTGAAAAACTTTCACTGTTGCCGGAATTCCTGCGCCTGTATCCGCAATCTCCAGTTGAACACCGCCAGCAGAATTCTTCCCGCGCACAGTCAAAATACCGCCCTCCGGCATTGCCTCAACGGCGTTTTTGCAGAGATTGATTAAAACCTGCTTCATTTTGTCGCAGTCGTACATCACCGAAGGCAAATCGAAGTCAAATTCTTGGATGACTCGAATCCGAGGATCACTTCGGACGGCGACTCCCGTCGCCAAAACCTCGCGAGCCAGCTTTGCCAGATCCGTTTTTTCGACTCTGAATTGCGTGGATCGAGACAATGAACGAAAATCTCTTAAGAGCGATTGCAACCGGTTGACTTCCGTCGAAACGTCCTCCAGCGCGGAATGAAGAAAATTTTCATTTCCCCTGGTAAGTTCATATCGAAGGAGTTGCATGGTTGTGGAGATGGCATTGAGTGGGTTACCGACCTCATGAGCAAAAACCGCCGCGATTTCACCGGTCGCAGCCAAACGCTCGCTTTCCCGCAATTTTTTTTCGGCTCGTTTTCGCTCGATCACCCGACCGAGTTGATTGCCGATACTCGCCATCACTTCGAAGAAAGCATCATCTACGTGGAGCGTCTGATCACAAAAAAATTCTAGCACGGCCGCAACCTCTTTGTTTATCAGAACGGGAAAGGCGACAGCGGATTTGAGTCCAACGGCTGATGCCGCCTTTGCTCGTACGAAGTTCCGATCCTCAGCGATGTCTTCAATGACCACCGGCTCGCGGCTCCTAACGATCCGTCCGATGAGGCCTTGCCCGGCCCTGAAAGGGAGAGACTCGCTGGCCTTTTGGAAGCTTTCGTAGGCGGTTGGGTCTCTCAGGTACCAAACCGCCAGACTATCCAAATGGTCTGTGGTCTCCGGTCGAAAGAAATACGCATGTCCGACGGACCAGTTTTGGTGCGCGCAGAGTTGGTCTACGGCAAACTGAAAAGGCGCCTCTAAGGACGTCGCTTCATTGGCTGCCGCGGCGATTTCCTGGAGCAGACGGAGGTAACGGGATCTTTCGATGATTCGTTCCTCGAGAGTAGCATTGAGTCTTCTGAGCTCCGCCTGCTGATGCTGACGCTCGGTCAACAGGCGCGCGGAATTCAAAGAAACGGCGGCTTGGTTGGCGGCAAATCCAATAAGCAAATTATCTAATTCGCCGGGAAAGTCGGGCTGTGTAGAGCCGACGATCAGGGTTCCCCATTCTCCTTGAGGTCCGATCGGATGGAAGCCCAAAGGCAATAGTCCATTAGCCGGCGCGAGCCTGGCGTTCCGCAGAAAGGCGGGGACGTTACCGGCTTTGACCGCCGCAGCGATGGTTGACAGCGTCGCGTTGGCGGAATCTTCGATTTGCCGGTCACGAGCGAGGCGTATTATTTCGATTCCTTGCCCGACCCCGCTTTGAAAATGGACGTGGACCAAGCTTGCGCGTAATGTGCTTAGGACCGCGTCAGCCAGATCGGCGGCTATACTCTCGGGCTGGCGACCGCTCCAGGCCGCTGGCAGAGTGGAAAGAGCAATCAGATCGCAGACGGCGCGGCGCAGGTCTTCGTCGTTTAACGCCAACACCTTGTTTTGGGAGTCTGCGCTCATGCTGCAATTCTTTTCAGCACGTTATGTCTTGCCGGCGCGCGCGCAGTTCGGCTAAGAATAGATCCGGTGGAACGAAATAAGGATTTTCCTGGAGGATTCCACCAATAATGACCAGCGGGTGAGTGCGCATGATGTCGATCACAATGCCGGCGCCAAACTTGGCAAGATCGTAAATTCATATCACTGGATCTTTATAGCGCGGCAGAATATAGTTCAGTCTCGTTTCATACTCAAGGAGATCATCCACGCCAGGACGATCTTCGAGCGCCCATTCCATATGCGCGACCAGACGAGTTAAAGAAAACCCTTGCTGTTTGCCGCCATCGAGGACCGTCTGGATTAAATTCAGCATTCTGTCCTGATCGAAGTGGCCATCCAGCAGGTAGGCTTGTGACCAGTCACGAAGCTCAAGCTGCCCCGTCTGCGTTGCTTGTTCGACGGCGATGCCGGCCGATCGTAAACGAACGATGTGATCGTCTCGCAGCTTTGGATCGACAATGTGAAAGGCCCGTTCTCCTCGTTCGATTCCTTCTTTAATGAACGGAAGAAGCAGACGATACTCGTCGTCCGGCTGGTGAAAAAAGGCACAAACATGGCGGCGGTCGCGGAGAGAAGTTCCGCCTAAGTGGATAGGCTGTTCAGACGGATCTATCGGCATGTTGTAAGCCTTATCATGTTTTAGCTTTTGTCAAAATCAGTAACTGCCCAGGCCCATGAAAACGAAATAAATCCCGCACCAGGCGATCCTGTACAAGGGGCGCGATTCATCGCGCCGTAGCTGACGCGCCGCGCCGACCGGGTTCGACAGGCTGCGATGCTGCATGAAAAACCGAATGGCCGAGAATGAAATCAGAGGCGAAAAGAATGTACTCTCGGAAAAACCGCAAGACCGGCTTGCAATCGAAACGTGACGGTGGCGTTGCCGCGTTCGGCAGGTGCGCCTGAGCCGTTGAGATTATCGTATTAAACTTTGCAGAGTTTCGATTACTTTATCGAGCATGTAAGGTTTTTCGATGAAGTGTTTGACGCCGGCATCGTGCATTTTGCTCTTCACTTCCGGCTCCAGATAACCGCTGGCAACAACGACACGGACATACGGGTTTTCCTCTTTCATGAGATCGAAGACCTCCGAGCCGGAAATCTTGGGCAGGCCCAAATCCAGTAAGACCACACTGATTTTTTCTTTATAACGCCGGTACATTTCGATGGCCTCTTCCCCGTCGGCGGCCAGCAGGACGGGGGTACCTTGGTTCGATATGATCTTCTCGAGCAGACGGCGCATGAGCTGTTCGTCTTCCACGACAAGGACCCAGCGGTGAGATCGAGAGCGCGTGACAGCCATTCGATTTATTCCCGGCTACCGGTCGGATACGACGCCCGGTAAATAGACTTGAAAGGATGCTCCTTCCATCGGTCTGCTGGTTACCTGAACATAACCTTTGTGGTGTCGAACGATTCCGTAGACGACCGCAAGACCCAGACCGATTCCCCGTCCCGTTCCCTTGGTGGTAAAGAAAGGCTCGAAGATCCGGCTCGCGATACTTTCGTCTATTCCCACGCCGGTGTCTCTGACGTCGATGCGCACGTACTTTTCCGCCGTGAGGTCCTCGGAGTTCGGCAAGGCGTTGCGGTCGACCACCGCGGTTTTGAGCGTGAGCCTGCCGCCATCCGGCATGGCGTCACGCGCATTGACGCAAAGATTTAACAGTGCTTGAAATATTTGATTGCGGTCGGCCAGGACCGGCGGGATGTCGCGGCTCAACTCCACGTTGACATCGATGGTCTTGGGAAAAGGCTGGCGCAACAATTGCGCCAGCTCGCCGATCAGGCTATCGATATTGAACGACTCGAGCTTGGGCTCCGTCTTTCGTGCCAAGGTCAGAAGTTGCTGAACAATCGTCGCGCCGCGCTTGGTGGCGTCGAGAATGGCGACAACGCTTTCGGCAATGATCTCGTTGTCGGCGCCGAGCTCTTTGAGGACAAAAGCGTATCCCTGGATGATGTTCAGGTTATTATTGAAGTCATGGGCGATACCGGCGGCAAGAGTGCCGACGCTTTCCATCTTCTGAGCCTGGCGAAGCTCGCCTTCGAGCCATGTGCGCTCCGCTTCGGCTTGCCTGCGCTGGGTGATATCGTCGACAACGAGCAATATCGACCGGACATCGGCCGCGTCATCGCCGGACATTTTCCTGGCGTTGAGCGACATGATCTTCCGGCCGATGACCGGAAAGTCGTGCTCTACCTCGAAGTTCTCGACGTGCGAGTCGCGGCGCAAAATGTCCTCCAGCAACTCGCGCAGCTTAGGGATATTCCACTGGCCGTTTCCCAGATCATAAATGAGTTGATGTTGGGTCTCCTCGGGCGAGACATTAAAAGTTTGGTAGAAAGCGCGGTTGGCGCAGATCACTTTTAGGTCGGGACCGAGCACTACCAGGGAGATCGGAATCGTCTGGATGATACTGTCGGCGTAATCGCCGGCATTGAGCATCTCATCTTCCGATTGTTTCAGGCGGCTCATGTCGGTGAACGTGAAGGCCAGGCCGTCAACAATTCCTTGAATGGCTCTATCCCGCCGGCGGAAGTGCCGATGCCGACGATGCGGACTTTTGGGGTTGAGCCATTCATGGTACTTAAGATCAATCCTATCGCTCTCCGGATCTTCGTCAAGTAGGGTGAAAAAAAGGCTTTATCAGCAAGTTCTTCTTGGGGACAAGGAAAAACGAGTCGAAGCAGCAGTAAGTGGCTACAAAAGATCTCTCACGTTCGTTCGAGATGACATCCCGTTGTCATTCCGACAGAGCGTAGCGACGAGGAATCTTACATAGGGCTTAAAGACGCCGATGGAACGGAAGAAACCGTAAGAATTGGCCAGTGCCGCCGGACTTTCTATGCGTTAATTCCCCTTTGTGCCCTCGGGGGAATGTTTATCGATCCAGTCTTTTGCTATCTCACAGCCAAATTGTTCGGCCTCTGCCTTATGACTAAATTGTCGGTCAGTGACTAAGTTCCAACTGATGTCAACTCTCACCTTCCAAGCGTGGCTGTCGTCGTTCAATTCCGCGGATGCAATAATGAGTTTGTCCTTATAGAGCATGTGGGCCATGGTATCCTCCGGTTGTTTCTGTCCCAGGAATACCGCACCCTATCACCCGGTTCTGCCAGATTTCCGACAATTAGCGCCGCGGAATCGACGCAATCGGCAAACAGATCGTAAATATCGTTCCTTTCCCCGGTTCACTGCTATACGCGATGGTGCCGTTGTGCGCCGAGATTATTTGCTGCACGTTGGCGAGCCCTAAACCCCAGCCATTAGGCTTGGACGTGACAAAAGGCTCGAAGATGTTCATATTTTTGGGAATGCCGCTTCCTGAATCCTCGATCTCCAGGCAAATGTGTTTTTCATTCGGATAGCAGCGTAGAACGAGCCTGCCGCCTTCAGGCATAGCATCGAGCGCGTTCTTACATAAATTTAACAGCACCCGAGTGAATTTCTCGCAGTCCACCGCCACGAGCGGTAGATCCTCAGCTAATTGCTGCTCGACCTCGACAGGCTTGCGATGAGTGTGCAGGAAGGGAGCCTGTTCGCGAATAAACTTCACCACCAGCTCGCTCAAGCTCATAGGCTCACAATTGAGCCGCAACGGCCGTGAAAATTCTCGAAGTTCTCCGATAAGAGCTATGACGCGAGCCGTTTCGTGTTTCAAATCCTCAGTCGTCTCGGTAATAAGCTCATGCAGTCGCTCTGAACTTTCGGCAAGATAAATTTCTTGGAGTTGAAGCAAGCTAAATATACTATTGATTGGATTGACCAGGTCATGGACGATTTTAGCGGCAGCGGTTCCAAGGCTGGCCAAGACATGAGCCTCCTGTAATTGATGCTCCGCCACGTCAAGTTCCCGTGTCTGATTATAGACGTTCTGCTCAAGCTCGCGGCTCAGGTGTTGAAGTTTCTCCTTCGTTTTCTCGCTTTCGTTCACCTGCGCTTTCAATGCTTCGCTTTGTTGCCGCGCGACCGCCGCGGCAGACTCGGCGGTGGTTCGCGCCTTCCATGACTGCCACCCCGCCGAAGCAAATTGGGCTAACGTTTTTACGATCCGCTCGTCCTCTCGATCGAACTTGCGACGCTCATCATGAGCCACGACCCAGATCGTGCCGATCGGTTGGCGTTCGACATGAAAGGGAATGAGCAATGCCTCGACGACGGGCGGCTCTGATTTCAGGGCGGGGAAAAAGCGCTCCGCCATATACATGAGTTGCGTCGTGTTACGGTCGATGGTGGTGCCGCACGGGCTGGCGTTTCTCGGCATCAGGTGGTTCAGACGGTCGGCATAAACTCCCGCCAATGCCTCCCACCTGAACACCTCCTCGCCATTGTGATTTTCCAGCAAGCTAATTCCGGCTGTATCGGCATGGCAAAGATCAAGAGCCGTTTCGGCGAGTCTTTGTAAAATCAATTCCGGTGAATCGGCCATGATCTGCGCCAGCGCTATCAAGGCTTCATTTTCAGCTTCATAGTTGGCAGGTCTCGAGGGTCGATAAACCAGCTCCGAGTTTAAAACCACATCTTCCAGACTGAATGGCAGCTCATTCGTATTCATGCGTTCCTCCAAGCAAGCGCTCTAACAAGAAGCGCTCAATGGGTCACTAGTGGAGAGAGGTAGATCGAAGCCGGCCGAGAGTCGATTGATATATATGTTTTTCAGTTCCGCTATACAAGTGCGAGGAAGACTCAAAAGCGGATTTGAAAGGTACCGACAACGTGACGAACACAGGTGGCTTGTGATACATCAGAACTGATAAGCGACGGCGTGCAACGGACGCGGTCGATTGTTAGAATTAGGGCGATGATGCAAGGAATGGTCGCGCTCGTTTCCTACAAAACACGGTAAGAGGAGGTCTCACATGCTGCGGATTAAAGGAGTAAGCAAGGAAGAAGCTCCGGAAGAAGTTCGCAAAGTTTTTGAGGAACAAGAGAAACAGTATGGTTCGACTCTAAATACGGCGGTCGTTTATGGTCTTAGACCGACGATTCAGCAAGGGGTCCAGGCGCTCCAGGCCGGCATTCTAGCTTCAGGACTCATCGAGCGCGATTTGCGCCATCTGCTTTGCATGAAAGCGGCGAGCATCAACGGCTGTCCCTATTGAATCGACATCAACGCATCCAGTGGGATGCAACATGGGGCATCGGCAGAGAAGGTCGAAGCGGCCTTGGCAGACTACCGCAAGAGCGATCTGTTCTCGCAGCGCGAAAAGCTGGCGTTGGAGTTGTGCGAGCGGATGACTTACACCCAAAAGCGGGTTACCGATCGCTTTTTTAATCGCCTCAAGCGCCACTTCACGGAGGAAGAGCTGGTGGAACTGGCGGCGATCATCGCCCTGGAAAATTTCCGCAGCAAGTTTAATCCGGTGTTCGCGGTCGAATCGCAGAACTTCTGCCCGCTGCCGGCGGTTAAGAACATAGCGGCGGACGCGGCGCGTCGCCTGCACGAATAGAAAATCAGAGACATCTGTGATGCAGGAGGCCGTCTCATTGGTTGCTTTTCAGAGGGCCGCCTTAACCGGCGCGGCCTTCTGCGCCCGCAATCAGCACCAACTCGAGGCGCATCGCGTCGTCAGTCGTTGATCCCTTCATCTCCGTTAATCTCATATTTAGAACAGTTGCATTGCTTTGTCTCATGTCGAGTACACCTTTTCACAAAAACGATCGATCTTTCACCGGCTCATCCGCGGCACGGTACTTGCGCCCGCATTTAAAAATGGCCATGAGACGGAGGTCGCGGACTGGCCAAATTCCAGCACGAGGAAATTCTATGAACAGATGCTTTGTTGTACTCGCAGGTGTGCTCTTGGGTCTAGCCGGTTACGGCTTCGCGGCAGAATCGGAATCGTTCAAGGTGACCATGCTCAACGCCGATCGCAAGGAAGTCGGCGAAGCTACCTTGAGGGAAACTCCCAACGGGGTCCTGATCCGGGTTCAGCTTCGCCAGAAACCGCCCGGCATATCCGCCGGCACGCATGCCATTCACATCCACGAAGTGGGTAAATGCGAGCCACCGTTCAAGTCCGCGGGCGGACATTTCAATCCATTGGGCAAAAAACACGGGTTTTTGGACAAACAGGGAAAACACGGAGGCGATTTGCCCAATATTCACATACCGCCGAATGGTTCTCTCACGGTTGAATTTCTGGCGCCGCAGCTTACTCTGAGCAGCGGCAAGGCCAGTTTGTTTGATTCGGATGGATCCTCGCTCGTGATCCACGCGGGCGCCGATGATTACCGTACCGATCCTGCGGGAGATTCAGGTGATCGTATTGCATGCGGCGTCATCGAAAAGCAGTCCAAATAGCCTGTTGCGTAGTTAAGTCCGCAGTGGAATATTTCCTTACAATCGCGACGTAGCCGATCCGCACCGGAAAGGAGCTATGATATGGCTGTCACTGCCACAGATCCAATCAAGATTATTCTGGCTATTTTTTTACCGCCGGTGGGCGTGTTTCTCGAAGTAGGCCTGACCGGCCACTTCTGGCTCAACATTGTGCTCACGCTGCTGGGCTATGTCCCGGGTATCATCCACGCGCTGTATGTCATTCTCAAACACTAAGGACAGGCGCTGGAAAACTGGGAAAACTAACCCTTGCCGCCCGGACCTTTCCCTTCCGGATTTGTCAGTGCCAGGAAAACATTGTTGCCTGCTCGCTGTACCAAGAAGAGCAGGTTCGAGCCGGGTTTCGCTTCATCTAGAGTCTTGCGCAATTCAGCGGCGTTGGTGATTTTCCGGCGATTTATTTCCAGGATCACGTCGCCACGCTGAAGACCGGCTTCCGCAGCGACGCTTTGAGGTTGAAGCGAGGTAATGACAACTCCATCGGCGCGATTCAATCCCAGACTTTTGGCCAGTTCAGGGGTCAGGTTCTGAACGGTCATTCCCAGCTTTCCCGCTTGAGGCGCGGCAGCAACCACCACCTCCTCTTTCAACTCGCGTATTTTCACCGTGAGGGGGATACGCTTCTTGTCCCTTAGAACCGTGACTTGCGCGCTCTTGCCGACAGCGGTCCGAGCGACCGCGATCGGTAGGTCATTTGACTCCTGAATTTTTTGTCCCTGGTATTCGACGATGACGTCGCCTGCCCGGACGCCTGCTTCAGCCGCTGGACTTCCCTCCATGACGTTTGCGACCAGGGCGCCACGACCCTCTTCCAATCCCAGGGCCTTGGCGATCTCGGGCGTGACTCTTTGGATGCTCACTCCCAACCAACCCCGGGTGACCTTTCCTTTCTCGATCAGCTCAGGCAAGATTTCTTTGGCCAAATCGACTGGGATGGCGAAGCCGATACCGATGTTGCCTCCCGTTCGGCTGAAAATCGCCGTGTTGATGCCGACAACCTGGCCGCGCAGGTTTACTAGAGGCCCGCCGGAATTTCCCGGATTGATCGAGGCATCGGTCTGGATAAAATTGTCATACGGGCCGGCGCCGATATGCCTGCCTTTCGCGCTGACGATTCCGACCGTCACCGAATGATCCAACCCAAAAGGGCTTCCCATCGCCATCACCCACTCGCCGACGCGCAGTTTGCTTGAATCTCCTAGTGGAGCGACGGGAAGATCGCCTTTTTTGTCGGTAATCCGCAACACCGCGATATCCGTCCTTGGATCTCTGCCGACTACTTTGGCTTCGAGTTCTCTCTGGTCGTGAAGTCTTACGGTTATTTTTTCCGCATTCTCGACAACATGCGCGTTGGTTATAATCAATCCTTGTTTATCGATAATAAATCCGGATCCCAGGGCGGTTTGGGGGCGGCGCGGTGTTCCACGGTCGCCGAAAAATCTGCGCCAGAATTCGTTGAATTGATCGTTCTCTCCGAAGGGCTGGGGACCGGGACCACCGAATGGGTTCGGTGCAGGCTGCTCCTGAGGCACCACCTGAGTCGTCGAAATATTCACGACGGTGGGCGCCAATTTTTCGGCCAATAGCGCGAAATCCGGCAGCGTTTGAACCAACTGCTCCTTGCCTGCTTGCGCTGCTACAGCAGGGGCCGGGTTCACAACGGCCAAGACCGACATAAGAAAAACGACGACACATAAAGCTTGTTTAATTCCTTTTGACTGGTTGCGAGGTGACATTGTGATCCTCCACCCATAGCGGGTATGATTAGTTTATAGATTATCGCGCTCGTTGAGCACTTGCTTTAACTTTAATATGGAGGAGTAAAAACGCAAATGCTATGCCCCTCAGGCAAGAAGATTATCTGTTCGGCATTTGGTTTTGAGAGAATCGATAGTACTTGTAACTTGGGTGGCACAAATATCGGCGCTGTGTTCTGTAATCGAGACATCGGCAAATGCCAGGTGCGCCTCCTTAAACACTGGCGACTGCGCCTGATCCGGCTGAGGAGAGAAAGATTAGCGTGAATGCCGTGAATGCAATGTTGCTTTTCTCACACTTTGGCGCAGTCCAGCGTCGTGGCGATGCTCGATTCGGTCTTCGGAACTCTTATCTAGCCTTAAGGCGGGTACCCCAGAGTTCCTTTAGAAAGCCGCTTTTCTCCAGATCCAAGGCGAAGGTGTTATCGAAAAGTTCATCAGGTTTCTTTTTTACATTCACTCCGATCGCGCGCGCGTTCTCCAGACCCTCCGCGACCGCATCCCGGGGTATGATGAGCGAGCGGTTCACAATAGATCGGGCATAGGTATCGTAGGCGGACTTGAGCGCGACGTCGTCCGTCAAACGCAGCGTCTTACTGATCGAACTTTTCGCTCGAATCGACCGTCATCTGCGAATATCTTGATGACGCTTATCCCGAGCCGAGGCTGCGCCCCGCCGATGCCGCGGAGTGCGCGCGCATGCGTCTTTGGACCAAGCAGCTCGACGAGGGCGTGCATGCGGCGACCAGCGTGGTGAGCTCGGCGATCGCCTTTCGTCACCAAAAGCTCGCGCAGGGGATGGAGGCGCTGGAAGCGTTTCATAAGAAAATGCCGGATCCCGTCAAGCGCGAGCGGAGCTGGGAGAATATCACCCAGGGCGTTGAATCGCGCTTCTTTGTCGACGCAGTGAAGCGTTTCGACCAATTGCTCGGCGATATGGAGACCTCCCTGTCGAACGGCCCCTGGCTTGCCGGTAAAGAGTTTTCGTTAGCCGACATCGGCTATGCGCCCTACATCAGCCGGCTCGACCACCTGCAAATGCAGTTTCTCTGGGACCACCGGCCGCATATCGCCGGTTGGTACGAGCGTCTGCGCGAGCGCCGGTCATATGCACAAGCGCTGGAAAAATGGTTTAATGCCGCTTATCTGCCGCTGATGAAAGAAAAAGGCGCCGAGGTTCAGTCGCGCGTCAAGGCGATCGTCGCCGGCGCTTGATCGTCCTGCGCCGTCGATTATTTCAAACCAGGGCAGTAAGGCAGCTTCGAAGCCACGGTTCAGCGTGGCCCTGTCGTTTCTCGGCATTCGGCAAAACGAGCTTCCCCGTCCTTGCTCAGATGGTGCGGTTTCGCGTAAGATCCGTGAAATTTCCACGTCCGTTCCAGCGATTTCTAATCCGGGAGAGAGTAAATGGCGAAGGCGAAGAAGGCCGCGAACTACTCCAAGAAAAAACCCATCGAGCAGTACGCGTACAAGGGCAAGCAGCGGGCGAACAATCCGCCGGTCGGCTTGGTCACGCCGCAAACCGATAAGGATAGCGGGAAAAAGAGTTACGCCTACGATCCGCATTCAATCGATTGCGTAATATCGCGGCAATATCGGCTATGAGTAAAGGCTCTGACAAGACAGCCAGCAACTTGGTTCCTGCTAATTACAACTCTCTTATCGGCAGTATTCGCTCGCTAGTAGAGACCGCTCGCCATTCCGCCGCTCGGTCGGTCAATGCCTTGATGACGGCAACCTATTGGGAAGTCGGCCGACGCATCGTTGAGTTTGAACAAGGCGGCGAGAAGCGGGCCGGATATGGTCAGGAGCTGCTAAAGCGTCTCGCGGGCGACTTGTCTGGTCGTTTTGGAAGAGGGTTCGCTGTAGACAATCTACAGCGCATGCGTGGCTTCTATCTCGGCTGGGACTCGGAACAGATTTACGCGACACTGTCGCGTAAATCTCTGAACGCCGAGCCTCCATTGCAAATCTCGCGGGGGTCGCAAACACAGTCGGCGAAATCCGCGACGATGTCGCGTAATTTCAAGCTATCCGATCTCACCCTAGCGTTCCCGCTTCCCTGGTCGCATTATGTCCGTCTACTCGCCGTTAAAAACGTCGAAGCGCGGTCATTCTACGAGACCGAAGCGCTGCGTGGCGGTTGGAGCGTTCGCCAGCTAGACCGACAAATCGCCTCTCTTTTCTACGAGCGTATAGCGCTATCGAAAAACAAGGCGAATATGCTCGTGAAATCCGCGAAGGCCACGACGGATGACTCAGTCACCGCCGAAGAAGAAATCAAAGATCCCTTTGTGCTTGAATTCCTCGATCTTAAAGACGAGTACTCCGAGAGCGATCTTGAAGAAGAGCTTATCCGCCATCTAGAGCATTTCTTACTCGAGTTGGGCGGAGACTTTGCGTTCATCGGCCGGCAAAAACGGCTGCGCGTTGGCAAGGAGTGGTATCGAGTCGATCTGATATTTTTTCACCGTGGTTTGCGCTGTCTCGTCATCGTCGATCTCAAACTCGGCAAGTTTACCCATGCCGATGCAGGGCAAATGCATCTCTACTTGAACTACGCGCGTGAACATTGGAGCCGAGCCGAAGAAAATCCGCCCGTTGGGTTGATACTCTGTGCGCAAAAGGACGACGCTTTAGCTCGGTACGCCCTCGAAGGACTTCCCAACAAGGTTCTCGCCCGCGAATACAAACTAGCGCTCCCTGACGAAAAACTACTTGCCAGGGAAATCGAAAGGACGCGCAAGGTTCTGGAGGCTCGTCGGCGTGTCGTGTAAAATCGGCTATATTCTTCGGCGAGCCAACCGGAGCTCTTCATCAGGGAGAAAATAGATGGCGAAGACGAGTAAGGCCGCGAACAAGTCCAAAAAGAAGCCTATCGAGCAGTACGCGCACAAGGACAAGCAGCGGGCGAACAATCCGCCGGTTGGTTTAGTCACGCCGCAGACGGATAAAGATAGCGGGAGGAAGACTTACGCCTACGATCCGCACCTTGATCCGCAGTTGGTTTGGGCGGGGAAAGCGGAGCGGACGTCGTTCGAAGTTCCGACGGTCTCGCTCCACGTTCACGAGCGCATCGACCCGCGCACGATCGTCGAAGCAGTGCGCCGGCGCAATGGCCATAACGATCAACAAATGTCGCTCTTCCAATCGCCGGACGAAAATCCCCCGCTGCGCGAAGCGATTGAGTTCTACAAACATCCGCACAACTGGTCCAACCGCCTGATCGCCGGCGATTCGCTGCTGGTAATGAATTCGCTTGTTGAAAAAGAAGGGATGGCTGGGCAGGTGCAGATGATCTATATCGATCCGCCTTACGGTATCCGCTACGGTTCGAACTTTCAGCCGTTTGTGAACAAGCGAGACGTGAAAGACGGTAAGGACGAAGACCTAACCCAAGAACCGGAAATGGTAAAGGCGTTTAGGGACACCTGGGAATTAGGCATACATTCGTATCTGGCTTACCTACGCGACCGCCTCCTGCTGGCACGCGAACTCTTGAGCGAATCGGGTTCCGTTTTCGTGCAAATTTCCGACGAGAACGTACATCACGTTCGGGAAATTATGGATGACGTTTTTAACTCTGCAAATTTCGTAGCCATGATAGTTTTTCGTAAAACGACAACGCAAGCAGGCGATTTGCTGCCTGCTACTAATGATTTTTTGATTTGGTACGTGAAAGACGCATCGCGAACAAAGTTCCGACAATTGTATTTGCCGAGGGAGGGAACTAATTGGGTCAACTACGACTTCGTCGCCCTACCAGATCGCTCTTATCGAAAAATGACTTCTGCGGAGAAGGAAGATCCAAGCCAACTCCCGACTAATTCTCAAATTTATAGGCGTTCGCCGCTCACTTCGCAATCGAAAAGTGAGTCAACGTCGATGCCGGTCACTTTCCAGGGGAAGACCTATCATCCAGGGACGGGTGGTTGGAAGACGAACGCAGACGGCTTCAAAAAATTGGAAAGTGCAAATCGGCTTGAAGCCTACGGCGACACTCTAAGTTACCGAAGATTCGTTGGTGATTTTCCCTTCTTTCCACTATCTGAAACATGGCTGGATACAGCCTCAGGTGGTTATGGCGAGGCTAAAGTTTATGTGGTTCAAACGAATACAAAGGTAATCGAGCGTTGTTTACTTATGACCACCGACCCCGGCGACCTCGTTTTGGACATCACGTGCGGCAGCGGCACATCGGCGTATGTCGCTGAGGAGTGGGGACGCCGCTGGATAACGTGCGACACCTCCCGCGTTGCAACTACGCTGGCGAAGCAGCGGCTGATGACGGCAGCATTCGACTATTACGAACTCGCGCATCCGCACGAGGGAGTGGGTAGCGGGTTTAAGTATAAGACTGTGCCGCATATAACATTGAAGTCCATCGCCAACAATGAACCAGCAGACCAGGAAGTTCTCTACGATCAACCTTTCGTGGATAACTCGCGAGCGAGGATCACAGGTCCGTTCACTGTCGAGGCGGTTCCAGCGCCAGTTGTAAAGCCCCTCGTCGAGATTAAGTCCGATCAGCCCGCGGATGAGTCGATAGCACGTTCCGGTGAGACATTGCGGCAGGCCGAATGGCGTGACGAATTATTGAAGTCCGGCATTCGCGGTAAGAAGGGACAATACATTCTCTTCTCTCGTGTCGAACCGTTACCAGGGACGCGCTGGCTGCACGCCGAAGCTGAAACAAAGCCAAACAACAAAGGCGCGGACAAGGTAAAAGACCCGGATGGACTTTACGGCAAGCCGCAGCGGGTGGTGATTTCGTTCGGTCCCGAGCATGCGCCGCTGGAACAGAAACAAGTCGAGTTGGCGATCGAGGAAGCGCAGACGCTGGTGCCGAAGCCGAAGATCATCGTCTTTGCCGCGTTTCAGTTCGATCCCGAAGCAGCAAAAGACATCGATGAGACCGAATGGCCGGGTGTGACCCTGCTCAAAGTTCAAATGAATGCCGATCTACTGACGGAAGATCTGAAGAAGAAGAGAGCGAGCAACGAGAGCTTCTGGCTCATCGGCCAGCCCGACATTATGCTCAAGAAGATCAAAGACGGTAACGACAAGGGCAAGTATCGCGTCGAAGTGATGGGCTTCGATTACTACAACACCAAAACCGGAAGCATCGAGTCGGGCGGCAATGAAAAGATTGCGATATGGATGCTCGACACCGACTACGACGGCAGAAGCCTCTTCCCGCGTCAGGTATTTTTTCCGATGGTCGGCGAGAACGACGGCTGGGCGAGACTCGCGCGAAATCTGAAAGCCGAAATTGACGAAGACCTGATCGAAAACTATCGCGGCACGGTGTCGCTGCCGTTCGAACCGGGCGAGCACAAACGTGTTGCGGTGAAGATCGTCGATGACCGGGGAATTGAGAGCCTGAGAATCATCGAGGTGGATTGAACCACGACACGAAGAACTGCGGAGTAACTAAAAGATGAGCGAAGAATTCATCTCAGAGTCGTCACCCCCGAATGCCTTAATCGGGGGTCCAGTCCGAATCTCGCCTGGATTCCCGCTAAAGACATGCGGGAATGACGAGCCTGGGGGTTTAAGCAGGAAATCAGAAGATTCGACGCGCGGAGTATAGATGGGCAAGACTTCCATTGACCACTTGATCATTAACTCGCCTTACGAAGAGCCGAAATACTACTGGAGCTACGACCGCGAGAGCCGGACCTTCGACAAAAAAACCGGCCGGCGGCCCGCCGGTTACGTCATCGCGTCGCAAAGCTCCAAAGCCTTCGACGACCCGGGAATATTTGTTGAAATCCCGCTGGTCAATCAGATTCGTCCACGCGTGAAGGCATGGAGAGAAGTCGGCTATTCTGGCGTCACCGGTATCACCAAACGGCTACTGGAGCACTGGAACAATCCCGACGAGCGGGAGCATCAGTTTTTCTTCTGCCAACTAGAAGCGATGGAAACGCTTATCTGGCTCGTCGAAGCGCCGGCGTCGGAAAAGGTCGGCATCGACATCCCCTCCGATGGCGGCGCGATCCCGCGGCTCTGTTCGAAGATGGCCACCGGCTCCGGCAAAACCATCGTCATGGCGATGCTGATCGCCTGGCAAGTCGTCAACAAAGTCACCTACCCGCAGGACGCGCGTTTCTCGAAACACGTCTTCGTCGTCGCGCCGGGGCTGACGGTGAAGAGCCGCTTGCAAGTATTAGAGCCGGCGGGAAAAAACAATTTTTACGACGACTTCAACATCGTGCCGGCGGCGCTTTTGGATAAGTTGCGCCAAGGTAAGATCTTGGTGCGCAACTGGCACATGCTCAATTGGGAGTCGGAAGAACGGCTAGCCAAGAGGAAGTCTGTCGACAAACGCGGCGCGAAAAGCGACGAAGCTTACGTCCGAGAAGTTCTCGGCGAGCTGGCAAGCACCCGCAACATCTTGGCCATCAACGACGAAGCGCACCACGCCTGGCGCATACCTGCGGAGTCGAAGATCAAAGGAGTCAAAAAGGAAGACATCGAGGAAGCGACCAAATGGGTCGGCGGTTTGGACCGTATCCACAGGGCGCGCGGGATATTAAATTGCTATGACTTCTCGGCGACACCCTTTGCCCCGTCAGGCAAACAAAGCTCGGATGAAGCTCTTTTCGACTGGATCGTCAGCGACTTCGGTCTCAACGACGCTATTGAATCCGGACTGGTCAAAACGCCGCGAGTGGTGGTGCGCGACGACGGCGTCCCGGACGCCAAGACCTACAAGTCGAAGCTTTACCACATCTACGAGCATGTCAAAGACGATCTGAATCGGCGCGCGGAGGAACAAGTGCCGCTGCCCGACCTTGTGACTACAGGATATTATTTGCTCGGCAAAGATTGGCTTGAAGCGGCGAAGGCATGGAAAACGCAAGGCCAGCGCACTCCCCCTGTGATGATCACGGTCGCCAACCGCACCGAGACCGCGGCCCGGGTGAAGTATGCCTTCGACCACAAAAAGATTCTGCTCGACGAGCTTTGCGACCCGCAGCGCACCCTGCATATCGACTCCAAAGTGCTCGAAATGGCAGAAGCCCAGGAAGAGCCGGTAGCCCTGAACGGCGAAGATCAAGGAGAAGACGACGGCGACAATGACGAGCCGGTAAGGAAGCTTTCCAAGAAAGAGCTCGCCGAACAACTTCGCCGGCAGGTCGATACGGTCGGACAGGAAGGGAAAGCCGGCGAACAGATTCAAAAAGTCATTTCCGTTGGCATGCTATCCGAGGGCTGGGACGCCAGAACGGTCACACACATCATGGGATTGCGTGCTTTCTCCAGCCAGTTACTCTGCGAGCAGGTCGTAGGGCGCGGGCTCAGGCGGGTCTCGTACGAATTCGATAAAGAGAAAGGCCTGTTCGAGCCAGAGTACGTCAACATTTTCGGCGTGCCTTTCACGTTTTTACCGCACGAGGCGCAGGACGGCCCTCCGCCACCGCCACCAGCGCCGAAAACCAAAATAGAACCGGTCATCGAGAAAAAACAATTCGAGATCAGTTGGCCGAACATCATCCGAATCGACCATGTTTACCGCCAAGAACTGAAGTTGGATTTTGCTAAAGTCAAACCGCTGGAGTTGGACGCTCTCAAGACGCCGACCTTGGCCGAAGTTGCGCCGATCGTTGAAGGCAAGCCGGACGTTACTAAGCTTTCAGAAATTGCCCTTGAAGAGTTAGCAAGAAAATTTCGCTGGCAGAGAATCGCTTTCGAAAGTGCCAGCGGTATCTTCGATCAAATGAAACCGAGTTGGCAAGGAAACAAAGAATATTTGCTTGCCCGCCTCGTTCGGTTGATGGAGGAGTTTGCCACGTCCGGCAAGATTGACATCATGCCGCCGCTATTCAATCAAGACGACCTTAGGCGGCGACTGGTTGTCACGCTCAACTTGAGTAAAGTCGTTCAGCATATGTGGGACAGCATCAATACCGAGAATACCGAATCAACCGTGCCTATTTTCGACACCGAAAAACCGATCGTTTCGACCGGCGACCTAAGAACCTGGTACACCGGCAAGCCATGCGAATACACGAAAAGATCGCACGTTAACTTTTGCGTGTATGATAGCACGTGGGAGTCAGCCGACGCGTTTCAATTGGATCACAGTAGCAACGTTGACGCGTGGGTGAAGAACGATCATCTCGGCTTCGAAGTGCTCTACGTCTTTAAGGGCGTTGTGCACAAGTACCGACCGGATTTTCTCGTGCGGCTCAAGACCGGCAGCTTCTTGGTTCTTGAAACAAAAGGACAAGACATCGACCAGGATAAAACCAAGCGCAAATTTCTAAACGAGTGGGTGAATGCAGTAAATGAGCATGGCGGATTTGGAACGTGGAGCTGGGCGGTGTCGAGGCAACCGGGGGATGTGGTGGGCATTATTGCAAGAAGCGGTCACAGAATGTGACCGGCTAGCAGGTCGCTATGAACGAGCCGTCGCCGCTTGGACGCTCTTTCAGTCGATGCTGCACCGCGCGTTAAACGGAAACCTTGTAGGGCCGCAATTCATTGCGCCCTCTTTAGGAAACCGGTCTGATTCTGTCGGACAAACTGGGCGCAATGAATTGCGCCCCTACATGGGAGAATCCAACTCTCCCGGACCGCCAACCGGCAGTCCCCTTACTCTTTGGACTGGGTAACGAACTTACAAGTCACGACACTAGGAAAGTCCGAGATTTATCGCTAAAAATGTTTACTATGATCCGATGTGACTTAGCCATTCTTGGCGGCGGGCCGGGAGGGATGGCCGCGGCTTTGTCTGCGGCAACACGAGGATTGGATGTCGTGCTGGTCGATGCCGGTAATTTTCTCGGCTATGGGCTTCACGGCGCTTACAAATCGAAAGCCCTTTGGGAGGCGGCAAGGGACTGGATAAGCGCGGAGCGGCTGGGGTGGGTTTGTCTTCCCGATGGTAAGGAGGTGCTGTTTAGCGAGATTCACGCTCGGGTGCGCAAAGGGACGTCGGATCTTACCGGCATGTATCTCAAATACATGCGCTTGAAGAAGGTTCGTTTCATTCGCGGCTTCGGCGTGTTCAAGAGTTCCCATTCGATAGAGGTCGATGGGCAAAGCATTGAATTCAAATACGCCATCATTGCCACCGGTTCGAGACCCCGCCTGCTGCCGGGATCAAACGTCGACGGCGCGAGGATCATGACCAGTGATCATATCGTCGATAGCGAGATTAACTTCGATTCATTGATTGTCATAGGGGCGGGAGTCCTTGGCTGTGAATTTACTTCGATCTTTTCCGCCTTTGGAATCAAAGTTGCGCTCATCGATAGAGCCGGGAGGTTAATGGCACAAGAGGATCCGGATGTCAGCGATCTCCTGACGGATCTTTACTGCCAGAACGGGGTGGATGTCCGTTCTTCAGCTCGCGTGAAACGAATCGATTTAGTCGATGGCACAGTCAGGACGGAACTCGACGATGGATCGACTCTAGTTACGGACCGGGCATTGCTCTCGATCGGCCGCATTCCCAGCGTTGACGGCTTGAACTTGGAATGCGTCGGCGTTGAGACCGACTCTCGCGGGTTTATTACCGTCAACGACAATCTTGAAACCAACGTACGTCATATTTACGCGGTGGGAGATGTCGGCCAGCGAAACACGCCTTTGGATCTTGCCTTGGTTCAGGTGGCGGAGGCCGAGGGGCGCATGGCGGTGAGCCATATTTGCGGCGAAGCCATCGATATTCACCCCGAACATATTCCTTTTATCATCTTCACGATGCCGATGATCGCGGGAGCGGGTTTGGACGAAACCCAGGCGTGCGAGCGCTACGGAAAAGTGCGCGTCGCTAAGTTCTTGAATATTAGAAATCATCGCTATCACGCGATGGCGTCACACGAAGGTTTCCTCAAGCTGATTGTCGGACCCGAAGGGGACGATAGACTCATCGGTGTCCGAGCGGTTGGCGCTCAGGCCGACAACGCGATCGGCGAGGTATCCGTGTTGATCGATAATAACGTCCCGTATACCTATCTGTTAGAATGCATCCATGCCCACCCATCTTTGGCCGAGAGCCTGCAGAACG
>JBBDNJ010000125.1:0-29598 GCA_040877705.1 Binatia bacterium | reverse complement strand
TACCATGCGACCAGGACTACGCTGGGGAATTATGGGAAGAATTCTGTTGCTTACGATCGGCGCAGTATGTTGGGCAAATGCGGCGCTTCACGCCCAAGCTGCTGACAAAGATCTCGTCGCCAAAGGCCGATATATTTTCGCCATCGCCGGCGGCTGCGCATGTCATACGGTGCCCAAAGAAACCTACCATACGGGCGGCCGGGCTTTTCCTATTCCTTTGGGAACGGTCTACAGCACCAACATTACTCAGGACAAGGAAACGGGCCTGGGTAACTGGACCGACGAGCAGATTCACGACGCTATGGTAAAGGGCATTCGCCGGGACGGCAGCCGGATTTTACCCGTCATGCCCTACGAAAATTACTCGGGAATGGCCCAGGAAGATCTCAAAGCATTGATTGCCTATATGAGAACACTAAAGCCCATGAAGAAACCAACCCCTGAGCTGAATACCTGGGTGCCCTGGGTGCGCAGTGTAGGCGTCCCGCTCTATCTAAGAGTCTTTGCTCGCTTCTCTAATTCGCCGGCACAAGCGCCTAAGAGCGGGATTGAGCGGGGCCGTTATCTGGTGAATCACGTTTCTCTCTGCGGCGACTGCCACACGCCGCGAAATTCGCTAGGCGTGCCGAATCGTTCCCTCTATCTTGCCGGTGCCAGCGCCAAAAGCGGGCCGTTGGGCGAGGAAGTGCCGAACATCACGCCGGATCAAGAAACCGGCATCGGCGAATGGACACGGGAAGGTATCGCGGAGGTATTGATCAGTGGAACCAAGCCCGACTTCGACAATGTCCAAGGACTTATGTACGAAGTTATCCAGGGAACGCCGCACGGTTATAAAGACATGAAGCGGGAAGATGCCCTCGCTATCGCGGAATATTTGAAATCGGTGCCGCCGATCAAGAACAGGATCAAATGATCTGCCGCGTTGCTTTTTCGTCTCATGCGCGGCGGCTTGAGGCGAGGACAAATCCTCGAAGCTGTCGCCGCATGCCATGGCCGCGTCGCAACCGCTATCTGGCAGTTTAAGATGCAATGGCAGGCATGGCAGGCAAAACTAATTCCGCGGCACCTGTTTTACAACCTCAGCCATGATTTGATCCGCTGCAACGTTCTCTGCTTCAGCTTGGAAATTGAGTATAATGCGGTGGCGCAGTGCCGGATAGAGAATCTTCTCGACGTCTTCGTAGCTAACATGAACTCTGCCTTCGGCCAACGCATTGCCTTTGGCGCCCAAGATCACCGATTGCGCACCGCGCGGACTCGAACCGAAGCGCAGGTATTGTTTCACCGAAGCGTTCACTGCGCCGTTTTGCGGCTGCGGCTGCGTGGCGTACACAAGCCGAACAACATAATCTTCAATCGGTGGGGCAATTAAAACCTGCCGCAATAGCTGCTTCATTTCTTTAATCAGCTTCCCGCCATCCTCGGGCAGAACTTTGTCCATCTTGGCTGCGTCGGTCCCCGTGGTCCGCTTGAGTATTTCCCTCAGTTCAGATGGCGTCGGCGACATGACCAGCAGTTTAAAAAAGAAACGATCGAGCTGAGCCTCAGGGAGCGGATAGGTGCCCTCCAGTTCAATGGGATTCTGCGTCGCCAAAACCATAAATGGCGATTGCAGAGTATGCGACTCGCCGAAAACGGTGACTTGCTTTTCCTCCATCGCTTCCAAAACCGCCGACTGTGTTTTCGGCGTGGCGCGGTTGATCTCGTCGGCAAGCACCACATGAGCAAAGATGGGTCCTTGTTTAAACTGGAATTCTCTGCGGCCGTTACTTTCCGCCAAAACCTGTGTGCCGACAATATCCGAAGGCATGAGATCCGGCGTAAATTGAATGCGCTTAAAAGAGATCCCGAGCGCATGACTCAGTGTTTTGACGAGCAAGGTTTTGCCCAAACCCGGCACGCCCTCCAACAACACATGCCCACCCGCGAAAAAAGCGATCAGCACTTTGCGAATGATATCGTCGTGGCCGACGATGATCTTTCGCACCTCCCCTTCCAAACGTGTAAATGTCTCTTGAAACTTCTCCGGCTCCATTAAATAAATATACTCCCTCTCTGCTAGCGAATAAGGTCGCGGTACTCCAATGGCATCCGCTGCTTCTCCGCCGGCACGTCCGGCACATGAGCGGGTAACGGTATATTACTGACCGGGAGTTTCGGCCGATTTTTTGTTTCTTTTCCGTCCTTGCTTGTGGTGGCGGCACCGTTGCTGTCAGCGGCCAATTCTTCCGGCAATTGCACGGTGACATAGCCTGCGCCTTTGATCCCTTCCTTACCTTGCTCGCCGGGCTGATAATATCGCTCGGCGGGTGGCCCATTCTTAGGCACCTCTTCTGATCTGCTCTTTGCCGATTTATCTTCCGAGGACCCCTGGGTTTTACCCGCGGAATCCTGGCTGTTAGCCTTGTCCGGCGTGCCGGGATCGGGTTGGTTGCCGTGCGCTTCGCTCTGAGCGCGCGGATTTTTCTCTTGTCCCGGACCCTGGGGATTTCCCTGGCTGGGTTTTCCTTCTCCCATCTCTTTGTTCATTTGAGCGGTGATTTCGCCCTTGCTGTCACCGCCACTCCCCTGACTCTGCTTGCCTTCGCCTTGTCCTTCCTGAGAAGCATTGCTCGCCACTCCGCCACCTTCTTGTTGCTCTTGCTGGTTTTGACCGCCGGACTCCTGCTCCAGACTTTTCAGAGTACTGCTGGCGTCGCTTAATAGATCGCTGTTATTCTGCTGCTCTTCGTTTTTTTGCTGCTCTGCAATTTGTTTCTGCATTTTCTGAATAATGGATTGCTGCTCTTGCGGTGAAACTTGCGGATCTTCGAGCTTAGTCGCTAGAGACTGCAGGCCTAGGGCAATTTCCGCTAACGGCGGCCTTTGCGCCATCTGTTCCGCGAGATCACGAATTCGCTGCTGCGTCGATAGGCTAGGCGCCGTGAATTCGCTGCTGATCAAAAGCAAATGGAACAGGACGACTGTAAAAACCGACCCGGTCACGGACCACAAAAAAGATCGTTTGACCCTATAAGGAAAATCGCGTCTGATTTCGACACGACTCAGCAGTCCCGCCGCTTCCCGACGCAAACGATGGACGAGGACCTCGGATGACGGCTTTGGACCTAAGGTGGCCAGAGTTATGAAACGATCTTTCGCTCCTACCTTGTCATCCACCAAGCGAGCCGCTGAAGACAGCGTCGGCACTAAAGGTCGAAAGCGAAGCACCACCGCCAGCAGTCCCATACCAGTCACCGCGATGACCAGCAAAAGCACGCCAGCCGCGGGGATCCACGCGATACTGTAGAAAAACCCGATCAGGAGGAGGATCGCCAAAAACGGTGGAGAAAAGATAAGCAGAGAATCCCAGAGCGCGTGATTGCGCAGCCGATGCGCGACGCGGCCGATGAGGTTTTCTGAAGATTCACGATCTTGGTGACCGGCGTAAACCTGCATACCGTTGGACTATAACACGTCGCCAATGACGCATAAACGTGTCGCTATCGAAGCGGTGTGGGCCCTTTCCGATTCGCCCGTTGTACTTCGCGGACGGGTTGATGGGTCCTTACAGCCTGGTTATGAGTTTCGAGATCCTCTGAGAATTGATGGGTACCATCGTTCTTCGAAACAAAAAACAGGTACGGAACATCAGCCGGTCGCAATGCAGCCTTGATCGATGCCAAGCTCGGGTTACAAATCGGCCCAGGCGGGAGTCCCGAAATTTGGTAGGTATTGTAAGGATGAAAATCTCTTAGAGCTTTACGCGTTAAATTGCCGTCGAACTCTTTCAAGCCATAGATGACGGTGGGATCACTTTGCAGCGGCATTTTACGGTTAAGGCGATTGTGGAAGACCGCCGAAACCAACGGCCGTTCAGCTTCGACGGCGGTTTCTTTCTCGATAATCGAAGCTAAAGTGATGATCTCGTGAGAACTTAATTCGAGGGTTCCATCATGTTGGCTCAAAATGGGCTCGGATACCTTGCGAAACTCCTCCGCCATCATCACGATGATCTCCTTTTCCGACGTCATAGGCGTAAATTGATAAGTGTTGGGAAATAGGTATCCTTCTATGCCCTTGTCTTGTAATTTTAACGATGCAAGTAATTCCGGATCGGCAGCCGCGGCGAGAAACTTTTCCCTGTCGGCGATCTGCATTTTTGCCAGCAAGTCCGCGATATCCTTGATTGTAAAACCTTCAGGGATCGTGATGGTTAAGAACATTTGTTTGCCCACGACGAGACGATGCAAAACCTCTCGCGGTGGCAGGGAAGCATCGAAACGATAGACACCCCAATGAATTTTCTTTTCCGCACCGGTCAGTCTGGCCCAAAGCAGGAAAAGTCTTTCGTCCGGGATGACTTTGCGCTCGCTTAGTTTGCGAACAACCGACGCGAACGGCTCACCTTGCTCAACGCGCACGTCGACGGTTTCGGAGATATCCGACGTGGCGAAGAAGACATGCGCAACCAAGAATCCCGCCAACAACAGGGCAGAAACTACCAAGACGAGGAGCGTTGTAAAAAACCACTTCACGATTGAGCTATAAATTGGGAGAGGTTAGAGGCTTAATTGATTCGAATCAATTTTCGGTCACGTTAACTTTCATCCAACCGTCCACCTGCCGCAGAAAACCCGCAAAAGGATCCTCCCCTGGTTGGGCTGCAAAATAGGCCTTACGCGCGTAATCAAGCGCCCCGGAATAATATTCGAATTTCTTCGAGAGTTCTTGGAATAGGATAAAACCGGTGCGGTAAAGAGATACATCTAGTTCGGAAACCGTCCAATACGAGCGACTACCCTCCTTGATGTAATAATCGAGAAATCCCTGCCCTTGGACGTAGCTGCGAAACATACCGCTCATGAAAAGAGTGTAATCGCCGACGTATTTTCGGGTCTCTCGTTCATGCAAGAGTTGATTTTCATTAGCTGGAACATTGAGTTCTTGAGAAAGCATTTCAACCACGCTTTCAACTTTGCGACCCGCGGCGGAACGGATGCGATAAAGGCTATCGGTTCTGGCGAAATCAGTCAAAACATCGGCGACATAGCTCGCTACGGTCGCATCGTAGATGCCCAATTGCCAGAAACTCTGCCGAACCGCATTGACGAAGAAACTATGCAGTTTATTATCCGAACTCTGCTTTTCCATCCTGGAAAGCTTATGATACCAAAGTTACCCTACCTTGAAAAGAATATCGTTCAGCGGGTTGGAAACGATCATTCCATCGTACAAAACTCATAAATGGACACTTGTAAGTCAAACGTCACGTTGTCTTTGGCGCTCCCCAAGCGGGCCAAGATCAGCACGGACTGGTCATTTTTGACCTCGTTGTTATTGGTTATAATGATGATAAGCACATGAGATTCTCTTGGCAGGGCTCGCGGTTTTGCCCATTCATTGTGCTGGCGATTATTCTCGGCGGTTGCAGGATCGAGAACAATTTTGTCTTCCATCCCAATCGCGTGGTTAGCCGCGCTCCGAGCGATGTCGGACTGGCTTTCGAGGAAGTTTTCTTTACCACGCAAGATGGCTTGCGATTGCACGGCTGGTTCATTCCCCACCCAGAAGCCCGCGCGACTTTTGTCTGGTTTCACGGCAATGCGGGCAACATCAGTGATCGCTTACTGAATCTCAAACTCCTGCACGACAACATCAAGAGTCATATTTTTATTTTCGATTACCGTGGCTACGGTCGAAGCGAGGGTATGGCGTCGGAGGAAGGGACCTATCTCGACGGCGATGCCGCAATTCTTTACCTGCTTCAACGCCAGGAAGCCGGCGCCCGTCAACTGGTGCTGTTCGGCCGGTCTTTGGGCGCAGCCGTCGCGGCGGAGATGGCGACGCGATTCGATATTTTGGGACTGATCCTGGAAAGTCCCTTCGTCTCGATCCCGGAGATGGCACGGGTGATATTCCCGTGGATGCCTTTCATCTCGCTGTTGCGAACTCGTTATGATGTCGTGGAGAAGGTTCGCAAGATTAACACGCGTGTTCTAGTTTTACACGGAGATCGCGACGAAATCGTCCCATTTACGCAAGGAAAAAAGGTCTTTGACGCCGCCCTGGAACCCAAAATATTCCACCCTATCTTAGGCGCCGCGCACAATGATACCTTCGTGGTGGGCGGCGAGAATTATTTTCGCGCTTTACGAGACTTTATTGAAACAGCGATTGCGACTGGAATTAAAAAATGAAGCGGCAACAGCAACGCCGGCAGGTCGGCAAATTTACACACGGTTACCTAAAGTAACGATTGTCGGGCCTTGGACCACGCCGGCAGGTAGGCATTGCGTATATACTGGAACATCATGCGCTGGGTGTTGAAAAAAGATCCATTGAATGCAACGGCCGAGCGCATCATTTGGGCAAATTTTTCAGGGGTCTTGTAATAGAGCGGCAAAATCACTTCTTCCAGCTTCTGGTAAAGAGAATTCACCTCGGCAGTTGTGTCGTTCTCGGCGCCATTCAGTTCGCCGATGGACCAACCGGTCACACCCTCGATATGCCCTTCGATCCACCACCCGTCCAGAACACTCAAGCTCGGCACGCCGTTGAGAGCGGCTTTCATACCGCTAGTGCCTGAAGCTTCCTGGGGCCGGAGCGGAGTATTCAGCCAGACATCGACGCCGGCACATATCATTTTCCCCAACGCCATGTCGTAGTTTTCCAGATAAACGACGCGCACATCATTGGCCAGAGAGGCCGACGCCTCAAAAATTCGACGAATAATAGCTTTGCCGCCATCGTCACGCGGGTGGGCTTTGCCCGCATAGATCAACTGCAGCGGTCCAACCTGTTTAGCAATATTCTTTAATCGCTCTAAGTCCGAAAAAAGTAAATCACCGCGCTTGTATGCGGTGGCGCGCCGCGCGAACCCCAGTGTAAACACGGAAACGTCCAGCTGGTTCCCAGTAAGCCAACGCACCTGCTGCAGGAGTTCCTTCTTGCCCTGGATATGGGCCTCTTGAAAGTCCTGCAGGGGGAATCCGATCGCGTGGCGGAGATAGGAATTATCGCGGCGCCAATCCGGGATGCGCCGGTCGTACAAAGCGCACAGAGGCGTGGATGTCCAAGACTCGGCGTGAACCCCGTTGGTAATGGCTTTCACGCCGTGGCCGGGGAACATCTCGCGCGATACTTCGCCGTGGCGCATGGAAACGCCATTAACGTAACCGGACAGCCGCAGGGCTAGCTCCGTCATATTGAGAGAACCGTCCATCACCCCCATCTGACGCAGCAGCGTACCCCGGGCTTCGCCCAAGACTTGATAAACGAGATCCGTGGGAAAACGGTCATGACCGGCCGGCACGGGGGTGTGGGTGGTAAAAACGCACTGCCGCCGGACCGCCTCCACCTCGTTCTCAGAAAATCCCCGGCCCGACTGGGTGCCTAATGATTGCTCTAATAAGGCAAGGGTCGCGAGCGCGGAGTGTCCTTCGTTCACGTGGTAGATCTTTACCCCGGGATAGTCTAATGCCTGAAGCATTCGCACGCCGCCCAATCCTAATACTGCTTCCTGACAGAGCCGATAGCGATCATCGCCGCCGTACAGGTGATCCGTCAGAACACGATCCCGCGAATCATTCTCGTCCAAGTCAGTATCGAGCAACAGAAGCGGCACGGTGTAATCCGTGACGCCGTGAAATTGATACTGCCAAGCGCGTATTTTAACTTCCCGGCCTTCGATGACCACTGAAACTCGCGGCGGCAAAGGTTCGAGATGGTTCTCGGGCGACCAGTGCGAGGGGCTCTCCAGTTGGTTACCCAGCGCATCAAGCCGCTGGTCGAAGTAGCCTTTTCGGTGCAGCAACGTGAACGCCACCATCGGCACGCTTAGATCGGCGGCCGAGCGCAATGTGTCGCCGGCTAGGACGCCTAAACCCCCGCTGTAGGTCGGGATAGCGGAGTCGATAGCCACGTCCATTGAGAAATACGCAATCGTAGCGGGAACCGAAAATGGAGTTGGTTGAGTCATTGTATGTTTAAGCTTGCTTTAGATCCATGCTCCATGAATGGGTCGAGGGTGAGTTAAGCGCTAATTTCCTATCTATGCCCAAATGTTGCGCGTTAATATTAACACGGGCGGCGGAACACGGCAATTCTAGCCCCGCCTATTCGCCGGGTAAAAGCGCTCTTTCGTTCGTAACGAGCTTACAAGCCCAATCGATAAGCAGATCTTAGATTTCGCCATGACTTGTGCTCGGCAAGTGTGCGTAAGGCGATCAGCGTGGGTGGCATCATTGGCAAGCGACCGGACTCCGATTGTTTTAACGCTTCTTGCGGTGTGAGCCAAACACTCTCGGCTACTTCCTCAGAAAAGGCCAGAGGAGTTTGCCCCTCAGGTAGGGTAGCCACGTAAAAACGGGTATCAAAACGCACAGGATGGTGATCCGGAGTAATGCGGTGAAATAGATAAGTGATTCGGCCAATATCACAACAGAGCTGCTCGGACTCCAACAAACTCGCAAAGCCTAGCCGTCCCCGGGATAATGCCTCGCGTTTCTTCGCCAATCGTTCTCTTAAGCGTTCCGAGGCCAGCACGGCATGCGAATCCCTTTCGCTGACAAAGAAATGAATTCCGGCCTCTTCGAATAGCTCTCGCACCGCCGCCACCCAGTGACCCATCGACTGCTCGGGAGTCATGGTTGTCGCGAGAATCTGTTGGGCCTCGGTTGGCGATAAACCTCGGCAGCGCGCTAACATGTTCTCTGAGCAGTCTTCCTGCTCTACGCCTCCGCCGGGAAATACCAAGAAGCCACCCAGCACCCTCATCTCCGGCGAGCGACGGGTCATAAGCGCTTCAAAACCCTCGCTGGTGTCCGGCCTCGTCAGAATGATAGTTGAAGCTTTGCCTGGAACCGCAACTTTGATCATAAAACTCCCAACTCACTACTTCGGACGAGCGCGTCTCTGTGATCGAATCGTGGGCGAAGCCCATTGGCCGTAAGCGCTTATCGCCAAGTTGCGACCAAAGGTCTGGAAGACCTGGTCACCTTGGAGCTATTCTTTTCGTGATTATTCGATTCTTCGCTCACGCGTGAGCCTCCGCCCAATTTAGGCCAACATGCACATCGACGACGAGGCCGCAGCGAAGATCCGCGGCCCTCGTCATGCCCTCTTCGATCAGCGCGCGAGCACGCTCTAATTGTTCAACAGGAACCTCGAACACGAGTTCGTCGTGCACGGTCAAGAGCATCTTAGCAACCGGTTCTGTGCGTAGACCTGCATCAACGGCGATCATTGCCTTCTTTATGATATCGGCGGCGCTGCCCTGGATGGGAGTATTGAGCGCCATGCGCTCGCCCAGCGCCCGCAAGCGGAAATTGGACGAGCGCAGCTCCGGCAGATAACGGCGCCGGCCGAACATGGTGGTCGTAAAGCCGTCGATTTTCGCCTGATCCACTTGGGCCGCGAGAAACTTTTTCACTTTCGGAAACTGCGCATAGTACGCTTCGACAAAATTCGCCGCCTCATCCATCTCGACGCCGAGCCGTTGCGATACTCCGAAAGTCGACATGCCATAGGCAATTCCGTAAGAGAATTGCTTAACCTGGTTTCGCATCTGGGAGGTGACATCAGCCAAACCGATACTGTAGACTTTCGCGGCAATGGTGGCATGAAAATCATGGCCCTGAGCAAAGGCTTGGAGAAATGTTTCGTCTTGTGACAGGTGCGCGAGCACACGCAGCTCGATCTGTGAATAATCGGCCGATAACAACACATAGCCCGGCGGCGCAATAAAGGCGCGCCGGATTTGGCGTCCGAGCGCACCACGAATCGGAACGTTTTGCAGGTTGGGTGCCGTCGACGATAATCGTCCGGTGGCGGCCGTCGTCTGCTCGTAGGTGGTATGGATTCGACTGGTCTTGGAATCGACAAGCTCCAGCAGCATCTCGGTAAAGCCGCCCTTGAGCTTCGACACTTCACGATACTCGAGCAGAGCTGGGACGATCGGATGCGTACCAGCGAGTTTCTCCAACTCCGCAGCATCCGTGGAGTAACCCGTTTTTATTTTCCTCGTCTTTGGCAGAGCCAGCTTTTCGAAAAGAATGCGCTGCAGCTGCGGCTGCGAGTTGACTTTGAACTCTTCTCCCGCGAACTCTTTGATTATGCCCTCGAGCGCTGTCACCTTCGCTCCCAGATCGGCGTCGAATCTTTCCAGATACCCACGGTCAACAAGAATGCCGTTATGCTCCATGCTCGCGAGTACGCCGACGAGTGGGAACTCCAAACTCGTGGCCAGTTCCCAAATGCCTTGATCGCTTAGCTGTTGTTCCAGTACCGGAACCATGGCGTGGATGGCCACCGCTTCGTAAGCAACCGCGCGTTCTTGATCCGCGCCGAACACAAGAGCGGTTTGCTCGCCGATTTGCCGCTCGGGCTCATTCCCGTCGAGGGAAGCTCCGAGGTAACGCCCGACCGCGTCCTTGAGCGTGTAGCCGGAGGCGGAACCCGGTTCCAGGAGATAAGCGGCGATCCTCGTATCGCAATAAAGACCTTTGATTTCAACCCCGGCAGCCAGGGCCAAGCGATACATCGTTTTGGCGTCATGGGCCGTTTTCTGCCGCGTCGAATCTTGAAGGAAAGCCGCGAGTCGGTCCATTGCCGCAGATAAAGGCAGCGTCCGTACCTCGCCGGGACCATCACACAGAGCGAGCCGGTCGTCACTCCAAGCCAGCGCCACGGCACTGTCTTGACGAATTTCTTCCGCGGAAATCAATTCAGAAATCACTCCCAATTCGAGAGCTGGAGTAGCCACCCCAACGTGCATGTTAAGCGCTTTCAGACGCTCGTGCAGCGTGCGGAACTCGAGGGAAGTGAAGAGTTTGCGAACTTCTTCGTCATCCCACGGCTGGAGGCAAAGTTTCGCCGAATCCATCTCAAGCGCGATGTCACTGAGTAATCGTCCCAACTCTTTGTTGATCCGCACCTGATCGGCGTGCGCTTTGACGGCGTCACGGAGTTTAGGTCTGAGCTCATCGGCATGGGCGATGATTTGCTCGATGTCGCCGTATGTTCTAACCAGCTGAGCGGCGGTCTTGTCGCCGACACCCGGAACGCCGGGCAAATTGTCTGATGGTTCGCCTTTAAGCGCCACAAAATCGAGCCATTGCTCGGGCGTTACACCATAACGCTCGAGCACGGTCGATCCGTCGTAGCGGATGACATCGGAGATCCCACGGCGAGTCATCATGACCAAGACACCATCGCCGACAAGCTGGAGGATGTCACGGTCGCCGGTGACAACAATGACTTCGCAACCTTCCGCGCGGCAATTTTTTGTTAATGTCGCGAGAAGGTCGTCGGCTTCATAACCTTCGAGCTCAACCATTGGGATCCGCAAAGCTTGGAGTACCTCGCGAATCAACGGTAACTGCTGACGGAACAGATCGGGAGTCTCGGCTCTTCCGGCCTTGTATTGCGCATAGCGGTCAAGCCGAAATTGCGGCGCACCCTTATCGAAACAAACGACTACCGCCTGCGGCCGTTCATCCGCCAACAACTTAATCAGCATCGAGGTGAAACCGTAGACGGCATTGGTCACCTGCCCGGAGGATGTGATCAACGTGTCAGGCAAGGCAAAAAAGGCACGGTAAGCGAGTGAATGGCCGTCCAGCAACACCACCTTACGCACATCGTTTTGTGACGGCGTATCGTTGTTGCAAGCGGCCTTTTTAGAGGATTGATTTCTCGTTCTGGCGTTCACGACAGCAGTCTACCCGTTGGTTTTAACCGGAGCAAACGTGGCGTGGCAGGGGGCGGCAAACCGGACGGTTGCCCCATCCTGTGGAGGCAGGCGACGTTTTTGATCCTATCTTATCTAGCAATTTACTCGCCGCCAGTCGCTCATGGAGTTGACCCTCAGTCGGACAACAACGTGCCGGCGTCGCGAAGAATCTTTCCCGATGAGGTGCGCGGCAGCGATTCACGGATCGCGATCTTTTGCGGCACTTTGAAGTTCGCCAGATTACCGCGCAGAAAAGCCAGCAGCTCTTTTTCGGCAATCGTCTGACCCGGCCGCGGCACTACGGCGGCGCCGATGACCTGACCGCGCTTGGGATCAGGGATGGCAAAGACAATCGTCTCCTGCACTCCAGGATAAGTGTAGATCAAATTCTCCACCTCAGCGGGATAGATGTTAAGTCCGCCGCTAATAACCATGTCGTCGCGCCGGCCTAAATGAAAAAAATAACCGTCTGCGTCACATTTGCCCACATCGCCGGTGTATAGCCAACCGTCGCGAATGCGTGCCGCCGTGGCTTCCGCCTTGCGAAAGTAGCCTTTCATGACATGCGGTCCTCGGGTAATGATTTCTCCCGGTTCGCCGACGGGTAATTCTTGGCCCGCGTCGTCGATGATCTTAACCTCAATGCCGGGCACGGCACGGCCGATACTGCCCATTCTGGCCTCGGCCTGATCGGGATCGACCAGAGTGATCATCGGCGATGTTTCGGTCAGACCGTAACCTTGGATGACTTTGATATGCGGCTGAGCGGATTGGAACGCTCGTAACAGCGGCAACGGAATAGTTGTGCCCATCATGGCGGCAATCTTTACGCTGCTGGTATCGTAGCTGGACAGATTGCGCACGCCCAATAAAAGTTGAAAAACAATCGGCACACTCTCGAACACCGTAACTCGATGTTTCTGAATGCCTTCCAATAAAGTAACCGGATTGATTTGATCGAAGATAATTAAAGTGAATCCTTTATCGGCCACTTCGTTGCACACGATGGGACCGACGATATGCGACATCGGCAGGATACAACCTCGAATGGTCGTGGAATCGGTGATGCCCATTTGATCCATCACGCGCGGATACTGCGCCAGGTTACGGTAGGTAAGAACCACGCCTTTCGGTTCGCCGGTGGTTCCCGAAGTATAGAGGATCAGCGCATCATCGTCGACGCTGAATTGCGGCAGCACCGCCGCTTTGGCCGGCGCCACATAGCGTTTCTCGAAGCCCTGTTGCCCTTCCTCGCCAACAATCCAGGCAGGAACGGTAAAAATCCCTCCAAAAGCACCGGCCACCTCAGCGAAGAGCTGCTGATGGACGACCAAAAGCTTAAGATCGGCATCCTGCAACACGCCCTGTAACTCCTTGCCCTTCAAGCGCGCATCGAGGATAACGGTAACGGCACCGATTTTCTGTGTCGCGAAATAAATCAGCGGAATTGCCGCGCAGTTGGGTAACAACACGCCAACCCGATCGCCCTGTTGAATGCATTCATTCTGTAAGTGACCGGCCAGGGCATGCACCCGCTGGTTGAGAACCGAGAAATTCAGCTCTTCTTCTTTGGCGATGATGGCGGTCTTATCAGGATGCTTTTGCGAGGTTTGGTCGAGCACTTCGGCGGCGAAAAAGCCTACTGAATGGGTATGGTTTGCCATATTGAAAAAGCCCTCTGAAAAGGTCTGTACCAGCGTGACAAATGCGACAGCTCGCCACGTTTGAGTTTTAGCTTACCTTGCTGGGTGGCGAGAAACGGATCGATGCGGGCACGAAACACCGCGCTCCACCATTCTTGTTGGCCGCTGATCATGAACTCGCCGCTATCGTCTTGGCTAAGCTGAGTAATCGCACCATTGGCAAAATGAACCGTCCAAGCGGCTTCGCTCTCGTCGAGAGATAACGTCAAGGACGTCGAAAGACCGGTTTCTTCTCCCCGGGATCTGAAATCGGAATCTCGGTTGGCGCTGTCCACCAGAGCCGTCATGTGCTCTTTTGAAAACATCGCATAGCGTTCACCGGTTGGCGGCGCGACGCCGGCTGCTTGCGTGGATTTGAAATCGGTTAACGAAACACCGGCGTTCCCTATGGGTTCCGTAAAAAACCGGCAGCGCACGGCTTCTTCTAGCAAATCAGTAAGAAGGAACGCCTCTTGAAAGCTTTTGCCGATCGCCACCGTTCCGTGGCCCTTGATAATGACGACCGGATGGTATTTCAGTTCTTCGACGACCTTCTCAGGCTTTGTTACCGTCGGAGTGTCTTGGGCGAGGATTGGAACTTCGCCAATCGTATACTTTTCCTCAAAACTGACCGGAACGAAACCATCGTGAGTCAATGAAAATGCCAGCACCAGAGGCGGGTGAACATGAATAATCACTTGCGTTTCCGTACCCGTATAAACCGCCATGTGCATGGGTGTTTCGCTCGACGCCCGTTGGCTCTTGTTTACTGGCTGTCCGGCGTCGTTTATCCGCACCAAATCTTCCGGCGCAAGAAATCCCAGGGGCGCATGCTGCCCCGTAATTAAAAAGTCATTCTCACCCATGCGGCAACTGATGTTTCCGCCCCAGCCACTGATGAGGCGCCGCTCAAAAAGCAGCTTGCCCCACTGGATCATCTCCCGTTCATATTTTTGCATCGGTCGTTCTCTTATGACTCTTTGAACAGCGCCCAGGGCACAACTTCGGTCTCGACGGGCCGTATGGATACTCCGGTTGGACAGATGCCTGTTCCCATAAAAGTCGAAACATCGGAGTCGACCGTCAAGTCGGTCTGTTGTTCCGCCGCCAGCAGTTCAATGGCTACGCCATGATTCTGCGCGAGCCGAACCGACAAAAGCGAGCCACAGATGCCGCTCGGTCCCTGCTCATCGAGGCCGCTGTAGTAAAGGTAGAGCTTACGAATTTCGCCCTGGGCGAAAAGCGTTCCCATCATGTTGTCCGAGATCAGAGTCGTTGGCGCATTGCGCCGCAGCAATGCCGGCGCGACGGCGTGAACACCCCAGAGCTGCGGGCGCATTTCCGGAACCAGCAGGCAGTTAGCTTGTTCGGCTTTCAGCGCGCTTATCAGATAATCGTATTGGTTTTGCGGCGGCACTCCGTATATCAGCAGGTACTTACTTTCGCGCTTCGCTGAACTGGTTTCTGTAACGTTCTGCTGTTGATGTTTCCGGCGGAAACTCTCCGGGGTATAAAGATCGTCAAAGCCGATGAGATGAGTGATCAAATCCGCCGGTGTGACATCAAAGGCTGGATAACGCGCCGCGATCTTATCATCGGCAACTAATCGCTGTCCGTGAAAAGTTAGCAGTTCCGAGGCCGGGCGTTCTTCAATCGGCACATCGCTGCCTCGGGTCAACGAGTGCGGATCTTGAACCAGAGCATGAAACGGAATGTCGTATTCTTTGGCCATCAACGCCAATGGGTATGTGCCGACCTTGTTAATGATATCGCCATTCTGCGCCGCCCGATCCGAACCGACGATCACGGCATTGACCTCGCTTTTGGCCATGACTTGGGCGATGGCGCAATCGGGAATGAGTGAAACTGCGACGCCTGCCTGCGCGAGTTCCCACGCGGTCAGTCGCGCGCCTTGCAGATAGGGCCGGGTTTCCGTGGCAATGACGGCAAATTCTTTGCCCAAGCCTTGACAATGCTGCGCCACGGCCACGAGCTCCCCGCTGACATTGCAATGGGTCAAAACCCTCGCCGGATCCGGCAAGATCTCGGCCGTTCTCTTTGCTCGCCGAACCCGGGCGCAAACGATTTGCGCGGCGAAATCACGAGCCTGGCTTGTAATCCACTCACCGGCGTTAACGCCCTCTGGTAACGTTTCAAACCAATCCTCGAAATATTGACCCAGACCGCGGAAATCGAAAGTCGGCCGTGCTTGACAAAATTGCTGGGTCAATCGCCTCACCGAATGGCGCAGAGGCGCAACTTCTTTGCCTTGGTAGTTCTTTGCAATGAGTGCGCCGCTATAGAGAAACGTGAGCACCTGGCCGAACGCCCGCGTTCTCATATCGCGCACCGCATCGAGGGCCTGCCAAGCATGTTTAACGCTGATGTATTCGATTCTCTCCGGCAGCAAGATCTCGTCGAGAATTCGGAAACCGTTCTGTTCCCAGAAAACCGGTTCAAACAGAGGACTGTGTGCCGCGGTCATGATTGTTCCCCGATGATGATCGTAGCTAAAGATAGTTGAGAGCTGCGCGAGCAACCGCGATAATTTTCTCTTCGGCCGCGAGAAACAGGGGATCACGAAAACCGAACTTGCCGTGTAAACATTCATCGGAGACGGCAAGAATAGCGCCGGCTTTTTTCTTTCGGACCTGAGCAATGGTCAAAAAAATCGAGGTAACCATGTCGATGCTCAAGACGTTTTGCTGGTTGAGTTGCTGAATCAGTTCCGGCGTTTCTTGGAACAAGGCATCGGTGGTAAAGATCCACCCCAGATGGTAACGCGCCTTCAGGCGTTCCGACGCCTGCTTCAGCGCCTGGACGATGTCGGGGTGGGCCACTGTCGAAAAGTTTTGCGGGACGTAATAGGGCGATGTGCCTTCGCCGCGCAGGGCTCCGGTGACGATGACCAGATCGCCGATTTTCACATGTTCCTGTAATGAACCGCAACTTCCCACCCGGATCAGCGACTGGGCGCCGGCGCCGCAGAGAATCTCAGTGGTAATCGCGGTATCCGGGGCATAGCGCCCGCCGTTGCCGACGGTAACTCTTTTTCCTTCCAAGCTGCCGGTATGCATCTCGTAATCCAAAAAGGTAAAGTTCTTTTGCGGACTGTCCAAAAGCTCCAACAACAAATGACTGCGCTCCTTGGGACCGGGAATCAAGGCAAAGGGACCGAGAGAATCGGGCTTGAGCCCAAGCATCGAAAGCATTCTTTGCGGTGTGAAGTGAGCTTCTTTAAGCATGGATTAAAGAGCCTGACAGACGAATTCGAGCAGATCCTGAGTCGGCAGGCCGGTCTGTTGAAGGGCAGCGAAAGACCGCTGGCAAAGCGCGCTCGATGTCAGTACCAGTTCGGCGCCGGTCTCCTTGGCCTCACGCATGCGATCCGCTGCGCTCCATCGAGCGAGCTCCGGATCCGCTTCGGGAACTCCACCACCACCGCCGCAACACCACGCCCAACGTTGATTGCGTTCCATTTCCACCAGCTCGACCCCGGGGATTGCGCGCAAAATACTCCGCGGTGCTTGGTAGACTCCACAACCTCGTCCCAAATGGCAAGAATCATGATAGGTCACTTTTTTACGAATAGGCTTGGTAAATTTCAGTCGATCCAGGCGCACGGCTTGATCAATATATTCCACGCCGTGCATCACCTCGGGATCCGCGCCGGCAACCTTGGCGTATTCGCGCCAGATACGCTGGCAACTGCCGCATGCAACGACCACTTTTCGGATGCCAGCATTGGCGAGGGTCGCTAGATTATTTTGTTGCAAGCGCTCGTACTCGTCGCGAAAACCGAGATCGAAGGCATAGAGACCGCAGCATTTTTCTTCATCGCCGAGAATGGTGAACTCCTCGCCGGCCTGCTGCATCAGCTTGGCCAGCGCAACAGCGCTACTGCGCCCAGTCGCTTGATCGGCAGAGCAGCCGGC
Organism: Binatia bacterium; assembly: GCA_040877705.1. Lineage (GTDB taxonomy): Bacteria > Desulfobacterota > Binatia > UBA9968 > UBA9968 > WHTF01. The sequence goes on along the minus strand of JBBDNJ010000125.1, from coordinate 12,265 downwards.
GAACAATAGCGTCGTTGCCGCTTTATCGCCAAGCTTCAAGAGTCCTAATCCGTCTGCCCAAGCCCCGCGTGCCGACTTCGGTTGCGACCACGGATTGTCATGCTGCTGCAGGCCTTGATAGAGGTGCCGATGCGCCTCAATGGGACCCTCTTTTTTAGTTATCTCCTCTCGCATGGCGACTGTAATATCCCACGGGCCATAACCGTCATCGCGGACGCCACAGAGCTCCTGGCACATCAGACAGTTCGTACAGCTATAGATGACTTCTTTGAGTTCGGGAGTGATCGGATCCAGACCATGGAAGACGCGTTGCGCCATCAGCCAACGCGACTTTGGCGTGTGGCGCTGAAACCGGTAGAATTCATACGGTGGACATTTCGTTTTGGGGCCAGGGACATCCTCCATGGGGTTGGCCGGGCCATGCCCATAACAAGAGCCGCACAAAACACAGCCGCTACTGCGCTCAGCGAGGCCTTTGGCGTAAAGCCATTTTTTGACCCGTTCGAGCCCCACCGGTTTATTTGATTCGTCTTTCACAGGATTCAATGAAAAATACTTTAGACATTAACTGTATAACTACGAATTAACTCGTGTCAATAAACGAGCTACTTTGTCCAAGTGACGTGATTCAGGTTCCGCAGAAGAGCGGAGAGCTTTTTCTGTCGCGGCATATCGAGGGAAGCAAAAATCTGCGCGATGCTTTTCTCAAACAGCGGGATTGTGCTCTTGTAGAGTTTCGTGCCTTTTTCCGTCAATAACACATGAACGACGCGACGGTCTGTTTCATCGCGTTTCCGTGCAACGAGATTCTTGTCTTCCAAGCGGTCGACGATGCCGGTGAGATTACTCACCGTTACCATCATTTTGGCGCCGATTTCTCCGAACGGCAGACTTCCGGCATAACCGATCGTTGCAAGCACGTAAAACTGCGGTGGCGTCAGGCCAACTTTTGCGAGGTCGTATTCCAGTTTCTTGTGCGACGAGAGATTAAATCTTAAAAATCGTACCCAAAGACTTGTGCTGTAAGAAGTGAAAACGGGGCGTTTCTGGACTGACACGTCGATTAATTTAATCGCCCGGAGTTGAAAAAGCAACTAATTTACTTTTCCAGGGCACCTTCGTAGCCCCGTGCGTGTTAAGACGCAAGCCGATGGTGTAGAACCTGTCTAGTGCGAATAGGAAGGTTACTCGGTAATTAAGTCGCTCCAGTTGACTCGGGGTGCGCCAGGGGATTAATTGATACAGCCTCTTCGTGTACTCCAATGAAACTTCATGTACTTGGCTGCGGTGATGCATTCGGCAGCGGCGGCCGCAATCACAGCGGTTATTTGGTCGAAGCTTCGGATCGATTGTTTTTGTTGGACTGCGGCCCAACGTCATTGTTAGCGATGAAGAAACTTGGATTCGATTCACGTCGCTTGGATGTCATCTTCTTAAGCCACCTGCACGGCGATCATTTTGGCGGTCTACCGTTTTTCTTCATTGAATATATGTACCAAAAGAAACGTGAAAAGCCGTTACACGTGGCAGGGCCGGTTGGCGCCGAAGAAAAAGTTCGTGGTTTATTCAACCTAATGTATGGCCGTGGTACGGAGGACTCTAAAGATCTGCCGCCCCACCAATTTCACGTGTTGCAGACTGATAAGTCCACAGATATCGAGGGCATCGGGGTGTTTTCATTTCGAGTGCCGCACCAGGTAAACGAAGTGTCTCTCGCTCTTAAGGTCAGCTACGAAGGCAAGCAAATTTTGTTTTCAGGGGATTCTGCATGGACAGATCAGTTTCGCACGCACGCCCGTAACGTTGATCTTTTTCTCTGTGAATGTTCTTCGTACGAACGGCAAACGTCCAATCACATGAACTATCGCCAACTGCAAAACCAGCTATCGACATTGCAGTGCGGCAAGATCATACTGACCCACATGGGCGACGACATGCTCTCTCGCGAAGCCGAGATCGCTTATCCCACAGCGCAAGATGGCATTGCCATTGAGGTTTAGCGGAATTACATTGGTGGTTCTGGCGGGTTCCCGCTACCTTCGGCATTTGGCAACACGGGAAGAGGAAAGATGATAGCCCGGTGACCGCTTTGGCTAAACACTTCCTGGACTATTTCTTGCGCTTCCAAGAGCTGTCGATAGGGACCTAACCGCACGCGATAGGTAGTTTCGCCGCTGTCATCCAACGCCGCGGTTTCGACAAAAACTTCGAAGCCTTTCTCCGAAAATGCCTTTAGCAAAGATTCTGCTCGTTGCCGCTCGCGAAATGAACCGACTTGTATAACGTAACCGTCAACTAAAGCGTTAGGCTCGGTGTCTCCTTGAGAAGTCGCAATCAGTGCAGCTGTTTTTACCTGACGAGGTGCCGCTCGTTCCGCAGTTGTGGAGCGAGCGAACGTAGTCGTCGAATCATTAAGCGCCTCGTAGTTGTCGAATCCATATTCGAGAAGCCGTTTGGTATCACCCCAGAGGTCCCGCGATCCCAGCAGGGAAACAATCAGAGTTACACCATTTCGCTCCACCGCGCCGACAAAGCATTTCTGAGCCGCAAAAGTATAGCCTGTTTTGCCGCCAAGGGCGCCGTCAAAGCTCCACAACAGACGGTTATGATTGCGCACGGAAATGAGTCGCGCCTTGGCACGCTTTTTCCCGGGTGAAAGTGATCTCACCGAGCTAATTTTGGTATGTACGATTTCTCGGAAGGTCGGGTTCTTCATGGCGTATCTAAAGATCAACGCCAAATCGCGCGCCGTCGAATAATGATCCACCGCGGTTAGCCCATGAGGGTTAGTAAAATGGCTATTCGTTGCCCCGAGGTGGTGTGCCTTTTTAGTCATCATATCGGCAAATTTTTCCACCGTTCCGCCGATCCCCTCAGCCAACACGAGACTCGCGTCGTTGGCCGAGGATAGCAGCAGAGCATAGAGCAAATCTTCGATACTGATAGTTTGTCCCGGCTTCAAGTAAAGCTTGGAAGCGGGAACGCGTGTAGCGGCCTTAGATACGGGCAGAAGATTTCTTGGCTTCTTAGCACTTTCCAGAGCGAGAATGGCAGTCAATACTTTCGTAGTACTGGCTGGAGGAAGTCGAAGATCAGCGTCTTTCTGATACAAAATCTTGCCCGTCTGGGCATTCATCAACAACAAAGCACGCGCCGATAGATCTTTTTCCGGAGTGAACGCCCAGAGCGGGGAAATTGATAGCAGCAGGTAAGTAAAAACCAGGCCTGCGAGAACCACCCGTGAATTAAATCTTTTCAGCTTCTTGGTCTCTCTTTCGGTGCGTCTTCACTGAATGCCTCGACCTTGCCTAGAAGCATTCTAATATAGCTGCTTTATATCATGTTAGATGATTGGGTGGTAGCTTTTTGTCCCAAACCAGTAACCCGTGATCGGTATGCCCGATGTTCCGAGATTGAGACGGTGAGCGCTCGCCGATATTGCGCGCGTCATGCACAACAAATTGAGGCTGCGTTTCGCATTGTTGCACTGGTAAACCGCGACCCGTCAGGCCTTCGTCAAGCATTTCACGGGTCAACAGAGTTATTTTAAAATCTTAATTTGTAAGGGACTTTCCAAAATTACTTCCAATCCATATTGCGGATGATCCTTAACCTGGCCGTGTAGCTCGACCTCCCTGCCATCGAAGCCTCTCGGCGGTTGGTTATTCTTTTCGAAAAGATCCACGGCAGAGGCAAATATGACTGCCGTGAGCGCTGAGCGGGAAGGGCCGAAATTGAGAAAGTAAGTGTTGCTCTTGGCCGAATGGCTAACACGAAAAATCCGACAGCGAATCCGCGCTTGTTTACCGGCTAAGCCGCGGATCTTTTCGACATCGATTGCTTGTAAGACCGGCAGCTCGCCGGGCTCTTCGGTAGAGGTTGTCAACGGCGCAAAGCCGACCCGAAAGCTTTGGAGTTCGTTACTGGCGATTTGAACCTGTGAAGTTTGGTTAACTTGTTGAAATTGCGGAACCGAGGAATTCCATCGTTGATAGAGAAAATGCGCAACGATCCCGGCCGAGAAGGCGGTGAGAACAAGGATCGCGTTGAGCGCTGAGAAGCGTTTCAAAAATTCCTCTCCCATAGACGGACAAAGGTTTTTCGATACTCCTCTGCCAGAGGGGCAGCGTCGCGAAAAAGCAGGAGATTTTCGTCATTGAGGCTATCGGCGGATTCAGTCCAATTGTACGAACCAGTGACAACAATTCGACGGTCCACTATGGCAAATTTCTGGTGCATGAGCCCGGCATCTCTGTTCGAATTAGCGGGTTTGCTTCCGGAAATACGGCGAACCGAAATTTTTTGAGCTTCTAAAAACTTTCCCTTGGAACTTACGTTGCGCGATTCGAACTCTCGGTCGATTATGACTTGGACTGTGACACCCCGCTTCTTCGCCTGCACTAGCGCTCGGGCTAAATCATCGCTGGTAAAGGCGTAAACCGCGACCAGAAGCTCCTTTTTAGCCTTATCAATTTCACGCAAAATATGGGTGGAACACTTTGTTTGGGGGCTGAAACAAACCTGAACAGCCATATCCGCATCGACCGGGGCAACAAACCGCGCGCAGATCAACAACGAGAGCACGGTGTAGGTTGGCAAATATCTCATCTTCTGGTCGTGCGCGCAGCCGCTTCCCTGCCTCGACGAGATCCCATACACATGTGCAAAATCAGCCTTTCCATGACCAACCGCGGGTTAGTCCCATTCGATTTTAAACGCAGATCCGCATCATGAATACCGTGCAAATAGGACAGCAGTTCTTTCAGCGAAAAACTTTCAGCTCTTTGGAAACACATGTAATCCGCGTACGGATTGCGTGTCAGTAATGTCGTTCCTTCATTCAGCACCCCCTGCTGAAATTGGTTATAGGTCATGCCGCGTTTCCAACGGCCGCGCAGGTCACCCTCTATCAACTGGCGCGCTGATAAAAGCTTGCGAACTTCAGCGGCGATCGTGCTGAGTAACTTGAGGGGGTGATCGCCCTGGGCCACCAGACGCGCCAGCTGATGAAGGGCCGCGATGACTTCGCGCGCAGCAAGCAAACGCGTGAGGTCGAAGATCCAACCTTCCGCGTGATCAACAAAGCTCGCTTCAACGTCCCGGGCACGTACCGTGGGCTGATCGCCGACGTAAAGCAGCAGCTTTTCCACCTCTTGCTCAAGCGTCCGCAGCTCATCGCCGGCACGAAGCAAGATGAGTTCGCGTGCTTTTGGCTCAACGCTCTTACCCGATCGCGTCAACCGCTGGTCAACAAATTGCCGCAGACTATCGCGGCTGACTTTGCCACTGCGATCGCGCTCCAGTCCGAGGTGAAAAACCGCGCCGCTTTCTTCGAATCGCTTGTAAATCCGTGTCCGCCGGTCAACCTGCGGCGGAGTAAGGAGAAGAAAATCCCAGGGTGGCAAACCCTGATCGAGCAGCTCAAGGAGTCCATGTTCCTCAGCTTCATGGCGCGGTTTGAGCTCGATTCCCTTGCTCTTGCAGTATGAAACCAGCGCGCCTGCTGTTTCACGAGTGTCCTGATCTTCCAGGTTCAAAAGATCGATCAATGGCTCCATCGAAGACCGTGGCTCAAGCTGCTCCCATTGTTCAGGGGTCCAACCCTCCAGCGCCAACAAATCGAGTAAAAGTTTGCCTGCTTCGTCCCTTTTCCCTTCGCTCCAAAGTTGCAAAACTTTCTCGCCGACTTCGCCTTTGTGTTCGCGCGAAAAGAGGTAGGGCGCGTTTTCCACCCAGATCAATTTCTTTCCAGGAAAAAGCGGCGGCGTCATCAGCGATGATTCGATTTGCTCCCATGCTGCGGAACGACCGTCGAACCGCTCAAGATTGAATCCGCGCTGCTCTTGAGGAACCAGAAGATCGATAATCGACTTGCAAGCTGACTGCACTTGCAGATCGTCGCCAAAGAGAGCGACAAAGGCGGGGCCTTCGCCGTTTCGAAGATGAGTCAGGAAAGTGGCAAAATTGCGCTTCATGGTCATCGAGGATAGTTTACCGAAGATATGCGCCGCTAGCTTGCATCCTGAGCATGTGCAGCTGTTTCATTGGGATCCGGTGAAGATGACTTAGCGACAGAATGAGCACAAACCAACTCCCCAAAACCGGTTTCGATTAATGTTTGGGAACCCACATCTGATTTTTCTCGCTCCAGGCATAATCCGATTTCCAGACTTTGAGTCCCATCGTGTATTTTCCACCCGATTTGGACACAAAAATCCGTTCGTTGGAATGAGGAATTTCGACCCGCGCAATAATGAAAACTTTCTTGGAGATCCCCTTGTTGATCAGAATGCGATCTCCCTCACGCATTGTGGCGCGATTGTCTTTCCGCGATTTCATGGATAGAAGCTACCACCGCTGGATTCTTCAGGCAAATTTGTTTCGGATCGGAGACGCGGTTTCTGATCTCATTTGTTGAGCACGGCCACATAAATGGCCTTCCTTCGCCCGGAATTTTCCAACAGCTTCCGCCTTTGCTCATACCGGAGCTTCTGTTAAAGCGCTCGCATTATCTCATACCGACTTCGATTGTCCATCACGTTTCTAGTCAACTTGACAATCTCTTGCCCCTCTCCTATAGCTGATTCCGTTTATATGCATGCGTCACAATGAACATGATTATCGATATCCACGCTCATTATATTCCACTTGGAAGCCAACGCGTTGCGGCAGAGATCGGCAAACGACACAACCTGAAGCTCGCTCACAACGAGGGTGGCCGTCACATAATCACCCGCGACGGGATGCCTTACCTTGGACCGCTAAAGGCGGAATTCTACGATCTCGAGCTCCGCGCTACGATCATGGGCCAACAAGGCGTCGATATGCAGGTGCTGTCCGCGGCCAGCTCTTACTTTTTTTACTGGATGGCGGTGGAGGAAACCCTTGAATTCGCCCACTGGCTCAACGACGCCTTCGCCGCCGCGGTTAAGCAATACCCACAGCGCTTTGTCGCCTTGGCGTCAGTACCGATGCAAGACAGCGCGAAAGCAGCGTTGGAACTTGAACGCGCAATAACCAAGCTAGGGCTGCGCGGGGTCGAGATCGCTTCGAATATCAACGGCCATTATTTCGATGAGCCAGGATTCGATCCTTTTTGGGAAGCCGCTCAAGCGCTCGATGCTCTTATTTTCGTCCATCCGAACCAGGTCGCAGGGGCGGACCGGATGAAAAATTTCAACCTTGCCAATCTCATCGGTAATCCCACCGATACCTCTCTTGCCTTTGCCAAGCTGATATTCGGTGGCGTACTCGACCGTTTTCCCAAGCTCAAGTTTCTACTCGCCCATGCCGGCGGCTTTTTACCGTACACTTGGGGCCGGCTCGATCGCGGCTATCGCATACAGGCTTCGGGCGATAATAAAATTTCCAAGGCGCCTGGTGCGTACGTCGAACTTTTTTATTTCGATACCCTCACGCACAGCCAAATGGCGCTAGAGTACCTGGTCGCAAATTTCGCTGCCGAGCATGTCCTACTTGGGAGCGATTATCCATACGATATGGGTGATCCCGAACCAGTGGAATCCCTGCGAAAAACAAACATTTCCACAAAAGACAAGGAGAGAATCTGCAGCGAAAACGCCGGCAGAGTTCTCGGCATCGCCACTTAAATACGTCAATTTTCCCAACTGGAGGATACCATGCGTTTGGTGACTTTTACTCGGAAAAACCAGCAACGGATCGGCGTCATGGGGGCGCAAGATGAAATCATCGATTTGGCGGAAATTAATCGCCGCTATTTAAAAGGCGGCAATGCGCCGTTTTTGAACAGCATGCAAGCGTTCATTGAGGCCGGCTCCAAGGCGCTTCAGGTCGCCCGCAAGGCTGAAAAATATGTCGGCGCTAAGAATTTGACGGACCGAAAAAAACTCTCTGGCGCGGGTGCCTTGTTAAAACTCAATCAGGCCAAACTTATGGCGCCCATTCCGTGGCCCAAGAAAAACGTCGTCATGCTCGGCATCAATTACCGGGAACATGTGGAAGAAGGCGCCAAAGCACGGTCGCTGGAGATCAAGTATCCTGATTACCCGGTCTTCTTTACTAAACCTGCCACCAGCGTCATTGGCCATCTGGGTAAAGTGGTTAACCATAAAGTTACGGACAAACTGGATTGGGAAGTCGAACTCGCCGTCGTGATCGGAAAGCGCGGCCGCGATATTCCCAAAGAAAAGGCTTACGACTACGTTTTCGGCTATACCGTCTGTCTCGATATGACGGCGCGCGAACTACAACGGCGACACGGCCAATGGTTTAAAGGGAAATCGTTGGATACGTTTTGCCCGATGGGACCATGGATTGTCCACAAGAGCGCTCTTAAAGACCCGCAACAAGTGCGACTCATCTGCCGGGTCAATGGTGCAGTCATGCAAGACGGCAACACCCGCGACATGATTTTCGACATCCCCACCACCATTGAGTCGCTGTCGCAGGGTCTGACACTTGAACCCGGAGATATGATTAGCACTGGAACGCCGTCAGGTGTCGGATTTGCTCGCGTGCCGCCAGTGTTTTTGAAACCGGGCGATAAAGTCGAAGGAGAAGTGGAAGGCATCGGAGTACTCGAGGTAGACATCACCGGCCATAAATAAGAGGCGCGAAACTCAACTGCTCGATCGTCGAGGTTATCGCAAGTTCCCTTTTGTCTGATCAATTTTTTGATCGAAAACAGCTCGGCTTTTTGGGCAAATGATTGCCAGGGGAGAAGTTGTGGGTACCCAAGGCGAATTGCCGATTTGAGAGCCGCTTTGTTTCGGTCAAGCTAATTTGACTTGTCCCAATCGCTCTGTTAAGGGTGCAATCGAAGCTAGGGGTGTCTGCCCAAGGCAGACTGAGAGCCTGCACGATTGGCAGGTAACCCTTCGAACCTGATCCGGTTCGCGCCGGCGTAGGGAAGCGTGAGAGTCACAGTCCCGTTCTTATTTTATCTACAAAGGCGGGACGAACTTGAGACCGTATTCCCTGGCCACCTTGTGGTGGTGAAGTGAATACGGTTTTTTTATGAAAGTACTCATAAACGGAGAAGAAAAGGAAGTTGCAGAAGGGCTGAGCATTGCCGGGCTCCTGGAGGAACTACAAATCCGCTCCGGCCGTGTTGTTGTAGAACTGAACCGCGATATCGTATCGCGTGAAGCACATGACTCGACCTCCTTGCAAGAGGGAGACCGGCTCGAAATTGTCCACTTTGTCGGTGGAGGATAAAAATATGCAGGATGTTTTCAAATTGGCTGACAAGAACTATCACTCACGGCTCATCGTGGGAACCGGAAAATATCGGGATTTTGACCAAACCAGGAGAGCTATTGAGGTCTCCGGCGCTGAAATCGTCACTGTCGCGGTCAGGCGTGTGAATATTACAGACCCTAATAAAGAAAACTTGCTCGATTACTTGGATCCGGAGAAATATACCATCTTACCGAATACCGCTGGCTGTTACACCGCTGACGATGCGGTTCGGACCTGCCGGTTGGCCCGCGAGGCCGGCGTCGGCAAATTGGTCAAATTGGAAGTGATCGGTGACGATAAGACCCTGTTTCCGGACGTCCCCGCTACCTTAGAAGCGGCGGCGATTTTAGTGAAGGAGGGATTTATCGTGCTTCCTTACATTACCGACGACCCAATCACAGCCAAAAAACTCGAAGATATCGGCTGCGCCGCTGTCATGCCCCTGGCGGCACCCATCGGATCAGGTCTAGGGATCCGCAATCCTTACAATATTCGCATCATTCTTGAGCAAGCCACGGTACCAGTCATTGTGGACGCGGGTGTGGGAACCGCATCGGACGCCGCCATCGCTATGGAAATGGGCTGTCAGGGCGTTTTGATGAATACCGCAATTGCCGGTGCCAAAGATCCGATACTCATGGCAGAAGCGATGCGGCTGGGCGTGGAAGCCGGACGCAAAGCATTCCTCGCCGGCCGTATCGGCAAGAAGCTTTACGCGACAGCTTCCAGCCCCATCGAAGGCATTTTGGCTTGAGACATTTCACGTGCCCAAGCCCGACTTCAATCTTTTACTAGTTACCGACCGAACGCAGACCAGAGGGCGCAGTTTACTCTGGATCGTAGAACAAGCTCTCGACGGTGGCGTCAGAGCCATCCAGCTAAGAGAGAAAGATCTCGGCGGCAGGGATTTATTTTTGCTGGCCGAAAAAGTGAGCAAGCTATGCCAAACTTATCAGTCGGCATTGTTTATCAATGAACGGATCGATATCGCTCTAGCCGTTGACGCCGCCGGAGTACAGTTGGGCAGCGCGTCAGTGCACGTCGAAATAGCTCGACAGCTCCTGGGCGCGGACAAGATGATCGGTTTGTCGATTCATTCGCTCGGCGAAACGTTGGAAGCACAAGGGTGTGGCGCTGACTTCGTCTTGTTTGGCCCCGTTTACTTCACGCCGTCTAAAGCCGTTTATGGAGCGCCTCAGGGATTGAACACGTTAAAAGAAATAGTAGAAAAAATTGAACTACCCGTTTATGCTATAGGCGGAATCAAGGCGGAAAATATTCTGGACGCGAAGCACGCCGGCGTTTTTGGCGTCGCCCTGATTTCAGCGATCGTCAATGCCGATGACCCTAAAGCTGCAACGAAAGACCTGTTGAAATCGATGGTGAACGGGTGAAAGAGTTAGCGCAACATGTTTTTGATTATCTGCTAGAAAGTCCTCTGATCACTCTAGGCGTGGCGTTGATAGCGGGTTTCGCCGCCAGTAAAACCGCCGCCTCCGAAAGGCGATCAGGCGTTGTCTCATGGCTGCTTGTGGGTTTGACCGGTTTGTTTTTGAGCCAATTCGTGATACTTGTTTCTGGTCTGCAGGAATACTTCGATAGTTTGCCTCAATTCCGAATCCTGTTCGATGTCATCGCCGCTTACGTCGGTGCTTTTTTCGTGGCGGCTTTGATCCATTTTGTAAGGCCGCTGTGAGCCACCCTAGCTCAGTCGGCAGAGCAACTGATTCGTAATCAGTAGGTCGCCGGTTCGACTCCGGCGGGTGGCTCCAATCTTTTCAACTACTTGCATCGTGTGTCCACCTTGAATCATCTGCTCTCTCGACTGCTGTGGCCGGATTGTGGCCGGGTTCTCATGCCTAGTAGCTTTCCTAGCTTGCCTTTCGGATCGGTACGACTTTCACCGCTTCCGCCTGGCGCTCCAGATGACTGAAAAGGCGGTCACTGGCGGCGGCTAAGTCATCCTCGCTGACGATGTGATACCTATCGAACACGGACCGGGTTTGATGCCCGCTCAAGCCCATCGCGACCTTTTCCGGAATGCCGGCTCTGATAAAGTTCCTTACAGCGCTTCGCCTCATGTCATGAGGCAAGAGCTTGCCCAGACCGGTGGCTTTAAGTGCGCTCTTCCATGCTTTGCGAAAGTCGCCGATCGGCCGGCCGTCAAGGTGAAACACGAAAACGCATTCTGGCTTTCTGGCTTCCCTGGCGCGTTCGATAATCCCGGCAAGCTCACCGCGAAGAGGTAGGACTCGCGGCTTTTTGTTCTTGCTTTTCTCGGCTCTAAGGCGAATTGCATCGGTGCCCACGTCGCGCCACTCCAAGCTCTTCATCTCGCCGGATCTCCACCCCGATAGGTACAGAAACGAAACCGGATCTTTGAGATATTCCGGAAGCTCGGCACGCAACGCGAGAAAGGCGCCGTGCTCTAAAAACCCCTGTCTGGCGTTATTCTCTTCGAGCATTGGAACGTAGGGACGGTGAAACAGCTTCCCCGCTTGGATGGCAAGGGAGAAAGATCGCTTCAAGGCGGAAAGCTCACGGTTGATCGAACCGTTCGCGGCGCCTTGCTCCTGGCGCTTGGCAATGTAGGAGTTGATTCTGTCCGTGGTAATGTACCGCGCTTTGTCGCCAGCAAAGAATTTCTCTAAGTGGGAAATGGAAAGCTCGATACTGGCAAGGGACCGCTTGGCGTTTACCTGGTAGTCGGTTTTAAGATTGTCGGTCAGTTGCTCGAATGTAACCCGCTCTTCTTTGCTGCCGATGATGCCGCGGCCGAGATCTTGGACGCGGCGCTTTAGCAACTTCAGCGCGTCGCGCTCTTCGGTTGAATCGACTTGCTCGCGCAGCTCCTCGCCGTGGTGGTAATAAACAACAGTCCAGTTCGGCGAAACGTACTGGTATTCCGTTCCGTCGCTGCGCTTTCTCTTGAACGATTTGCGGTAAATGCTACCGAATCCTTCAAGGTGTTTTCGTTCTGACATGTGTTTTCCCCTTCCGTTTTTCTATGATTCGCCTTACTCTTTATTTCCCCAGATAATAC
>JBBDNJ010000124.1:0-5640 GCA_040877705.1 Binatia bacterium | reverse complement strand
CCAGTAACATCTAGTGCTGTCAGGCCAGAGCAACCATTGAACATAAAGGCCATACTTGAAACAGAACTGGTATTAAATCCAGTGACGTCCAGCGCTGTCAAACCAGAACAGTCGCGGAACATAACAGCCATATCCGTGACGCCAGCTGTCACAAGGCCGCTTAGAGACGCCATGTTCGAGCAGCCGTAAAACTGCCCGTTATCGCTCCCCGGATTCAGTATCCCGCCGCCGACAGCGGCCAGAATTTTAAGCTTGTCGCCACCGTTATTGAACCGCCACCCCTCAATCGTCCCGGTGATCCGCACCTCATACTCGCCCGCACTGGCGTACGTGTGCGTCGTCTCAGCCTGATCCCATACCGTGATTGTGTCGCTGGAGCCGTCGCCCCAATCGACATCGAAAGCATACGTGCCCGCGCTTGTAAGCGGCAGGGCGATCTGCGTGGACGTACTGCTGCCGGTGGACGTGTTCGACGTTTCCCAGGTGGAGACGAAGGCAGGGACTGCGGCAACGCTCACCACCCCAAACGGCGACCGAAACCCACGCAGCGGACCGTCAAGCGGGCTACGCATGATAGACCACGAATGCCGCGCCGTCGGTCGTATAGGCCCAGAGCCGTACGTAGCTGGCGCCGGGGAACAGCGCAGCAAGCGTGGTCCCGCGCTCGCCTTCAAGCTGCTGATACCGTACGCCGTTATCAAAATCCGCCACCGATGGCGCGGTCGCGGTCGTGGTGCCGATCACGCGGGCAACGTCGCCTCGGATATGCTGGAACGTGATGTCGCCGGCCACGTCAGCGTTGGTTAGCTGGGTGACGGTTCGCTTCGGTACTGAGACAATGCCTGCGCGCGCCATTTGTATTTCCTCTTTATGCTCGAACCAAAACGGTTCCGGTAGCGGTGAGAACGGGCCTCAGCAGCGCTTCAATGTGCATGAGCCGCGGCTTCAACGATGAAACGCCACTCAGTCCACCAACAGGCGTCCATTCGACTTCCGGTGCTTTGGTCAGAATTTTCGCGTCGATCGCTTTTACGGTCGGAGACAAAAGCCCTGGCGTCACAGCTTCGGCCAACGCCGCCTCATAGATCGCAAACTGCACCAACTCCGGCGCGTCGTCGTTTTCCCATTCCTCGGCCCAGCGCTCATTGTATTCGCGGGCGATGTAGTCCTGGCCACGGCGCAGCGCTTCGGTGCGGTCATCGGCATCAGCGGGCCATGCCGCCTTCCCGCGAGCCTCCATGTAGGTGGTGGCGTCAGCGGCTGTCACTGCCAGGATTGTGTAGGAGAGCATCAGGCGGCAGCCTTACGCGGCCTGCCGCGCGGCTTGGCGGGCGCATCAGGTTCCGGGGTTGCGTCCTTTACCAATTCCCAGCCCTGTCCTTCCCACAGCCTTTGCTCGCTGTCGTGGACGTGAGCAGCCTTGCCGTCTCGCATCATCAGAACATGGTCAATTGGAACCGTCATAGTCACCTTCCGGGCTAGCCTTAGTCGAGGGGACAGCGAATGCCACCCCCTCAGTAAGGTTAGCCAATCAGCAGGGCAAGGTGCTCGCCCTTGACGGCTTTCACGCCCCATGCCGCCGCGACCTCGTAGGAGACCTGGCGATACTGGCGATAGACCGAGACCTCGAACGACACGCCGGACATCGGATCGGTGACGATCATGCGATCATCGGCCTGGTCCCCGCCGGTCGGCGTTGCGGGAACGCGGGCCGCAAGCTGAATCGCGTCACGGCTGAAGGCCATGTTGGCAGTGTACGCCGCCTGCACCGCGATGGCGTCGTCGTCCGCGATGGCGAGGATCAGGCCAGGGTTGTTGAGCACCAACGGCGTCGTTGCCGTCGCCTGTACAACGTACTGTTCATCGTTGCCGTCGAATGTCACAACGTCACCGGCCAGGAACGCGCCCGAGCCGGTGTCGAAGGTAATCGACGTATCGCCAACCGCATAGCCGGCAGCCTCATTGACCAAGCGGCCAGTGGCGCCGCCCGGAGTGTGCGCGCGAATTTGACCAGACGAATGCATTTGCGCGCCGAACATCGGCTGCAATTCACCGAACCGACGCTCGATCGCGGAACCCGCCTCGTTGACCTTGAACAGGGCGGGCTGCTTGCCCAGCAGCTTCGCGACCGCGGCGCTCCCGAGAACAACGTGCCGATCCGAACGCGGCGCGCCGTTGTCGTCCAGGATGCGCATGGTCTCGGTGAGCGCGGTCAGGTCGTCGCCGGTGCCGAACGGGACCGTTCCGGCTGTGCCGTATGCGCGGGAGGCGTTGACATAGAGCGCGGCGAGATCATCCTCCATCTCGTTGACCAGCGTCCGCATGGCCTGCGCGAACCGCTGTTCGGCAATCGTTTGATTGCTCGAACCAAGGCCGCGCTCTTCCTCGCCAGTCAGGTTGAACGACACCTTGCGCGACTTGGAGATGCTGATATCGACAGTCTCAATGGTCTGATCGGTGCCGCTGGCCGCGATGTTGCCGGGCGTGATGTCCGCAGCGGTCATTGCGCCCACGACAGGCGAGCGCACGGTCTGATTCAGAGCGGCTTGGGAAGCGGTGGCGTCACGGGAAACCGCGGCAACAAGGCCGACCATCTCGCGCGAGACGACGTTCATTGCATTGTAGAGTACCGGGAAAAGGCCGGTTAGGGTGTTCGCCATGGGGAATTTACCTCCGGGATGGCATCATGAAATATGATTTGATCCAGGCTTACCCAGACCGAGCCATCCGGCCCATGCGCGTCACCCTATCCGGGGATCGGCTCAATAACGTATCGCCTTAGTCTGTGACCGTAAACTTCTCGTTCACGATCTTAGCGTGTTGTTCTGCCGGCGGCATCTTTTCGAACTCCGATCGACTGATGGTTTTCGATCCACCGCCACCGGAACCGTTGCGAGCGCCGCCGCCGCCGTGACCATTCCCCTTCAGGATATAGTCTCGATTGGGGTAATTCTGTACCATGATTTCCAGCGCTTCGTCAAACTCTGCGATTTCGCCTGGCTTGGACGCGCTGTAGATCGGATTTCCGTCCTGGCCTTTGGCAACGATGCGCCCGTCTTCCTCGACGGAGAACGCCGCGCCGAACTTGGATTGCACGATGTCAGCGGGGACGGCTAGTTTCTCGGTGATGAACTTCGACCGCGCAAAGCTGCCGCCGATCTTTTCGTCACGAAGCTGACGCTCTAGCGTTTCGGCCCTTTCGATCGTCGGCTTGTATTTGTCCTCAACGGCCTTGATCGCCTCCGCCTTGACGCGCTCGACCTCGCCGGCATCGACGAGCTTTTTATCGTCCAGGTTCTTGAGCGTCTGCAACGCGCTTTTGGCTGCGTCTGGATCATCTATGCCCTCGAACGATTTTAGCTTGCCTTCCGCGGCTTCCTTGGCTTCGCGGTGGCCTTTGGCTTCGCCGTTCAATCGCGTGATTGTGTTGATGGTGCCAGGCGCGTCGAACGCTACTTCCTTGCCATCCTCATGGACATACAAAGGCTTGCCATCGCTGATTTCCGCGTAAGTCTTGCCTTCGATTTCAACTGTCTTAAGCTGCATGGTAGCTGCTTTCTGGGCATCCGCCCGTTAGTTGACGCATCCGCGCCGGTTCAGCCAATGGCGTCCGCTCATTGACCATCAATCTCATCATCCTCAAGCATCGCAAACCCTTCGGCGGCAATGCGTCCGATTTCCTCATCCGTCATCATGTCATCGGCTAGAACGCCACGGCGCTGCATTTCCTTGATGAACGTCTCACGACTGATGATTTGGCTTTTCACCGCGTCCAGCAACGCCACCACGTCTTGCGCGTCACGCAAGGAAACGCCGAAGTCGGTGTTGACCGTAAGGCTGCCGCCGCCTTGGTCTCGGCTCAACCCCACAAACATCGCCATAAAGCCGAACGCCTGTTCGAGCGCATCCTTGAGCGCGTTCGCCATCATGGACAACGGAGCGTTCATCTTGGCTTGATCGATGGCTGCGCCGGTCGCCGTCTGCCCGCCAGGCTTTGGAACGAGCAATTCCAAGCCCAGTACCTGCATCTGAAATTCCAGGTCTTTCAAATCCTGCCGGCCCGATTCAATCGCCGCGCCGGAGTGCTCGACATATTCCAGCTTTGCCTCCGGATTGGTCGAAGTGACCATACGGTTAGCGCCGATGGCCCAGCTTTCGGTGTCGTCAATCCCAGCACCGAATAGGATAGGGACACGAGCAACGTGCAGGATATTGCGCTGGTCAGACTGCGATTGCCAGTGCGCAAGGTTGGATTCTGCAAGGTTTGCCAGCGGTGGCGTCCCCCGCATGAAACCCGTCCGCGCCACATAGACAGGGCAAATGGCAATCTCGCCAATCGTGATTGGCCCTTCATCGTGCAGCGCCCAAGCCTGCCCGCCAGTGCCGCCGGCTTGCGTTTCGCCGGTCCTGCGATAGATCGCCCATGTCGCGGTTGAGCCTTCGCGCGAGAACACCCTGACCTGTTCAACGTCTTCCTCGCCGAACTCGCCATCGTCTTCGGTGACGGTTTCGATAAATCGGAACTGCGTTAGTGTCTCGACGCCGTTGACGGCTTGCGAGCGCCACCCTAGCACCTGCCGGGCTTTGACATGCACCATCCAAGGGCGGCGGTTCATGGCGGCTTCTTGAGCGCGGTTCAGGCGAACAGGCGAGCCATCTTCGTTTGTCGGCGCCCGGTCCATCTCGACCAGGATATAGCTAATCCCCTCGGCCAGCGCGTCGGAGAACACCGCATGCGAGAACACGTCCAAGTTTTGCCCGGTCAGATCAATGTTCTCGGCATAGCCGATCAACTCCGGCGGCATGTCATCGCCAAGCGCAATCGGCTTGGTGAACACCTTGCCAGCCATGTCGCCCACAGTCTTGGCATAGCCGTTGAACAGAAACGAGCGTTCTAGCCTGATCTCGTAGGCTTTATCGGTCTCAGCAGGCTCTTGCGGCAGGTATTTGATGCGAGCGCGCCGCATCGCCATGGTTCCGCCCATCAGCGTCCGCGGCAGGGTGCGTTCCGCCTCCATCGCCAGGACTGCATTGCTTTGTGCTGCTACCGTCAAATCAGAAGCTCTCTGCATTTTGTGACCGACTTATTCAGAAGCAGGGTAAACGCTGCCGAGGCGGCGTCAACCTGATCCTTGTATTTCCCATTTGGGAAGCTCTCATGTTCGCGCAAGAACTCTGTAACCCATTCGCCGCGGCAAAGCAATATATTGCTGTTCTCCACCTGCGCAGCATAGGGCTCGGCGCGAATGACCTTATCGCCGGTTGGGCGATCCGCCTGCGCGCGCCACCCCGCCAGCATGCGGATTGTACCTTCAGCGCTTTCCTTGCCGCCACTGCCGGGCTCTTGCTCGATCCCGATCAGCACGTCTTCGCCATCGTTTACTGCGATCTTCTTAATGAGCTTTTCACGATCCAGCGCCGATAGCTGTTTGCGCTGCACATCGGAAACGCAGAACCGCCCATCCCGCAGCTTGTGCATCAATACGCCAGCCGTATAAGCGCCGCCGTCAGCGGTGCCGGCCTTGTCCCAATATCGCATAGATCGTTCGATATTGGCGGGTTCAGGCTTGTGCTTCACAATCTGGAACCGATCAACCGGAAACATGCCGCCGCCGCGCGGCGCCGGACGCTGCTGAAGCT
>JBBDNJ010000123.1:0-5709 GCA_040877705.1 Binatia bacterium | reverse complement strand
ATAAAGGGGGGGTGTTTTCTCAAATGCCAGGATTGCAGCCGGCCGATAAAATGACGACTGCCATTCGCATTGCCGCGATTCAGTATGGCCCGGGACTCGCGGCGGTTGGCATTGGCTTCGCCGTACAGGCCGCGCTTGACCCCTTTTTGGGCGAATACGCCCCCTTTATCGCGGTTGCACCGGCCGCGCTGATTGCAAGCGTCACCGGAGGACTCAGTTCTGGAATCCTGGCCACCGCATTGAGCATCGCTCTCAATATGTTTTTCGTGCACGGCATTCCGACCTGGACAGGTGAACTCGTGTTCATATCGATCTGGGCTGTGACCGGGGTTGGTATCGCATGGGTCGGCGATCAGATGCGGACCAACAAACTCCATGCGAACGAAATAACCAAAGATCTCATGGCGCGCGAGGCCCACTTGCGCTCCATTCTGGAAACTGTTCCCGAGGCCATGATCGTCATCGATGAACATGGAATCATTCAATCCTTTAGCGCTGCTGCGGAGCGACTTTTCGGTTATGCGGAATCGGAGATTGCCGGAAAGAACGTCAAGATTCTGATGCCCCTGCCTTATCGCAAAGAACACGATGACTACCTGGCGCGTTATATGGCGACAGGCGAACGGCACATCATTGGAGTTGGCCGTGTCGTCGTTTCCCAGCGCCGAGACGGCTCGACTTTTCCGATCGAACTCGCCGTCGGCGAGATGAAATCCGATCGAGGCCGGTTCTTCACCGGGTTTATTCGCGATCTTACCGAGAGGCAAAAGACCGAGGCGCGCTTGCAGGAAATCCAAGCCGAGCTTGTACAGGTGTCGCGGTTGACGGCTCTCGGTGAAATGGCGTCAACGCTGGCGCATGAATTGAATCAGCCGCTTTCCGCGATCGCCAGCTACCTCAGGGGCTCTCGTCGTCTCCTCGACAGCGGGCGTGACGAAGATATGGCGGCTGTCCGGGACGCAATGGACCAGGCCGCGGAGCAATCCCTGCGCGCCGGCCTAATCATCAAGCGAATGCGCGAGTTCGTCGCACGCGGCGACAGCGACCGAACGATTGAAAACCTGCGAAAACTCATTGAAGAGGCGAGCGCGCTCGCGTTCATCGGCGCCAAGGAATATAATATTCATGTTAGCCATCGCTTCAACCCGGGAGAAGGATTTGTGTTGGTCGACAAAATTCAGATTCAGCAAGTTCTCCTCAATCTGATCCGAAATGCCGTCGAAGCAATGCACGAAACGCCCCGCCGCGAGCTGGTGATCGCAACAAGCTATCGCGACGATGGGATAATTGAGATTGCGGTTGCCGATACCGGGCCCGGCATTCCTCCTGATGTCGAACGGCAGCTCTTTCAGCCATTCTTTACAACCAAACGACAAGGAACGGGCATAGGGTTATCGATCTCTCGTGCGATCGTGGAGGCTCACGGCGGACGTCTGTGGGTTGAATCGAACCCGGGCGGCGGGGCTCTTTTCCGCTTCACTCTGCGCATGATGACCAAGGAGACGCTGGCGAATGCCGAATAGCAATATTGTCTACATCATCGACGACGATGACGCTGTCCGAAAGAGCCTTACCTTTCTTCTCTCGGCGGCCGGCTTTGCTCCAAAAGCCTACGACTCGGCGGTCGCGTTTCTAGACACCGCGACGTCGGCGGCGCGAGGCTGCGTCGTCACCGACGTTTGCATGCCGGATCTCAGCGGTCTGGACCTGTTGCGCCAACTCAGGACGATCGGTATCGAATTCCCCGTGATCGTGATCACGGGGCATGGTGATATCCAGCTCGCCGTCGAAGCGATGAAGATCGGCGCTGCCGATTTTATTGAGAAGCCTTTTGATGACGAGATTCTGGTTGCGGCTATTCAATCGGCGTTGCGTGGCCAAGATACGGAGGATCGACGAGAAGACGAAAGAGCGGCCATACGGCAAAAGCTTTCGACGCTGTCGACAAGAGAACGGCAGGTTCTGGCCGGGCTGGTTTCCGGCAACCCCAATAAGACAATCGCGTTTGATCTCGGAATCAGCCCTCGTACGGTCGAGGTCTACCGGGCCAATGTCATGACCAAAATGGGAGCGGCGAGTCTCTCCCAGCTCGTACGGATGACCCTGGTCAGCGAAGTTCAGCTCGATACTCTTGCCGCGGATGACTCCTAGGTCCCGGCTTCGGCTGCATCGAATGATTGGCTCGCATTCTTGATATAGCTCAAAGTTCTATTGACCGATTCGTTCTTTGTTCCGCCTGGCAATGGAACAGGCAGGACAGAAAGAATATGAATCGTGTTACAGGCTCGGACGTCGTCCTTGTCGAAGATGACGCGGCCTTACAGAAATCGCTCCGCTTTGCGCTAACCGCAGAAGGTTATTCCGTCCGGGTTTTTAGCAGCGGCCCCGAACTGCTTTCCGCAAGTAACCCTAACGCGATGGGCGCCTGCCTTATTATCGACTATCATCTGCCAGGCGGCATTAATGGCGTCGAACTCCTGGGGCGTCTTCGCGCGCGCCAGATTACGACGCCAGCCATCCTCATCACGAGTCATCCCAGCCCCGCCTTGCGAGAGCAGGCCAGGGCGGCAGGCTTCTTCAAAATCGTGGAAAAGCCGCTACTGACCGATGCGCTCAACCGCAGTCTTCACGAGGTTATAAGCGGCCAAGCCGGCCATCAGCCTGTCTGAAGCGTCGTCTCCCGCTTAATTGCAGCGTAGCTCGGAGCCCCGGTTCCAACCACCATCTATCTGAAAAATAGAGTGAATTTCCCATCTCTCCGGGATGACCCTTAGGGGCATTATCTGAATTTTCTTGCGGAATAGCATCGGCATTATTCGCTCCATCAAACACGTCCTAAAGGGGTACCGGCCATGCCGACGCAAACGATGACCCAAACCAGTTCACCACATTTTGCCAATGCTCGCTCCGTGGGCACAGCGCCGGTCACAGGTGCGCTGGGCATCAATGGAACGATTGAAAGAATGGGCGCGGTTATGCCATTTGCCCGCAACTCCGAAATCTACGGTCAGGACGAGCCGGCCGATTATCTCTACAAAGTGGTAAGCGGCACGGTGCGCACCTACAAGATTTTGTCCGATGGACGTCGCCAGATTGGCGCCTTCTATCTTCCGGGCGACGTCTTCGGCCTTGAAATTGACGACGAGCACACGTTCTCCGCCGAAGCGATTACCGATTCGAAGGTGCTGGTGATCAAACGCAGCGCGGTCATTTCCCTTGCCGCTCGCGACCGCGACGCGGCGCGCCAGCTTTGGACCGTTACCGGACACGAGCTTCAGCGTGCTCAGGATCACATCATGCTTCTGATCAAAAGCGCACAGGAGCGGGTGGCGGGTTTTCTGCTGGACATGGTCCAGCGCGGTACCAATATCGATTCCGTGGAGCTGCCGATGTCGCGCCAGGACATCGCGGACTATCTCGGCCTTACGATAGAGACGGTTTCGCGCACATTGACTCAGCTTGAGAACTCCGCGGCGATCGCGCTGCCTACGTCACGCCGTATCGTAATTCGGAACCGCGCAGTTCTGACTCGGCTAAATTCTTAATTCTGACGAAATCGTCCGTTTGGCAACGGCCGGTGCGTCGTTTGATTTGACTTAAGGCGGCGAAGCCTTGGTCGGTTAGTCGTCGACCAACTACGTCAGCGAGGAGTAGCCCATGAGCGCCATTGGCCTGGAAGGCCTCGAACACACGATCCAGCTCACCCATATCTGGATCAACGAATTGGACGAGCGGCTCGGCTGGAACAATAAAGCGCGCTCCTACCGTGTCTTGAGGGCGGTGCTGCACGCCTTGCGCGACTGGTTGCAGGTCAATGAGGCGGTCGATCTTGCCGCGCAACTGCCAACGTTACTGCGGGGCGTTTACTACGAGCAGTGGCGGCCGACGACCACACCCGTCAAGAAGCGCAGCAAGGAAGACTTTATCGTTCGCGTGGAGGCCTCACTGAAACCGGAGCCTTTGGCACAACCATCGCAGGCGATCACGGCCGTGTTCAGGCTGTTGTCGGAAAAGATCACGGCGGGTGAAATTGAAGACGTACGAAGCGCATTGCCCGCGGATCTGCGCAATCTGTGGCCGAAAGCTGCTAGCGCAACAGCTGCTGCGCGGTAACGATCACGGCTGCCCATCTGCCGATCTGACCTGAGACGGCCTCTTGCATCAGTGCGCGGTTGCATCACATTCCCTCCTGGCCCTGGCTCTCCCGGCCGGGGCACTTTCCTTTTTGGCCGTTCCGAGCCGCGGCCCTGCGGATCGCCAGCTCGCCAGTTTTGATGTGCCTCAATCGATCAAAATCCGTAAAGGTTAGCTTCGGTGCCATCGAAAGGGAGCGCTGTCATGAAATCAAGCGACGTTATGACCCGCGAGGTAGTATCCGTGAAACCGGATTCCTCGGTACTCGATGCTGCTCGACTCATGCTGCAAAAGCGCATCAGCGGGCTGCCGGTAATCGATGGTGCGGGCAATCTTGTCGGGATCATAAGCGAAGGAGATTTGCTGCGCCGGACGGAAACGGAAACGCAGCGCCGCCGGCCGCGCTGGATCGAGCTGATCATTGGCCCAGGCAAGCTCGCCGAGGAGTATGTGCGCTCAAGCGGACGTCAGGTGCACGAGATTATGACGGAGCAGGTTTATACGGTTTCCGAAGACACCCCGTTGGTGGAAGTCGTGCAGCAGATGGAGCGCCGCCGAATCAAAAGGCTTCCGGTCATGCGGGGAAATACGGTCGTTGGAATAATTACCCGCACTGATCTCATGCGGGTTCTGGTCAATGTATCCCATGAGGTGAAACCTCTTTCCGCCGAGGATTCGGTAATTCGCGAGCGATTGATCGCCGAATTGAACACACAACCTTGGGCACCAGTCGCGACGATCGATGTCTTCGTAAGGAACGGCGTCGTCAAACTGTCCGGGACCGTCATGGACGATAGAGAGCGTCGGGCCTTACGGGTTGCCGCCGAAAATATCCCCGGCGTGAAAAGCGTCGAAGATCAACTGGTATGGATCGAACCGATGTCGGGCCTGGCTGTCGAAACCCAGTCGACCTGAAGTTTGACTTCGCGCTCCTGTTGGCTACGGCCCTGCAGGCCATCACAGCCCGATTTCGGTATTGATTCATGTCAATGCTTGCATTCGATGGCTTCTCCTTAAAATGAGATCTTCGATTTAGCTCTCATAAGAATGGAGGTATCGCTATGGCTCTAAGATCGCTGATTCCGATTGGCCGTGACCGCAGCGTCGCGCGGCGGGAGGCCACCGATCCCTTCGCCGTCCTGCAACGGGAAATTGATCGCCTGTTCGAAGATTTCGGGCGTAGCTGGCCAACCTTCGGCGGCATCCCGGAGCTCATGCCGAGTATGGATGTCGTCGAGACCGACAAGGAGATCGAGATCACCACCGAACTGCCCGGCCTCCAGGAGAAGGACATTCAGGTCAATGTCGCCGATAACGTTCTGACCATCAAAGGCGAGAAGAAGGCCGAGAAGGAAGAGAAGGACAAGAACTATCGCCTGGTCGAGCGCAGCTATGGCTCCTTCTCACGCACGCTTGAACTGCCGCCGGGGGTTAACCCCGATACCGTCAAGGCAAGCATTTCGAATGGCGTGCTCAAGGTAACGGTGCCAAAGCCCGCGCCGGCGCAAGTGAAGAAGGTGGAAGTCAAGACCGCTGCCTGAAAGGAGCGGAGGAGCGCGTTCCGCGGCCAAGGGC
>JBBDNJ010000122.1:0-5742 GCA_040877705.1 Binatia bacterium | reverse complement strand
ATAAGTCATTGACACGTCAGGGTGTGCTGCCACGACCTGATGCAGGATCCCGGTTCCTGAACGATAGACCCCTGTCAGTAGAATCGGCGTTTCATTTTCGATTCTACCGAGTGACATCGTTTGACCTGTTGCTAGGGGAATTCGCTGCTAGGGTAAGGCTTAAATTTCTTGAGATGGCCGGCGCTGACCGTCGATCGTACTCAGGCAAGTGCATTTTACGCATAATGGCCAGGTATTCATAGAAAGGCGCGTTCAGATCCGAGATCGTGGTGGAGCGTCCGGCGGCGAAATCTCCGCGCCGCGCAAAAGTGGTTAACATGTCGACGCGAAGCCCAAACTTGTCGAAATCTATAGCAGCCAAATCGGTAAAATAGTTTGGGTGCTTTTTCGAACGGGCGGCAACCTCGGCAACGATCGCTTCCTTGTCATCGATATGATAGTTTGAGTTCTTGCCGGTAAAAAGAAGCTGCCCTCCGTTCTTGAGCACGCGGGCTATTTCGGCCAGGGCTGGGCCCTGGTCGAGCTCATCGAAAACACCCCAGCACACGACAAAGTCAAACATGTCATCGGCAAAGCTCAACTCTTCAGCTCTATCATGTCGCACCTCAAGCGCCTCACCGGGAAAAGACTCGCGTAGGGCTGAGATCATGAGTGGATCGACATCGACACCATAAATCTCAAGACCAAGGCTCAGATAGAGAGGAACAAAGCGGCCGAAACTAATGCCGATGTCCAAAACTCGTTGACCCGCAACCGGGTTGAGCGCCGAGAGGTACTTGGACAAGACATCTAATTTCGGCACTGGATGACGACTATCGATAGGTTGATTGTCGGCGGTAACAGTTCTCCAGTATTCGACCGTGTCACGGTGTATCTTTTCATGTGTCGCCACGTGCCAGTCCTTCATAAGATCAGTGGGCGGTTCCGTGAACGCCCGGACTAGGCGCCGAGATTATAATCTGCAGTGACGAGGTGCAATGGTGCCTCATCTCGCAGAAAGCGCACTAGCATTTGAAATTGTACGCCAGCGTTATTCGAGCCGGTAAAGCAAGAGGTCTGCTGTCCATTTGCCGAGCCTCTCAATGCGCGAGAAACTGAACTTTTTCGAGCAGTCTGTCGAGACTTCGGCCGTCGGTCAGCTCCGGATTGGCAGCAAAGAATGCTTTCCGCTTGGCCGCCGCTACAGCGCGAGCCTGCGGATCGGACAGGAGACTACGGATCTGCCGGTGGGCCTCCTCTCGCGTGTGTGCCGCCTCGACTAGACCGATCTCGCCGAGCGAGAAATGCGTTACGAGATCGATTTCGACGGCGATTACGTTGCGGTCGAGCAGGGCGGCTTCAATCCCGACATTGCTTGTCATGTTGACCACAAGGTCGGCGGCGACGAGCAGACGGTAGATATCGTGATGCGTCGTTACCAGGGCACGCTCCGTCAACCCATGTTGCTCGGCCTGTTTACGGAAAACCGTGACACGGCTCTCGGGTTCGTATGGATGTAGCTTGATGATCACCTTCACATCGGGAATGTCGCGTAGTGCCTCGAGTGTCAGGTCGACGAGCATCGTATTGTGCGCGAGCGCGACCGGTTGCGTTGCGACTACGATAAGCTTTTCGTGCGGCAAGATCCCAAGTGCGTTTCGTTCCAACCCGCGATCGTAGGAACGTGCTCGCTTGAGGATGGCGTCGTAGGCCACCGATCCGATGACAGAGATCCGGTGGGCAGGAAATCCTGTTACTTCCGCAAGAGCGCGTCCCTCGGAGTTGTTGAAGCACAGGTAGCGGTCGACCGGAGGGTAGACTATGCGGTCGTCACGGCCATGCAGGAGATTCTGCACTCCGAAGGTGGGCAGTCCGCAATGCCCCGCGGACAGGATAATCATCTGATTCTCAAACGAATAGCCGTTGTAAAAGGATAAAACGAATGCCGGCTCCCAAGCGCGCAGGGTGCGATCGAATAGCTTGACTAGCCTGACTGCGTGGATTGCCTCATGCAGGAAAGTAAAACACGCCCTGTAAGAGAATGAGGATAGGGGAATGTTCCGGAGCTTAAACTCAGCGAGATCCGGTGACTCAAAGATTCTAGAAACAGCAATGGCGGCATCATCGGCAGTGAAATACGCTTTGTATGCGTGCCTCCAATGCAGAACGTAGACAGCCATACTTGGAATAAGATCACCAATCGCATCGTGGAGTCTGGTGGAAATCCACTCATCGGCCGGCCTGTCCATCACGACGAGAATCGGTTCCCACTCCGGCAATAGTGTCTCGAGCATTGCGCGAAGAGGGTTGCCGATCTGATTCCAGGTGATGCAAATGACGCAACGTCGCCGCCCCGGCTGAGGTGCCGGAAGCGGAAATAGTTCAACGAAGGGGTTTCCAATTTCCACCTTACGCGGCTCCAGGTCAGTCCGGACGCCTTTTGCCTCCGCGACATCGTCTACTAGAACCTGCAAAGGATCGCACGATGCGATAGCCACACCGAATTTTTCCCGTAGCTTCAGCTTTGAAGCGCCGCACGCAACCCAGACCTCAACCCCGTACTGAGCATCGCCCAGCTGACGCACAATGGGGGGCAAAATGACGTTGTTATTAAGAATACAGAAAACCCTGCGCGCGCCGGTCGTTTCCAGTGCGTTCATGAGATTGAAGGCATAGCTCACCGACTGGTGAACCTTCGGCCCCAGATTCTCGGTCAGCGCCTTGACGTAGTTGATCCCACGACGCGAGAATTTGATGAGTGCCGGTATGCGCTCTGCCGCATGGCGGACAAATACATTGGTGAAACCGTCGCGTAGCTCCGATATCTCCGGTATATCAACCGAGCGGTATTTGAGCGGTATGATACGAGCCTCATCGTCAAGTCCCTCTTGAAAGCTCTGCGGTAATACGTCGGCTTGCGTGCAGACGTAAACTTCGTTTGCGTAGTCGAGCGCGAGGCGAACGATATCGAGATTGGCTCCCGGTTCTACGACGACCAATGCCGGACCGGCTTTAATCTCTCCCACGCTGAGCTTGTGGAAGGTCGCAGCAGCAATCTCGACCGCAGCAATTTTTTCGAGATCGGTGGGTAACCCGCTATCAAGTGCTTTTCGGCAGAGCTCGGCGCCGGCAAGTTGGGCTCCTTGAGCAACCTTGAGCGTACCCAGTAGGAGCTTTGTGATCGGAGCCGGTAAGGGCAGGTCATCGACGTAAGCCGCCAGTCTGCCACCCAGATTCGCTTTCGCTATAATCTGATCGACCTGACGAAAGTACTTAACTAGAAAAGAGGATCCCTGATCCGTCAGAGATTTGACAATTATCGTCCATAACCTTTCCAGATCATACTCACCGCGATGAAATAAAGCGGCGGCAGCCTCCAGCTCGGACGCCGTGAGCAGCTGGGTCAATAACGTGTCATCGGGGAACTGGCGCTTTATCTCCTGCGCCAATGTGATCACTTTGGCGTATTGTGAAAGCCTGTGTAGAATCTGAACATGAAGATTCACCAATTTCCGCCGTTCGTGAGGGGTGCGTGGCTTAGCCTTACTCAATGCCATCAGCGCGTCGTCACACCGACCTTCCTTGAAGAGCTTACGAATTTGCGGGACCACTGACTTTCCATCTGACAATGCCAACGCGTCGTCTGGTCTGCGTCCAGCGCGGCTGAAAAAAGCGACCAGCCGAGCTAAAGCAAGCGAGGCCTGCCAATTCCGATACCACTGCCCGCGCTGGCCAGGGTCAATATCCGTCATTGGTTTATCGTGCGCTCAAAGGTGACCATCCCGCAAGTCGGTCATCAAACAGAAGACTGCCTTATCCCAGCGTCAAGGATCTCTTAGGAACGGCCAAGAAGGCATTTTAGAGGGCAGGATAAAGCGGGTTCAAGCTTTCCATACCCTTAGCGTCCAATGCTCGCATAAATGAAGCCTGCTTCATGGGCTTGGGCCGGCATGAAAATGTTGCGCAGATCGACCAGCACGTTGCCGCGCATGCGCGCCTTCAGGTCGTCGAGCTCAAGCGCCCGAAATTCGTTCCACTCGGTGAGCATCACGGTGATGTCGGCCCCATCGACGGTGTCGAGGGCGTCTTCGCACCAGACCACGTCCGGAAGAAGCAACTCGGCATTCTCGCGGGCATGCGGATCGTAGGCCCTGACCGTAGCGCCGCGCTCTTGCAGCATGGGAATCAAAATGAGGCTCGGCGCTTCGCGGATGTCGTCGGTGTCGGGCTTGAACGCCAGTCCGAGCACGGCCACCGTCTTGCCGTCAAGCGACTCCCCCGCCGCCCGCTCGATGCGCCCGGCCATGGAGATCTTGCGCTCTGAGTTCACCGTCTGCACCTGCTCGATCAGCGATAGCGGTGCACACGCTTCCCGCGCCGTGCGGATCAGAGCGGCGACATCCTTGGGAAAGCATGAGCCGCCATAGCCCGGACCGGGGTGCAAAAACTTCTCGCCGATGCGGGCATCGGCGCCGATGGCCGTCGCCACTTCCTGGATGTCGGCCCCGACAGCCTCGCACAGATCGGCGATTTCGTTGATGAAGCTGATCTTCATGGCGAGGAAGCCATTAGCGGTATATTTGGCGAGCTCCGCCGATTCCCGGCTCACGAACAAGATTGGCGCGTTACGCAGGGCGAGCGGGTTGTAAAGTCGCTCCATGAGCGCCTTGCCGTGCCCGTCGTCGATGCCGACCAGCACGCGGTCTGGATGCATGAAGTCGTAGACCGCCGAGCCTTCGCGCAAAAACTCGGGATTGGAGCAGACCGCAAAATCGGCATCGGGACGAAGCTTTTTCAAGCGCTCCTCGATCTCGCGGCTGGTGCCGACCGGCACGGTGGATTTGGTGGCGATCACCGTGAAACCGATGAGATGCGGCGCGATATCCTCGACGGCTTGGTACACGAAGCTGAGATCGGCGTGCCCGTCGCCTCTGCGCATCGGCGTGCCGACGGCAAGGAGCACCAGATCCGCGTCGCGCACGGATGGACCGAGCTCGGTGGAAAAGCTGAGACGTCCCATCTGCACGTTACGGTGCAACAGCTCGTCGAGGCGAGGCTCATAGATGGGCAGATGACCTTGACGCAGCCGCTCGATCTTGTCGGCATCCTTGTCGATGCAATTGACCGTCCAGCCGAATTCGGAAAAGCAGGCAGCGGAGACGAGGCCGACATAGCCCGCCCCGACCATGCATATCTTCATGGAATGCCCTCGATTTGCGCCACGCGGGCCTCAAGGCCGCCGGGGTTGATAGTTCATTACACGGGGTCTTTCAACACCGCCAGCGGTGATGCGCAGATAGGCTAACAAGCAAGGCAATCCAAGGGGATGTAGCCAGCCTGAAGGAGTCTTCAAAACTGAAAGTAAATGAAGGGGACTGTGCCCTCGGGCGCGATAGCCCAGATCACAAGTACGCCGACGCCAAGGATCGTGCCGATCACGATAGTGCCGAACTTTTCCAAATACGCACTCACGCGTTCCACGAGATCCTCCGACAGGAAATGTGCCGCTAGTGAAGCCGTAACAAGCGCGAAGAGAAAGAAAGTAGCCAGTTCGACGGGGCCAGACCAGTCGGTCAGACCTTTGAGATAAATGATCGCAGCCTCGAGCGTCTCGGAACGAAAGAAAACCCAAGCAAGACATACGATATTGAAGGTGATGAATACGCCGAGCGCTTTGCTGAGCACCTTACTGCCAGTGCTAGCATAGGCAAGCGCGCCGCTTGTATCGCCATCACCGGCCACCGCGACGACGGATGCGGGCCG
>JBBDNJ010000121.1:0-5779 GCA_040877705.1 Binatia bacterium | reverse complement strand
AGTGGGCTTCCGACCACACCTGTAGTTTGGCCGGAGCAACGCCAATTCTTGCCTTGGACATGTATGAGCACGCCTACCATATCGACTACGGAGCCAAAGCGGCGGCCTACGTTGATGCCTTTATGGAAAATATCAACTGGGAAAATGTCTCGCGTTCGTTCGACGAACAGACAAAGCACTAAGTTGCTCTATCTCATGCACGGTATATCTCTTCGATCACGCTCACGACAGCGGCCATTTCTTTTCATATGGCCCATACCTGAATACTTCGCATTAATGGACTTTTGATGTTCCCGATTTTTTCCGCCGTTCTTCTGAAAAAACTGGATATCTTTTTCAGCACATTATGGAACCGGAGGCGTTGGCGTGGGCGGTCCGTACTTGCTGTAAGTTTTCTCAATGTGCGCGCGCATCGCCTTGAGACTCTTGCCTTGATCGATCATTTTCATCACGTCACGCGTGATACCGATGCAGATGCCTCAGGCCAGGCTCATTCGATCGAAGACAAGATTCTCGGCAGTCGAGCTGTCCTTGATATAGCAAGACGCATTGCTCGTGTGGCCCTCTGAGCCACACCCACAGTAACAGGGAATGTAGCGGAGCGTGTCCCGATTGAGAATCGCAAAACGATAAGCCTCGCGAACTTCGTCAGGAGCCCTCGCGATGTCAGCCGGCAAATTATTCTCCGGAGCTAGTTCATAGCGATGTTCCGCCGCTCCGAATCCTTGGCAGCCGGCAAGCACCACGGTACTAACTGCTAGTAATCCGGTGGCTAAAAAATCTCTTCTCTTCATGTGCTACTCACTTTCAGAGGTTGGCTTGTAGCGTATGGCTTATAGCGTATAGTCGAATCTATATGTCATAAGCTATCAGCCGTATGCCAATTAGCGCGCAGGTTGGTAGTTTACGTGACTGCTGCAGATTTTAATTTGTGTAGCTCTGCAAAAGACTCCCCCAGAACCGTGAAGGCACTTTTCAAGAACAACGCCGCAATCGATATTCCAACTATGACATCCGGCCAGTGAGAGTTAAAAATGGCCACGGCGGCTGCCGCCGCAAGCACCGAGACATTGGCGATAATATCATTGCGGGAGCAGAGCCAGGTCGAGCGCATGTTCAGATCGTCGGAACGGTGGCGATAGAGCAGAAGAAAACAGAATCCATTGCCGAGCAAAACGAGCAGGCCGATAATCCCCATCACTTCCGCGGCAGGCACGACGCCTGCTAGGATTTTATAAACTGCTTCCATCAAAACCGCGATGCCGAACACGGCCATTATTGCGCCTTTGAAAATGGCAGCCTTCGCCTTCCATGCCGCACTGCGCCAAAGCACATACAGACTGAATCCATATACCAGTGAGTCTCCCAGCATGTCCAGAGAGTCGGCGAGCAGAGCGGTCGAATTTGCCAGCAGCCCGGCGGCGCCTTCGACGACGAAGAGAACAGCATTGATCGCTAATACAACGATGAGAACGGTTTTGTGCTTACCGCGCAGCGCGTTTAGCTCTTCTGCTTTTGTCTCGCAACACGCGTCCATAGCAATAAGTTATCAGCTATCGTGTATCACCACCGACTAAAGGTCTGCAATTACCTCGGCCAATACATAATGATAGCACGCCGAGGAAGTCACGGCGCCGCCAATCAAATCGACAGTCTGGTTTGTTCCCATCCACGACCCAACCCCAGAGAAGAGACAAGGAGGCTCTCAGGTATGGATAGGCGGGATCTCAGGCGCCCTGGCCGACATTCATCGACAGCCCGCCATCGATTGTGAAGGTCTGGCCGGTCACATAATCCGCGTCCTCGGACGCGAGATAGACCGCGAGCCTGGCGATCTCCCACGGCTCTGCCGCGCGTTTCCACGGGATGCTCTGCACCTGCTTCTCCCGCACTTTCGGATCGTCGATCGCCTGCTGATTGAACGGTGTCAGCACCATGCCCGGCGCGATGTTGTTGACGTTGATATGGTCCGGCGCCAGTTCGAGGCAGAGCGTCCGGGTCAGATTGCGCAGTCCCCCCCTTGGCGACATCGTAGCCCGCGGCGCCGGCGCGCGGTATTTCTTGGTGCACCGAGGTGATATTGATGATTTTGCCCTGTCCGCCTTGCGCCTTGCGCGCCCGGATGAAGTGCTGACAGCAGTAGAACGGGCCGTAGATATTGGTCTTCATCTCGTCGTCCCAGTCCTCAAGCAGCATGTCAGCCACGTGTTTCCCCGTCGAGTCGATACCGGCATCGTTGACCAGAATATAGGGTGTGCCGAGCTTCTCCTCGGTCTCGCGGAACAGGCGCTCGACCTCCTCCGGTTTGCGCTGATCGAAATGCACGACGATGGCGCGGCGGCCGGCGGCCTCGACCTTCTTCCGCGTTTCCTCGGCGCCCTTCTGGTCATGCAGATAGGTAATCGCCACATTGGCGCCCTCCTCGGCGAATGCCTCGGCCATCGCCTGGCCCATACCCGAATCCGATCCGGTGATCCATTCCGCCCCTTCACCGCTGCGCCGTGGCGTGGCCGTATGTCTCACCCTGATCGCGGAAAAGCAGACGGCAAAGGCCCCAAAGGAAGACCGCGAACAGCAGATGCGGCACCGCCGATGCAATGATGAGCTTCGGGGTCACGGCAAGGCCGAGAAAGCCCCAGCCGACGAATGGGAAGAAGAACACCAGGACCAGAATCCACAGGGCAAAGGCCAGCCAGAAGGCCCGCATGAACGTCAGCGCATCGCGGAAGAGCACTACGTAGACGGCGGAAAGCATGGTTACCCACGCAACGTGGAATAGAAAACCCACCGGAAGCGGCAGCTTCGTTCCGAGCAGGGTCTCGGCAAAGGCCAGGCCGAGCGACTTGGGCAAGGGCGATATGCCCGTCTTCAGACCGACGAACATAATGGCGCCGGTCAGGATCGCAACCCCGATGCCGGTCGCTATGGTTTTGCCCCATTCCGCGGGGCTCAGGTTGTGAATCCGCATGCTTGCCTCCTTTTCTAGTGGTGCTTCTGGACGCCTAAGTTGATCTGGCGCTTTTCAAGACCTCGGTGGACACCTGAAACCCGGCCAGTTGTGGACCGGGCAAAATATAAAATATATTGAGGCCCCTCCTTGCCTACATGTCTGGCGCAGCGCAGCATGCGTTACTGGCACGACGCTTCTGGCTAGGAATCTCTCGGCGCATACATGATGATCAACATGCCCATGAACGCGATGACTGAACCGATAATATCAAACTTATCAGGTCTGATTTTATCCACGCCCCAACCCCACAAAAGAGCGAGTAGCAAGAAAAACCCACTGTACGCCGCCTGCACTCGCCCAAAATTAGCTGGCTGAAGCGTCGGAAGAGTTCCGTAGATAAACAGCACCACCGCCCCCGCCAGAGCATACCAAATGCTCTTGTTCTCCCGCAGCCAGAGCCAAACTAAATAGGCACCGCCAAGCTCACATACGCCTGTTGCGACAAAATAGAGCAATGACTTCGCGATCAGCATGATAGGTTTTAGTTTAAAAAAGAGATGAGACAACTCTGCGCTGCGGTGAATTCCAGCTAAATGTTCCCGTTGAACGCGATTTTTGACCGGGCGTCGGGTTTCAATACAGATAAAAGACACCAGCCAAGGGGCAACATTGGTTATTCTAAAAGCTTCTCTATTTTTTCTCGCAACGCCTTCTCGCTTTGAGGTCCGGCTCTTCGATCTGAAATTTTTCCTTCTTTAGAAAGCACGACTGTAAATGGAGTGCCAACAAATCCATAGGCGTTGGCGATTTTCATTCCGTCGTCGAGACCGACAGGAAAGCTTAGACCATAGGTTTGAACAAACTTCTGAACCTCGGACTCCCGGTCTCTGACAAAAATACATCTTTATTCTTAAAGGCGCGATACACTTTTTCTACAGCAGGAGCCTCCTGCCGGCACTCCGGTCAATAAGAAGACACAAATTTTAAAACTGTCACCTTTCCTTTGAGGTCTGAAGATTTGAGCTCTCCTCCATTTAACAGATTTAACGTGAAGGGGGGAGCCTTGTCGTTTTTAGCCTGCGCCAGCGCCGTTCTACCGGTAAAGTGAAACGTCAGAAGACCGAACATCAAGATCAAAAACATCGGAAACAATTTTATTTTGTTCATATTTTCTCCTGGTTATTAGATATACAACGGTCTCAGGTTAAGAAAAGTTCCCCTTCAGGCAAGTAGTTCGTCAAGTCGCTTCTGATTAAAGCCAATGATAGCCTCGTCGTCGATGATAATCACCGGAGTCCTCATAGCCCCTAATCGTCAAGCTCATCGACTGCCGACGGATCTTTCGTTATGTCCTTCTCTTCAAAAATAATGCCCCGTTGCGAAAGGAACTCCTTCGCTCTGCCACAGAACAGTCAACCCGGCTGGCTATAAACCATCACTCTTTTAGCCATTGCATACTCCTTGCTAGAAGCGTCGAAAGAGTTAAGAAACCTTCATAGCGAGCCTAATGATATACCGAAAAGGGTCATCTCACGACCAGATTCAGAAACTACGCCCATTAGAGTGAACCCGGTTCGGCTTCAATCAAATGAAAGATCCCGAAGAAACTCCGCCGAGATTTAAGAACTTTCACGCCGGCCTCTCTAGTAAGCTCTAACGGTTCGCGATTCCAGTGACAGCCAAGCGGCTTGGCAAATTTGTCTGCATGGCGGTCCTGCCAGCGGCCAAGCCGCTCGCTATCGCTCCGGCCATGCTCCAGCAGAAGCACTCTTCCTTCGGGCCGGCAAACTCGTTTAATTTCCTTTAGCGCCGCCGTGGGATCCGGAAAAGTGCACGTCGAGAGTGACGAGACTACCGTATCAAAGCTGTTGTCCGGAAATGGAAGAGCCGCCGCGTCGCCCACCAAGAAGGAAGCATGTATGGAGAGTTTCGCTGCTCTGTTTCGGGCGACGTTTAACATCTCGCCACTGAGATCCAAAGCGATGATCCGGCAATTACGAGGATAGTAAATCAGGTTCTTTCCCGTTCCGACCGCGACTTCGAGCACTTTGCCGGATGCACGTTGCAAAAGCATCCGGCGCAACCTGCTGAGCCCGAGGATATTAAGAATGCCCTCTAGCCAATCGTACCACCGGGCAAAACGATCATACTTCTCAGAGATTTCCCGAGATGTAAGATCCACTGCCATTTGCATTACCGCAGGACCTCTCGCCGCAGCGAACGGCAAAGTCCGCGCCTGGGAGCAGCCAGGGCACAAGGAGAGAGGCAATATGATAAAGGGATCCCTACTTCGTATCTTTCTTTTGCATAAGTTTCCCGTACTTCATCATCACCTCGCCCATCTTCATCATCATTTCGCCGCGCATCTCCATCGTCCGCCCCATCATTCTGGGGTCGCCATGCCGCCGCTCATTCCTCCCATCATTCCCATGCCTCCCATGCCCATCATCGGACACATCATGGCCCCTGCCTGCATGCCCTCGCCCATCATTCCCTGCCCTTCCTTGGCGGCAGGTCTTTCCATCTGCTGCGAGAATGTAGGACTCGCGGGAAGCGCAACTGCGGCGGCAATCGCGAGAACAAGAAAAAACTTCTTCATGGTTTCCCTCCTGTGAAATAGATTAGGTAATCCCGGCATTTATTTCCAGACTACTCGAATCCAACGTTTGTTATTCTTTTTAAATCATTCCTCCTTAGCAAGCAGAACTGTCAAATCCCGGCGCAGCCGTTTCATGGCCTCCGGATCGGTCGATACATAATAGCCTCGAATCTCGGCGTCTCGGTCGATCACAACAAATCGCGGACTGTGGGTATGCGTAGCGCCTGATT
>JBBDNJ010000120.1:0-30957 GCA_040877705.1 Binatia bacterium | reverse complement strand
GGATCGATAAAGTCCGGGAAATTCATCCGCTGGGAGTTCAGCTCTATACATTAGATCGAGAACCCGCGGATAAGAGAATCGAAACAGTCAGCCTAACCACTCTCCGTTGGATCGCCTACGCAGTACGCTGGCGGGCAGGCGTGCCAGTAGAAGTCTATT
This sequence comes from Binatia bacterium, assembly GCA_040877705.1. Lineage (GTDB taxonomy): Bacteria > Desulfobacterota > Binatia > UBA9968 > UBA9968 > WHTF01. The sequence continues at coordinate 30,798 of JBBDNJ010000120.1, read as the reverse complement.
GAACATTTCTAATAAGCGGGTGAGATTCATTTGGGGGGTAGCGTATCGATTAATCTCTCTTCCTAGCAGACCCTTCACGGCTTCTATGGCAGAGGGGGTTAAGATGGCAGCGGGAAAAGGATCTTTGAAAGCCTCCTGCCCTTAGCTCCTATCATCTGGCCCGGACAACCAACACCGGATGGCCGGCGTGGCGCACAACGCTTTCCGTTACGCTTCCTAATAACCAACGTCCGACGCCCGAGCGGCCATGGGTGCACATTGCAATCAGGTTGTTCGGAATCTTATGGGCCAGCGCGATGATCTCATCCGCACCCAAGCCTTCCGGCATGACCGAAGAAACTTTCACGATTCCAAACCGCCTCAATTCCGCGACCTTCTTCTCCAGGTAATGGTGAGCTTCATCTCTGAACTCAGCCCTGATCTCCTCGTACTGCATGGGATAGGAATCCTCTGCGCTGGCGTAAATATTGGCGGGAACCTTGTAAGCTCGGAGCAAAATAACTTCCAGGCCGAATTCCCTTGCCAAAGCGGTAACAGTCGGAAGAACAGTTTCGGCAAGCTCGGAACCGTCCAGGGGAACGACCACAGAGCTGAGAGTCGCTTCGCCATCATTGTTTACCCCTTCACTCGCGCGAACCAGCAATACCGGAGAGGTCGCGGCGCGCAAGACCTTTTCCGCAATACTGCCCAACAGGAAGCGGTTAATCCCTGAGCGCCCATGTGTGGCCATGGTGATGAGCGTCGTGTTGTCGGCCCCCTTCTCAAGGATCACTTCCTCCGGCCTGCCCTTCTCAGTAGTGCATTGCACGTTCGACTTGGGAAACGTCGCGGCTATTCGCTTAAGATACGCTTCACCGCTTAGAACGCTGTCAGAGATGAGGGTGTCGAAATAGCGAGAGCTGCCACGGGAGACTTGAGTGGCGAGAGCGGCGACATCGACCACGCCCAAAAGCTCCACCGGGAGGTTAAGCTTCCGGGCCAGGGTTCGAGCATAGGGCAGCACGGCCTCAGCGGTTTTTGATCCATCCAGCAGAATCAACATTTTTTTATACATGATTTCCTCCTCGTCACTGTTCAGTGACTAATGCGTCCGGTTCTCACACAGCCCTCCTAACCTAATAGACTTCATGAGATGTCGTCAATGCTCATTTCCGCAAGTGCCGTGCCATCTATGATGCGCGCTCCAGTTTTCCACTGATAATAAAGCAGTCCAGCTCCGACGATGATCAATGTCAGACTCATCCACTGGTACTCCGCCAAACCCGCACCCACGATGGGGTTTCCACGCCAGAATTCCACGATAAACCGCATCGATCCGGCGAGGATTAAATAAAGGTAAAAAATCGCGCCGGATGGATGAGGTGTTTTCCTGACCATCCATAGGATAGCGAAACGATCAGTGATTGGACAAGCTTAGAGCCTAAACCATAGCTCGAAATCTCATCACGCTTCAGCCCAAACAGCGATCTCACAGCCGAGAAACTACGATCGTCACCAGTAAGACAGCCAAAGCCAACCAGCAGAGCCAGTACAAAGCCTCTGTCCACCAAACACGAACCTTTGGCGCTTGAGTTTCGATTTGGTGCTTTTGATACATGCCCGAACCGTGCGCAACGAAACCGATGAGAACAATCGCTACCATATAAGGCTTCAGCGCGTCGGCAAATAAAAGCGCCAATCCGGCACCTAGAACACCTGCGCCTACGCTACTTAAAATCTCTGCTCGCTTCGTACCGGCGGCATCTTCTGGCCCAGCCATATTCTTGAGTCTAAGACAATCGTCTAATGCTTTACGCTTCCTTTTTCGTTTGCGCGGCTCCAAAGCGGGGGATGAACGCCGGCGTCGAATCCATGTAACGCCGGTATTCCTCGCCGAACTCCTCCAGCACTTCTCGCTCTTCGCGGCGCGCAAGCTTGACGTACATCGTCACGAGAATCGGAAACATGATCAGCGTGATCAGCGTCGGCCACTGAAATAAAAACCCGAGCATAATCAGGATAAAGCCGACGTATTGCGGGTGACGCACATAGGCATAAGGTCCCGTCGTCGCCAGGGTGTGTGTCTTCTGAGCTTCGTAAAGAACCTTCCAGGCGGCCGACAGAAGAATAAATCCGCCGAAGATCAAGATGTTGCTGAAAATGTGTAACGGGTCGAAGTGAGGGTTGATTTTCCAGCCGAGCAGTGTGTTCCACAAATGGCCGGCGTCGTGGGAAAACAAATCGAGGTTTGGATATCGCTTTAGCACCCACCCGGAAATCAAATAGATCGTCAGCGGAAAGCCATACATCTCTACGAAGAGAGCCACGATGAAAGCGGAAAATGCGCTAAAAGAGCGCCAATCACGCTTTGTTCGCGGTTTGGAAAAGCTAAAGGCGAAGATGATGAAGATCAAGGAATTGATAACGACCAACGACCATAAGCCGTATGCAGATTCGTGTGTCATCTTGGGTTCCTTCCGCTATGGTCCTGATGATCATCCCCGCCATGACTTCCATGCCCGCCATGAAATAGGTGCAACAGCGGACATAGCAGCAGCAAAGCATAAGGCAGGAACTGCACGACATGAGCCCGATGTTCGGTCCAGAGAAAGTAAGCCGCGATCGTTAAAAACCCAATTAAGACAAGCCTGTTTCTAGTCCCCCAAGAGCCGCTGTTTAAGTTTGAGTGCTGTTCTTGAGCCATAGCTGTCTCCTGCTAAGCAACGCACTGGTTGTACCTGGTTCTGCTTTGACTCGTCCTAGTTTATTCAGCGAACGCAAACCGTTTCACGATATCGCTGACCATCTGTTGAGTACACCATCGAGCGTAATAGCGCCCTAGCAAAAGTCCGAGCCAGCGCGCGGGCCCTTCTTGCGGCAACGCATAATCGATATAAACTCGCAGGAGAGAGCCTTTCTCCTGTGACGCGATTTCAAAGCCCATTCGGTAATGGCCAATCACCAAAAGCCTCGGCGAGCCTGTCGTCTCCCAGACTTTACGCTGCGGAGGAACTCGTGCAGTCACGATTTCCTCGACTGAAAGTTCTAGCCCGAAGACTCGGCCGCTCAGGCGGATGCGCGACCCGACTGTTTTACCGCGGCCCGCGTCGAGCTCCGTTTGCATCCGGCCACCACCCATCATCCAAGACGACTCACTCATGTGAGACGACAATCGAGCTGGATCGTCCGCGTAAGCAAAAACGTTTTGCGGCTGCGCTGCGACCAGCGCGGTCGCCTCATAATGACTTAAAAGCTCTCCCGCACGAGCGAGTTGTTTCAGCAGTTACGATCAACTCAGGTCTCTTTTCTTGGCGTCGAACTCTTCTTTATTGATTTCGCCGCGCGCATAGCGCTGCCGTAAAATCTCCAGGGCTGAGTCGTTGCCGCGCCGTTCCTTCTGATCGCTAAGGAACCACCTGACGGCGAGTATCAAACCCGCAATGACGAGAAACCAGAAAAGCAACATCATGAACATCATGCCTATGCCCCACATGCCTCCCATCCATCCCATCGGGTGCATTCCCCAGCCCCAGTCATATGGACGCTCCTGGACGAATACTGCTTCTGCGGTAAGCCAATTTAACAGCGTCGCCATTGTTTACACTCCTGTGGTTCGGGGGCTATAGATCGCTTTTGATCTCTGAAGCGCCGTCAGCCAGCGACCACTGAACTATCTACCGTACTAAATCGATTAGTGACTGAAAGCCTCAAAAACCGGCGGAAAAGTAAGAACCCAAGCCAGCGCAATAAGGAGCAGCGCCGCAGTATAAATGGCGTTGAAGTTGACTTCTTTCTCCCGCCACATCACATGGAGAACCGGCCAAATAATCAGCCAAGCGACCACGCCAATGCCGGATTTACCAATCAGGGGTCCCACTGCCCCGGACCAGGTTAAGGCTGTTCTCAACGACTGGCTAATCTCCGCCAACGTAGTCATGGAACCAGTGATAAACACACCGATAGCTGCGGCCAAAATTGCGGCCGCCGCAACGCCGTCCGTTTTTGCAAGATCTGCTCACGCGTTCATACACCCTCCTCTTGAATCATCGAATAGGAGCTACCTTGTTGAGAAATGCCCCGAATAATCCCGCCACAGCAGAGGCCGCAAACGCAATGGTAAACAGAACAAGTGCCGCCTTGCGCAACCGATTTCTCTCGGCCAGGCTCGTTCCATAGTAGGTCACAATGAAGGCTGCCGCCGTCGCCAATATTGGCGCGAACCAACCGACGTGCTCCTTCCACTCCATACCGAATGTATGCCAGGCGCTGGTATCGGGGTTCGACAGCAGAAAAGATCTCGGACTGCTTGGGTCACGATCTCGATACCACGGATAGACAATGTAGGTGCCCGAAAACACCGTAAGCCATGCGATGAGTGCCATGGTCCACATTCCGATGAGAAGCCTTTTCATCCGTTCTCGAATTCCCGCGCTGGTCGTCAGCGCTGGTTGGAGGCTCCAAAGACCCGCAAAGCCCCCGGCAAACGCCAACAAGAAGACCGTTCCAAACACCAGCCCATGCAGTACCGTCCAAAATTCTCTCTCAGTCATTGTCATGTCGTCACCCTCCTTCAGAATGATCGCTACACGCAAACCGCCACGAGCATCAAGGGCGCCATGCTCCTACAGAACATCAATGGAATCGTATGAGATCTACTGCGTCTTCTTCATGCCCCGTCCCATGCGCTCCGACATCTGCCTCATCATGCCGGACATCTCACCCATCATTTTCGACATCTCCGACATCTGTTCGGGGGTCATCTTGCCGCTTTCCATCATGTGCCCCATGTCGCCCATCATCTCGGACATGTTGCCCATCATCCCTCCCATGTTTTTCATATCTTCGTTCTTCATCATCCCCTTGCCCTGCATCATGCCGCCCATGCCCTTTTTCATCTCCATCATCTTGCTGTGCATTTCTTTCATGTTGCCCATCATCATGCCGCTGCCCTTCATACCGTCGCTCTTCATCGGCATCTCCCCTTTCATGGGCATGTCCTCTTTCATGGGCGTTCCCTTTTTCTCTTGGGCGAGTAGAGGAAACGAAACGAGAGCCCCTTTGCCCGTTTCAACAGTTGTGGCCACAGCGAAGGTGGCCGTGTCAACAATCGAAACCGTCGTGCTCGGCTTATCCTTTGTCCCCTGATTGGCGACGAGTACATATCTGTTGTCGGGAGTTACGAAGACCTGAATAGGACCAACGCCGACCTTTACCTTTCCAGCCAGCTTCCGGCTCGCTACATCCACCTTCGCCAGCGCATTCTCTGCGTTGAGCGAAGCATAAACAAATTTCCCGTCCGGCGAGAACCCGACCCGGACGGGTTTCTCGCCAACTTTGATATCGGCGACCTTGCTGTGATTGGCACTCTCGATCACGCTCAATGTCGTGTCGTTCGCATTCGCCACGTACACCCATTTCCCATCCGAACTTGGACGCAAACCATGCGGTCCCCGGCCAACCCCGATCGTCTTAACTGCCTTCATCGCGGAAACGTCAATCGCAGTCACGGTATTATCTTCGCCGTTTGTCGCATAAGCCGTTCTACCGTCAGGCGTGAGAATGATGTGCGCTGAATGGTTTCCCACAGGAACGGAACCATGCAGCGCGTACGTGGTGGCATCGATCATTACGGCCAGAGCCGGGTGGCCGGTGACGGCCCATACAATCTTGTTGTCCGGTGAGACTTGTAAATTGTGCGGCGCCTCGATTCCTGTCAGCTTCGGGACGACCTTGTTGGTGGCAGCATTAATGACGGTGATGCTATTGCCATATTCGTCCGCCACCCAAATTGTCCCCTGAACCACGGCTGGTGGACTCGAGGACGCTGAGCGATCAGCGGAAAAGAGGCGCTCGGTATAGCCAGCGAGCAACAACAACGCTCCGGCAAAAGTTGTGACTATCGAAACGACCGAAATGACCTTCAAACATTTCATAATAGGTGACTCCTTGAAGACCTTGAAGACTTTTCCTTATTGCAGATTCCAACGGAAGGCCCTCTCTTTCACTCCGGCAACGTCCTTTATGATGACCTCAAAACGCTTGCTTTCAGGAGAGACTTTCGGGAACGTTAACGTGGCCTCACGATGATGCCCGCTTCCTTTGTTTTCTATACCCGTGGCAAGATATGTTTTGCCGGTGTCGTCACGCAGCGCCGTTATGGTCTTCAGATCGTACGCATCGAGATTGGCCGAATGCGTGTCGAGCACGATCTGGAATCGAGGCTCATCGTTGTTATCCTTCGGGTTCAAGTAAGTCACCTTCGCGGTGACACCCCCTCCAGATATCGTTTTCGTCATTTCTGAGTCTGCGGCCTCGACGATCTCACTGTAACCGCCCATGCCGCTGAAGAGTAAACATCCTAAAAATACGAGTGTACGTCCTTTCATAATGTCTCAACCTCCTTATGCGACTGCCTATTCTTATTTGTTCCTTCACAAACATTAGTGAATCGATCTACATAGCGATCTCAAAAGCAAGATCCTCAAGGAAATTTGGTTTGTTGCCTCACACATAATCGTCATGGAGCACGAATGATGCCACGAGGTTTCAATCTTATGTCACGAGAATTTCAAAGTTTTTGCCGCGGCTGGGAATTATAGATGTTCTCGCGTCGGCCGCTACCAGCTTGAGGAGTTCTACAACTGCAGTTATATGCCGCTCCAAAGAGTGCTTCCGGACATTGTCAGCGAAGAGCTAGGTCATATCGAATACGGCGCCAACAAGACTGCGGAACTGCTGGCCAAGGGAGATAAGAGCAAAGGGAAAGTGCAGAAGGCCGCCGCAGTCCGAGCAACGGTCGAGCGTAAATCCTTGCAACGTGTATGTCTCCAGTAACCCGTGGCATTTTGGGCAGTGAAGCTCTGTTCCGGTGTCCTCAACCTTCTTGAGCTGGTTTCTCAATTTCTCCATGAGTTCGCGGTCGCGCTGGGCAAAGTAGATATCTTCTTTGGCCCGTTCGACCAGCTTCATCGTTTCGCCAAATTTATCCTTTTCGTTTGCGGTCATGGCGCGCCTCCTGAAAAACTCTCCTGAGCCGGCCGCTTACGCAGCTTTGGCGATATCGCGCTTGTGCGCCGGCATCACCAGGACTGGACACGGCGCCCGGGCGACGACTTTCTCCGAAACACTGCCCATCAATAAGTGATTAATGCCAGTGCGGCCATGGGTTAACATGACGATCCGGTCAACGCCTTCGCTTTCGGCCTTTTTCACGATGTTGTGGACTGCCGCGCCCAATTCAACCACCTGCCTGACCTCGACTAGGTTCATCAGCTCCGGGAACTTATCTCGCAGAAAACTGTCCAGCATACGTTTATGACGTTCCAGCATTTCACGAACCGGACCGGTTCCCTCGCGCCTCCTGACCCACTGATCGCCCAGGTCGATGACATAATAGACAATTATCTCTGATCCTCGGGATCGGCCCATTTCCAAAGCATGTCGAAGCCCATGAAACACATGAGAGCGAACTGGATGAAAGTGGTCGACGTGATGTCAGAAGATGCTCTAACGGTAAGCCCTTCGGATACCATCGGCAAAGCCGATGAACTGATGTTTGAGAATCGCTACCGTCAACTCCCCGTGGTTAACAATAAGGAACTCGTCGGGATCGTCACGGATCGTGATATTCGATCTTTTCTAAGCGACTCGCTGCTTTACAGCCCGGAAGCTAGAGAGATTGCTCTTAACACCAAGGTCGAGGAAATCATGACGCGAGACCCTGTTACCTTATCGCCGGACGATGAGCTGGAAGCTGCCGTTGAGTTGCTCATCACGGAAAAATTCGGTGGGATACCCGTCGTGGACGGGGCGGAAGGGCTGATGGGCATTGTTACGTATGTGGATCTGTTGCGCTGTTTCCTTAATCGCCTGCAGGAAAACTAAATCGGTTGGCGGGAGGATCGGACATGAGGAACGGCAAAGAAGGGACAGTCAAAGAGATTATGATGGGTTCACCGGTGACACTGAGCCCGGAGGACACGTTGGATTTGGTCAATGACGTGATCTCCCTGGGGCGAATCCGCCATATCCCGGTGCTGGAAGATGGCCGGTTGGTTGGGCTGATCAGCGAGCGCGATTTAATCGGCAGGGCGATCCCGGCGATTTTCGGCCTGAAGCAAAGAGCAAGTCGGCTTTACTCAAGACCTACCAGATAAAAGACTTCATGAGGAAAAGAGTCGTCACAGTTTCCCCGGATACCCAAATCAAAGAGGCCGCGCGCCTCATGGCTCTGGAGGTGCGCGACGACGCATTGCTCGTCAAAATTTCGTTCATGCTCCTTGACGCGAAGGAATCCGAGATCGCCTGGTTGAAAGACGCCATACGCGAATATTGGGAGTAGCGTGTTGTCGAGTAGATCCATCGGGATAGCTACGGGCGGTCTAACGCGATGCCGGTTATGTGGCGGAGCCTATCAGACCGTGCTTTTCAGATACCCATTTCTCCACTAAAGCCTTGAGCGCTGAGCTCGACTCGGACCAGTTGTGGAGGATCGCCGGATCAAAGTCTGCACCGTTTGGCCAAACAAGCGTGTGGACCTCTGGATCGATCCGGACCTGATCAAAGAGTGTGGGCTCTTGCAGAGGGCCATACAGTTCTCCCTGCAGTACAGGACGGAAATCGATGATTTGAGACGTACCGTCGTCAAACTGTACGCGCAGAGTGAACGGAGCTACTTTCTGGAACGAGACAACCCGATGAATCTCCATGAGCCATAGGCGGACCCCCTCTCACTTTAACGGTTCAATCTTAATTGGCGGACGACCCTGTTGCAACGTCTGCCAGTTCGACAGTAACTCGTCTTGGTGCAGCTCTGCTCAGGCCAGCCGCGGTAGGGAACCAGCCAAACGCTCGATTCCCTCAATGTCGTAGATTCCCACGTGGTCCTGATAATACGCGTGAAAATGAGGGAGTATGATGCGGTCCGCCCACCTCCACATACATTCGGATGATAATCCCGAAGAACCTAGACACCTCTGGCATTACTTATCCAATTCGTTGACCAGATAACCCATTAAGTATACACATCTGTGTATTAGGATAATTAAGAATCACGACGGCGTGAATTTACTGGTGCAATCAAACTACTTGTCAAAACATAAACCTCTTATTCACCACAAATACGATGCCGAACCTAGAGTGAATCGCTACAGAGAAATGTCTGTCTCTACGTTGCCGAACTATTCGCCGCGCTTCATGAAATCCGCGAACAACGCGGCCATCTCCGGGGCCTTTTCGTCCCATTCTTCTCGCGGGCTCAAGTCCATGTCGTAGTGCTTCGGGAACAAGATATGAACTTCAGCGTCGGCAAGGAGGCGTCCCAAGTTCTCGCCGGTTTGGCGCCCGTGGGTGTTGTCATTACCCGGAATAACGCAGGCGGGTGCTTTGATTGACTTGAGCTCCGCTTCGGTGGCGCCGATGACGGGCAGGTCGGCGCCCCGGACGAAGTACTCGCGCCAGTGCGACATCACGGCGATAAAGCGCTCGGGATCCATTTTCATGAGCCGGTCGCGGTTCTCCGGTCTCGCTTCGATGCGCTCCCTCCAGTGCTCCATCTCGCACACCGCGGCCATGCCGCCTTGGTTCGCGGCAGCTATGTACTGGCCGTAATATTCCTGCGCCAGGCGCTCGCACGCGAAGCGGCCGCCGGTGACGCGCCAGAGCAGGAGGCCGCGCACGGCCTCTGGGTGCCGCAAGGCGAAAAGCAGCGAAGTCCGGCAACCGGAAGAGCTGCCGCCGACAAATGCGGGAAGAGCGCCCAATTGCGACAGTAGCTCGTGCAGGTCATCGGCCCAGATCTCATATTCGGAATCCTCGCCGGCGATGACCACATCGGACGCGCCGCAATTGCGCCGGTCGAAGATCACCACGCGATGGCCGGCATCGGCGACGTGTTTGGCCAATGGCTCCACCGCGCCCATGTCGCGCCGGCCGCCGGGTGACAACGCCACCCATGGGCCGTCTTTACCGAGAACTTTATGATTTACGTTGACACCGCGTACATTGGCGAAGGGCATATTTTCCTCCAATCGCTCACCGGCAGGGACTTCTGAGGCTTCAGTATCACACTCGAATTGCCGACCACAATCCCGTCTCTCCCTACCGGTGTTCTTTTTCTTCGAGCCGAAATGACGTTGACAGTTCTCTACCGGTCAGTGACAATGCGCAAAAAAATGACCGCAACTATTCTTCGCATTACTCTCATCGTCCTGGCATTTCTGATCCTCATCAGCGTCTGGGGTTTTTATATTTCCATTCGCCCGCCGAAGATCATTTCCTCAATCACTCCCCGCGACCTGAACATGCAATACGAAGACGTGTCGTTCAAGACAGCGGACGGGCTCACGCTGCGCGGCTGGCACGTCCCAGCAAAAAAGCAGACGGACAAGACCTTGATCCTGCTTCATGGCTATCCCGCGGACAAGGGAAATATCTTGCCGGCACTAGGCTTCCTGCATGATGATTTCAACCTCCTCTTGTTCGACTTTCGCTACCTCGGAGAAAGCGAGGGTAGCTATTCCACGGCCGGAGCCAAGGAGGTCGAGGATCTCCTGGCGGCCGTTCGATTTCTCAAAACTAGAGGGATAAAGGAAGTCGGCGTGTGGGGCTTTTCCATGGGCGGCGCGGTGGCTTTGATGGCGCTCGAAAAAGCTCCCGAGATCAGCGCGGTCGTTTCAGAATCGAGCTACGCCAGTCTCGCAACAATGGCATTGCAGCTCTTTAGAATTCCCCTGGTTAGTTATCCCGTCGCCTATCTCATCGGATTCTGGGCAAAACTCGTTCTCGGCATCGACGTCAGAGATGTCTCGCCGGCCGAAAAGATCCGTAATACTACCGTGCCCATTCTGATTACCCATTCGTCTGCCGACGCAGTGGTCCCCTTTGCGCAAGCGAAAGCGTTGCAGGAGGCGCTGGTCAATAATCCAAACGCCGAATTTTATTTTAACGAGGAGTTCGCCCACGGCCAGCTTGCTGCCGATTACCAGAGCCGGGTGAGAAATTTCTTTCAGAAACACTTGTAATAACGACGCCCGCGCATCTAATCCTTCGGTTCCGTCCCACAGAATGAAGAAAGCGACCCTTAAAATAGTACGATCCTCGCTCGTCCCGTCACGATTGTGATGAAATCCACGCTCGCACAACAACTCCTGCACTGAGCCAATAACCGGCTAAACCAGCGGTGAGTCTTCCTAGCGAAGGTGCTTTGAACCTGCCGCTTGGTCTTGACAAGCGTTGTTTGTACGAATATACAAACTAAAAAAGTTGTGTATATTAAACTTTTTTTATCAGCTAAATTAACCAGGAGAAAAGGAGCAATACTAAATGCGCAGTATCGCCTATGGAGTCGCACTCGCCGTCGCCCTCGCAACGGTGGCGCCAATAGCGGCCGCCGCCAATGGAGAGGTAAACCTCTATTCGACCCGGCAGCCGGACCTGATCGATCCCGTCCTGGAGGCGTTTACTAAATCGACGGGTATCAAGGCAAACGTCGTCTATGTCCAGAAAGGCCTGATCGAGCGGCTCAAGGCCGAGGGCGCCAACAGCCCCGCCGACGCCATCCTGACCGTCGATATCGGCGAGCTCGACAATCTCGAAAAGGCAAACGTCCTGCAGCCCATCACCTCGCCGGTCCTCAAGGGCAACATCCCGGCCAACTTCACGCACCCGGATAACCTCTGGTATGCCCTGACCCTGCGCGCGCGCATCTTGATGGTCTCGAAGGACAGGGTGAAACCGAATGAAGTTACCCGTTACGAGGACCTGACCAAGCCGTCCATGAAGAAGCGGATCTGCATCCGGTCGGGCAAACACCCATACAACATTTCGTTGATCGCCTCGGTCATCGCCCATCAGGGCGTCGATGGGGCGAAGAAATGGCTCGACGGCGTCAAGAATAACCTCGCCCGCAAACCGCAGGGCGGCGACCGCGAGGGCGCCAAGGGAATCTATGAGGGCGTCTGCGACGTCGCCATCGCCAACACCTATTACATGGGCCTGATGACGACCAATGAGAAGGAGCCGGAACAGAAAAAATGGGCCGGCGCCATCCGCATCGTCTTTCCTAATCAGGACGGCCGTGGTACTCACGTAAACGTCAGTGGCGCAGGGGTAACCAAGAGCGCCAAGAACAAGGCCAATGCGCTCAAGCTACTGGAGTTTTTGAGCGGAGATCAGGCGCAGAACCTCTATGCCAGGCAAAATTACGAATACCCGGTCAAGGCAGGTGTGGAGCTCCATCCCGTGGTCAAGGCGTGGGGTAAATTCAAGCCCGACACCATTAACCTCACCGAGATCGCCAAGCACCGCGCCGCTGCCGCGCGCATGGTCGACGAGGTTGGCTTCGACCAGTTCGAACCCGGTGCTTAGAAATCGTCTCCGCGGACGGAGCGTTGCGCTAGACGCCCGTCCGCACAATCTTTTTCGGGGGCAACATCCATGACCCCCGGCTTTGCCGCCGCTAGCGCCAAGACACTGTTAGGTCCGGTACGCCGTCACATCGACGTTTGGTGGCTTGGCGTCTTCGTCATCGCCGCGCTGGTCGCGACACCGCTACTGACCGTGATCGCGCTGGCGTTCACGCCGGCTGACGATATCTGGCATCACCTGGCCTCGACCGTCCTACCCCATTATGTCAAAACAACCGTCGCGCTTTCGGCCAGCGTCGGCTTCGGCACCTTCGTCATCGGCACCGCCACCGCCTGGCTGGTGACGCTCTGTCGCTTTCCCGGCAGACGCCTGTTCGAATGGGCGCTGCTGCTACCGATGGCGGTCCCAGCTTATGTCATTGCCTACGTGTATACCGACGTCCTTGAATACGCCGGACCCGTGCAAGGCGCGCTGCGCGATGTCTTCGGCTGGTCGAGCAGCCGCGACTACTGGTTCCCTCAGATCCGCTCACTGGGCGGGGCCGTAACGATGATGACACTAGTCCTCTACCCTTACGTCTATCTGCTCGCCCGCGCCGCCTTTCTCGAACAGTCGGTCTGCGTCCTTGAAGTCAGCCGTACGCTTGGGCGCGGTCCGTGGCGCAGCTTCTTCACCGTTGCGTTGCCCCTCGCCCGCCCTGCCATCGTTATCGGCATTAGCCTGGTCATCATGGAGACCCTCAACGATTTAGGCACAGTCGACTTCTTTGCGGTCAGCACCTTCACCCGCGGTATCTACGACGTCTGGCTCAACATGAACAGCGTCTCGGGCGCGGCTCAGCTAGCATCGGTGCTGCTGCTTTTCGTCTTCGGCCTGATCGCTTTGGAACGTACCAACCGGCGCAAGCAGCGCTTCCATCACACCACCACCAAATACCGGCCGCTCCCCGGCTATCATCTGGGGGGTTGGCGCGGCATCGGCGCGGCCATCGCCTGTCTCTTACCTATCCTGCTCGGCTTCGCGGTTCCCTGCGGCGTTCTTCTCAAGCACGCCATCGTCCATTTCGAAGACGCTGTCGTCAGCGAGTACCTGGTCCATACGATCAATAGCCTGACACTCTCTTCCCTGGCGGCAGCCGTCACTGTCGGGCTCGGCCTGTTCCTCGCCTACGGCCTGCGGATTTCGGGCGACCGGGCGCTGCGCGGTCTGACCCGCTTCGCCGCCATCGGCTACGCCATTCCCGGTGCGGTGCTGGCGGTCGGCGTCCTGCATCCGCTGGGACGATTCGACAACGCCATTGACGCCTTCAGCCGCGAAGCTTTTGGATTTTCGACCGGATTGCTTTTCAGCGGCACCGTCATCGCCATTACCGTCGGCTACGTGGTCCGCTTTCTGGCGCTTTCGGTCGGTACGCTCGAGGCGAGCCTCGCCAAAATCACGCCCAGCATGGACGCCGCGGCTCGTACTTTAGGCGTCGGGCCGGCGGCGACCTTACGGCGCGTCCACCTGCCAATCATGCGCGCCAGCATTCTTACCGCCGGCGTCCTGGTTTTCGTCGACTGCATGAAGGAACTGCCCATGACTCTGATCATGCGGCCATTCAATTTCGAAACCCTCGCCACCCACGTCTACCAGTTGGCGTCACGCGAGCTCCTGGAGCAGAGCGCCCTCGGCTCTCTTACCATCGTCGTCGCCGGAATTCTGCCGGTGCTTTTGGTGAGCCTCGCAATCGGCCGGTCGCGCCCAGGCCAACAGCGGCCCGAAGGCTGATTCGATGACGCTGCTTCGCCTCGATCATGTCTTTCATGCCTTCGACGGCCAAACGGTCGTACGCGACGTCTCGTTGACTGCCGAGTCCGGCGAGCTGACTTGTCTTCTCGGCCCCTCGGGCTGCGGCAAGACAACCCTGCTTCGCATCACTGCCGGCCTGGAACGGCTTCAGCAAGGCCGGGTAACTTTGGGCGATCGGGTTGCCGCCGACGCCGGCACGTCGATCGATCTTCCCGCCGAAGCGCGCGGCATCGGCATGATGTTCCAGGACTATGCGCTGTTTCCCCACCTCACCCTCTATGAGAACATCGTTTTCGGAATCCCCGCGCGGCGCGTCGATCGGCGTCAATGGGTCGGCCAGGCGCTCGATCAGACGGGCCTCTCCAGTCTTGCTAACAGTTACCCGCATATGCTGTCAGGCGGCCAGCAGCAGCGCGCCGCCCTGTTGCGAGCGCTGGCGCCGGAACCCCGCGTATTGCTGTTGGACGAGCCGTTCTCCGGACTCGACATCACCCTGCGGATCCAAGTCCGCGAAGAGATCTTGGGTTTCCTGAAGCAGACCGGCGTCACCACCTTGATGGTGACCCACGACCCCGAAGAAGCGATGTTTATGGCCGACCGCGTGCTGGTCATGGACGCCGGACGTATCCTTCAAGCAGCGACCCCGCCCGAGATCTATTTCAACCCGGTCAATGGCTACGTGGCGGAGCTCTTCGGCCCGATTAACCGAATTCCCGCTACGGTTGTAAGCGGCGCGGTCGAAACTCCGATCGGCCGTTTCGAGGCCGCAAACCTTACCGACGGCACATCCGCACAGGTTCTGATCCGGCCGGAGGGTATCTCGCTCACGGTAACGGAACAGGACTCTCACCGCTCGAATACCGTTACCGTGCTCTCAGCCCGGATTCTGGGACGCTCGACCTCGCTGCGGCTGCGTTGCCGCAATGGAGCTAACGATATCGAGCTCCACGCCCGCATTCCCGGCGTCTTTTTGCCGGAGGCGGGTAGTCCCGTGGTGGTCGGAGTCAATCCGCGCCAGGCCTTCGTGTTCCCTTCGCGCTAGCTAGTCACGCGCGCTAAAAACCGCTGCAGTTGGTCGAGCAGTCCCAGTTGCCCCTTGAGAATTTTTTCTTTCGCAACTTCCAGACTAAACCATCCGGCTCGGTCCACTTCGGGAAATTCACTACGCTTGCCGGAGCGGGGCGGCCACTCCATCGGAAATGAGTTGCTCTTGATCAATTCGGCGCGACAATCGCCCTCGACCGCCCATGCATAGACGAGCTTTCCGCCGGCCTGCCGCACCGGTTCCAGAGCTACGAAAGCGCCATCCACGGCGAATCCTGTCTCCTCCTGAAATTCCCGCTTCGCCGCCTCCAGTGGATCGTCATGCTTGTCAAATTCACCTTTGGGTATAGACCAGGCGCCGACATCCTTATTCGTCCAAAACGGGCCGCCCGGATGCACGAGAAAAACTTCCGGTGTAGAACCGCATAAACGGTACATGAGAACGCCGGCGCTTTCTTTCTTGGCCATACTCTTCCTAACGCGACGGAAATCGCGGCGCTAAGTTTTTAATACCGATGTGAACTTTTCATGAGCGTTGCAAGTCAGCTAAAGACGCGACATGATATTCGTACTCGGAGGAAAGCATGACAAGCGTAACGTCCTTACAATCGCTGTTAAGAATTGCAACGATGTTTCTGGTTATAGCAGGCGTTGTTCACGCGGCCGACAAGAACCCCGCCGGCACTCAAACGGCGAAAGCGACGTTTGCCGGCGGTTGTTTCTGGTGTATGGAACCGCCCTACGATGAGCTTGACGGCGTGATTTCCACGATCTCGGGCTATATCGGCGGCACTAAGAAAAATCCCACTTACGAGGAGGTCAGCACCGGTAGCACCGGTCATACCGAAGCGGTGCAGATCACCTATGATCCCAAGAAAATCAGCTACCAAAAACTGCTCGATGTCTTCTGGCCTAACATCGATCCGCTTACAGCCGATGCTCAGTTCTGTGACGTCGGTAACCAGTACCGCTCGGCCATCTTCTATCATGATGAGACGCAGAAGCGCCTCGCGGAAAAGTCAAAGAAGGATCTCCAGGGTCGTTTCCAAAAACCCATAGTGACCCAAATCGTTCCCGCTGCGGAATTCTATCCGGCCGAGGATTATCACCAGGACTACTATAAGAAGAACCCCATTCGCTACAAAATTTACCGCTATGGCTGCGGGCGCGACAAGCGTCTCCAGGAGCTTTGGGGATCTGAAAAAAATAACCACAGCTCGTAGCCAAACACACTTTCATCCCTCAGCCTTCAACCTTCATATGAAATGCGCAGCGTCGGGCGGACGAGTCGCGCAAATCGGTCCATCGACTTGAGAACCTTGTCCTGGCTCAAGCCGCCGAAGTGAAAAGTCAATCCAATATGGGTTGTGCCCACGACTTCGACGATTTTTTCGATAATACGCGCGCAGCTCTCGGGCCCGCCGAAAATTCCGCGGCTGTCTTTCACCATCGCGTCATAGTCAAGATGGGCGAACACGCGCCCATAGGCTTCGCTGCCGGGCTCAAGATTGAGAGCGGAAAGCGCAAAGCCGCGCCAGCGGCTCCAATGCTCGAGAGCGTCGGCACAGGCCTCGGTGTCGTTCGTGCCGACGTAGCACGGGTACATGACGAAGATGTCTTTGTCTTCCACCGTGTGGCCGCCCTCGCGCAGCGCGTTCCGATATTGCTCGATCCGCGGGCGCTGTATTTCATTGGTGGCGATCCACGGCAAAGTCATCAGATGATGGCCGCGCCGGCCCACCATCTGAAAGCTTTCAGGATCTTTGTTGGCGGTCACATAAATCGGCGGGTGGGGCGTCTGCAGCGGTTTAGGATAAACGGTGAGCTTTGGAAAGCTGTAATGCTGGCCGGACCATTCGAACTCGCCGCCGGTCCACGCGCGTATAACGACGTCGAGCGCTTCGGGCAGTCTTAGTTGCGCCGTATTCCAGTCGGCGCCCAAGACGGTGTATTCGGTCGGATGCATGCCGCGCCCGGCGCCGAAGTTCACCCGGCCGTTCGAGAGCAGATCGACCATGGCGAATTCCTCGGCGACGCGCAGAGGATTGTGCATCGGCAAGATCGACACTGCGGCGCCGAGGCGCATTTTTTTTGTGCGCTGCGCCGCGGCGGCAAGGAGCACGGATGGGCTGGGCATCATGCCGCCGAAATAACGAAAGTGATGTTCGGTCACCCAGAGTGAGTCAAAGCCCAAGTTTTCGGCCGCGTCAATTTGTTCGAGCCAGCGGGCGTACAGTTCAGGGCTTTCGCCGTCGAGTTCCGGCACGTAAGTGTTCAAAAGGTAGTAACCAAACTTCACGACGAGAAAACCTCCTGCGAACGCTTGTTGAGAATTGTTTTAATGATGGTCGTTTGCCGTTGGTCCGAGGACGATTTGTCCTTACGTTGAACTGTTGAACCCCCGGATCAAGTCCGGGGCAAGCTTTGAACCGTTGAGAACCTTCTATTAATCAGCTTTCGCAGCAGTGGCTTTTTCCTTGAAGCCGGCAATGGTCGCGCGCCAGCCTGCTTCGTTTTCACCGGGCACGATGGGAAAATAATAGCTCACTCGATCCAATAAGCCGCGATATTTGTCCAGCACCTTTGCCGGCAATTCCGCCCAAGTGCCGCGCAAGGCGAAGGCATCGAGCATGGCATCGGTGATCAGCGACGGCATGTCGTTCCATTGGCCACGCGCCGCCAGCGTTCTGAGTTGCTCGGCCGTTTTACCCCAACCTTCGATTTCAAAGACCGACCTGTAAGGAGGCGTGCTGGCGTAAAATGCAATCTGCTGGCGAATCT
Organism: Binatia bacterium; assembly: GCA_040877705.1. Classification (GTDB taxonomy): domain Bacteria; phylum Desulfobacterota; class Binatia; order UBA9968; family UBA9968; genus WHTF01. The sequence continues at coordinate 12,837 of JBBDNJ010000120.1, read as the reverse complement.
CGGATTCGTAAAGAGCCGCCTGTTTGGCATCATCGGTGGGAATGACGAAGATACTGCTCGACAGCTCTATCTCGTCTCGTTGCCTGCCGCCCTTGGCCAAACCAAGTTGAATATTGGGGGTGACGATTTCTTTGAGATAACGGCTGGTGTGGAGCGGGTGAACATGAAAGCCCTGGCACAATTCGCCGGCAAGCCGGCACATGCGCCGGTTGACCCCCGCGATGTAAATCGGGATACGATGAAAGTCATGCGGGTCCGGGCTAAAGAACGGCGTCATTAAAGTAAGTTTGATAATCTCGCGTTGAAAGTTAAGTCTGGTGCCGTTTTGCCAGCAGTCCCAAAAGGCCCTTAGGGACAGGATCACCTCCCGCATCTTGTCCACCGGCTTATCCCACTTCACGCCAAAGCGCCGCTCGTTGTGCCCTTTCACCTGGGTGCCCAGACCCATAATGAAGCGGCCTTTCGAAAAACGCGCCAGATCCCAGCCGGTGTAGGCAAGAACGGCCGGACTGCGGGCGAACGCCACCGCGATACTGGTTCCCAGACTCAACCGCGTGCTGTGCTCGGCGGCCAATACAAGAGGCAAGAAGGGCTCATGCGCCGTTTCGAAAGTCCATAGCCCATCGAAGTGGATCTCATCGGCGAAGCGGGCCAACGCCGGCATTTGGCGCAAGTCGTGAACGAGCAGGCTGGCATCAATCTTCATCGGTCCACATCACAATTGGGCACTTGCTCCACCTTAGCAACAAACAGCACCGACGAAAATGCTCCGCTACCGAGAGCGCGAGGATGGCTTTCTTGTCTTGCATCGGCGCGACGTTCGAGAATATATATCCTTGATTACAATCGCCCCGGCAACGGAATGAGAATCGTTACAACCGAGTAAAGGAATTTAATACTCGTGAAAACAACATCTTGCTGCAGATAGAAAAGGACGCCAAACAAACCCCGCTGACCGTCACGCCTCAGATGGTGGTGGAGCCCTCGCTGGTCGAAGAGGTATTGAAGGAGTTGGGCGATAAGTAAACTTGTCCAAAATCTCCCCTGACCCCTCTTTTTCTAAGAGGGGAAATGCTCCTCGGTGTGCAAATTCCCCCTTTGAAAAAGGTAGTCGAGGCAAACATGAACGAAATGGAACAAACGCTCACCAAATATGTGGGTCATCACGTCGAGGGGGCTATGAGATTTCGGAATGAGATAGCCGTAGGAACCGAAGCGCCGGATTTTGCGCTACCGTCCCTGGATGGCCGCATGTTTCGCTTATCTGACTATCGGAGCAATTCCAACCTGGTGCTGGTTTTTGGAGGTTTCACTTGCGGCTCGACCATCACGCAGCTGCGCGCCGGGAGTCCTCCACTCGATGCGTTGTATCGCCGGTTTAGGCGGAAGGGCTTTGAATTCTTTCTTGTCTACAGCGTAGAGATGCATCCCGGTGAATACGTTCCGCGGCCCACCACCTATGAGCAGGCGTTTTAGTAATGCCCAGCGGCTTAAGAAGGAAGCGAAGGTTCCGTTTCCTATCATCGTTGACGACATCGGCAATGAAGTCCGAAAACTCTATCACAATTTGACGAACCCCACGTTTATCATCGACCGGGACGGCGTAGTCGCTTACAAATCATCATGGACATGGGCACCGGATTTAGAGCAAGCGCTCACCGAGTTGGTAGCCTGCGAAAGAGCCAAGGCCAAGAACGAAATGGTGCGGATGTGCTACTCGGAAAAATTGGTCGGCCTCATACGTAACGGTAAGATCAGCGCGCAAGTTCACCGCCGCGCCGGTCCGGAAGCAGTGAAGACTTTTGAGGCGCTCTTACAGAAAGAGAGAACGAAGGGCTGATCGTAAGGCGAAAAATAAGCAGAACTCACGGACGCCGATTGCCGCGCAAATCATCCGTGCAAACCTAGCTACCCGGTGCCTAACGCACGGCTTGACGCGCGCCCGCTTCGCGGGCGTCGCTGTCCAAGCCGCGGTTAGAGAGCATCATTTGAGTGGAGCGACAATCACGCCGCGTAAACCGGCTCTCTCGATCGCCGCTTTGACCAGACCCTCGGACTTCGCGTCCTCAATGAACTGGCGCGCGTATGCCACGCCGAGGTCCCGTCCCTTCGGCATCGCCATAGCGTGCGGATCGATGCCGGGCCGACCGTCAAGAACCCGAGAACCAGGCAATTGATTCGACATTTCGAACAGGATTGGCTTGATGCTGCCCATTACGTCTGCTCTCCCGGATTTCAGCGCCTCCAATGCGCCAGGGTTGCTTGATGCTCGGATCACCACAGCATTTTTTAGCGTGCGCGAAAAAAAGCTATCCGGGCCGGACTTCTCCTGCACGGCAACTCGAATCCCGGGCCGATGCACATCAGCCATTGTTGAGATGGAAGAACCGCCAGGGACGAGGTAGCCGAATTCGACTTCCAGGTGCAGCGCGCTGAAATCCCACTCCTTCGCCCGCGCAGGACTAAACCCAACAAAGGCGACGTCCCAAGCGCCGGATTTCCCGCTGTCGAGAAGGGCTCCGACTGATGGGTACAGAACCGGCTCAAACGGAACCCCCATGCGCCGAGCCAACTCTTTTCCGAGGTCAAATGCTACCCCCTTCATCTCACCCGACGCGGAGTCCCGTATTACGTTTAAGGGATTGCCAAGCTGGAGCGCAACGCGAAGCTTGCCGGTTGGAGCCAAAGCCTGTCGCCCTTCCGTTGTCGGGCCGGTACTGATGCCCGCACAGCCCGTAAGCAGCAGTCCAAGTATCGCAGTCATCACCCAGTGAGTCGTTCGCATTGTGTTCTCCTTTGAAGTTACCGTTGCTCTCTAACTATTAAGTGAGCCGTTTAGGCCGCGCCATCGACGGCCGCCTATCCTAAACAGTTTAATCCGACGCATGAGAAAACTTTTCGAACTGTATCGCTCAGTTCCGAGACGAAAGTCAAGCCACGTTCTCTGGCGATTGCCGCCCGCGTGGCGCCTATCCCACTATTGGCCCGCGGCCTATCCCCGATGCGAGTTCGGTGTTCAGAGTCTCAGTAGCCGATCTGCCGGGCTTTGAACGCCTCGGCCACCACGATTTAACACATGAGCGTAAATCATTGTCGTGCTCACATATCTGTGCCGAGCAGCTCTTGGACGGTCCTAATATCGATCCGTCCTCAAGCAAGTGAGTTGCGAAAGAATGTCGATCTGCCCAGGTCACGCTTGAACATTTTGACGGCTTGAACTATTTGAACCCAAAACGTAGTCGCGTTCTTTGCCTTAGAATTTCTTCACTGGCACCCGTTGTTGCAATCACTTCGCCTCGGTCTCGTAGTGTTCTCCCCTTATTGGCGCCCGCGCTTCCGCTTCGTCCTCGTCCGACCACAAACCCAGAATTGTAACCAAACCACGAGGCTTGTGGCTTGAGCTTCGGCAGTTCTAACCGTTCCCACAGCTATCTGGCGCGCTCCGTGTATTCTTTCTTAGGCAGTGTTTGGCGGAGCTACCCGGTGCCTAACGCCAACGAGACTGCCTGTCTCGTGTGAATGGCCATCGTGTCGAATAATTTAACATGAGTATCAGGAGCACGGATGAGCAGAGGAAGCTCAGTATTGGCAAGCACGACCGCCTCTGCTCCGGCTTGGGCAAGTTCAGTGATTATCTTCAGAACCTGTTCTTTGGATAGCTCCAAAAATTGGCCAAGACAAAGCTCGTTGTAGATGATGCCATGAACACAGTCCCTCGATGACCCGTCTGGAATCAACACCTTGATACCGCGGGCAGAAAGTTTTTCCTTATAGAAGTCTTCTTCCATAACGAATCGAGTCCCGAGAAGCCCTACTGTAGAGACCCCAGTCTTCCTAATCTCGTCAGCCGTGGCATCGGCAATGTGGAGTAATGGAACGCTTATACGGCGCTGCACTTCATCAGCCACCTTGTGCAAAGTGTTCGACGCGACAAGCACAAAGTCGGCGCCGGCGCGCTCCAGTCTCCTAACTCCATCAACAAGCAATTCCGTTAGGTCATCCCACTTTCCTTCGTGTTCGAGCTGGGCGACCGGCTGGAAGTCCATACTGTACATCATGATCTCCGCAGAGTGCTCAGGCCCGAGTCTGGTCTTAGTTTCCTGGTTAATGAGCCGGTAGTATTCCGCTGACGATTCCCAACTCACTCCGCCAATGAGACCGATGATTTTCATATTTTCCATACCCTCGATCGCATCCCGTATCGGATAGAATCGATGATGCGGTTCGCACGCTTGGGAATTTGATAAAAAAATCGAGTTCGCTTTAATAAACTTCTAACGAAAGCAACTAGGCTTTCTTCCCAAAACATCATACTCCACTCTGCATTCTCTAGCAGTGTGCTTAAAAACTCTGTTTTCCAGGTTGCTCAAAAAGATCTCAGATGCGAGGCGCGCGCCAGTTCGACGAGCGGAGGCGTACGGTCCAGTACGTTGGAGCGAGGTGAACAAGCGCAACGAAGCAGATGAGTCTTTTTCAGCAGCCTACTAAAACTTCTTCACCGGCACCCGCTGTTGCAAGCGCTTTTCGCCGGTCTCGTAATGGTCTCCTTTGACTGCCGCCTGTGCTTCCGCTTCGTCTTCGTCCGACCACAAACCGAGATTGTATCCGAACCACGGGTCCTGGGGTTTGAGCTTGGGTAACTCCAGCCTTTCCCATAGCTGTTTGGCGCGCTCCATGTATTCTTTCTTCGGCAGCGACACCGGCGGATAGTCCCATTTGCGCGTGGCATCGATCAGCATCGCCGAAGCGCCGGCCAGTTCGTTTAACGAATTGTCCAATTCCTTGCCGGGAGGAAAGACAGACGGATCCATCTGCGGCGTGCGGTTGCGAATGATCAAGACGTCGCGATGCGGCTGCATGCGGAACGCCAGTGCCCAGAAAAGCGAATCCAGATTGCGCGGGTCGATATCCTCGTCGACGGCGATGACCATCTTGCCGGTGGCGGGATTGTAGCCGACCATGCTGTGCAGGGCCTGCCAGACGTGCGCTTGATTGATCTTTTTCATCTTGATGACACAGATCTGGCGCACGGCGATACTGTGAAAAACCACTTCGACAATGCCCGGGATGTTGCACTGATCTCTAAGAAACCGCAGATAGTTTCCTTCCGCCGCGACCTGACGCATCACGCTCGACTCGCTGGGCGGCATCTGGCTGATGATGGTGGCGAAGATGGGATTTTTGCGGTGCGTGATGCACTTCACTTCGAAATAGGGATTGAGCAAGCGCTCCGCGATGTAACCCGTGGATTCGCCGAAGGGCGCTTCCGGTTCCAAAAATTGCGTGGAGATTTCCCCCTCAATGACGATCTCGGCATTCGCGGGTACGAGTATGTCGTTGGTCATGCACTTGACGACATCGATGGGCGCGCCCGCAAGACCGCCGGCAATGTCGAGTTCGCTGACGCTAAACGGCACCCGGGCCGGCGCGGTATAGGCCACCGGCGGCGGCGCGCCGATCACCAGCGCCGCTTGCAGCGGTATGCCGCGCTCCTGGCATTTTCGCCAGTGATAGCCGCCGTGATTGCTTGAGCTCAGAAAGACGCCGGTACGCGTCGGGCTTTTGATATGGCCGCGGTAGTTGCCGATGTTGATCAGACCCGTCTCGGGATCTTTGGTGAACCAGTGCGACGCCGTGGTAAACGGCGCGCAGTCGTAGCCCGGGGTCGAGATGGGAATGGGAAATTCGCCCAGCCCGCCTTTTTCCATCAACGACTGCCCCATGTGCACTTCTTCGTGCGCCGGCGCATTGTCAACGATCTTCGGCGGGATGGGTTGGCTTTGCGCCTTGTTCCAACGATCGACGATCTCCTCGGGCTTACACTGTAAACCGAAACCATAGATTTGCCGCGAAGCCGCCAGTGTTCCGACGACCACGGGGATGTCGTACTTGCGCCCCTTGACATCGACCACACGGGTAAACATGAACGCGCGCCGTTGGTCTTCGGAAAGTCCCCGAAACTGCCAGCGCACCAGCGGCATCAGTTCCGTGTCTTTATTGATCTGCTCGTCGATTGTTACCAGCAGCCCTGCTTGATCGAGTGCCGCGATATGTTCCCGCAAATCTTTGAAATAACCCATGATCGCTTCTCCTTGGCCGTCACTTAGTAAGTGGTGATATTTTATCTCGCCTGGGAAAGCCAGCGGTCCACCGTTGCCCACTTTACGCTCTTTTCGTTCTTTGCGGTCAAACGACCCGGAAAACAACACCCGTGCGCAACAGGTCCCCACACTTTCTTGTCTTTTCCGGAGCTTCAGGAACCTCACATCTGAAACGTTACGGTATTCTGCCATAGGCTCGTTCAAGAGCAGCTCTACACCATAGCATCTGCTATCGCATAGCCACGCACGGCGGTCACGACCGCAGAATATCCAGATCTCAGAATTGACGAGCGTGAAAAACGTTCATCACATCGCTGCAGGTAATATTGCTGCCGAAGCTGCGCGTAATGGCCGCCCACGAACCAAAATCCATTTCGTGATCCCTGCTATTTGGACCTATGAGACAACTTGACAGTCGTCTCATGTAATGCCAATATCATCTCATGAAAGAGCCAAATCGTTTCTTAAATGAGCTGTATCGTATCGTCAATGGCGCACTTCATCTCGACATAGACAAAGTACGAAATTACACTGCTTTCCTCGCAGACAAGCTCGAAAAAGAAGGCGATACCGCTTCTGCAGGGCGGTTGCGCAAAATGCTCGAAGAGACCGATCACCAGCTCCGGCCGGCCAAAGCGGCCTTTGAAAAAATACTGCCTGTTGACTCCGACAGCCGCTTCCCGCTTGTTGAGCACGTCAACCTCAAAGCCATTCAGGAGCCGCGCGTCATCCTCACAGAAGAACAGTGGGACACCGTCAATGAGTTTTTAAGTGTCGCCAAGAGTTACGCGCAGATCGAAGTGGGCGGCGCCGTGGGCTCACTCAGCTTTCTGATGTATGGGCCGCCGGGCACCGGGAAAAGCCGTCTCGCGCGCTTCATCGCGCAAGAGTTAGGGCTTCCGCTATACGTAGCGCGTCTTGACGGCCTGATCTCTTCATTTCTTGGAAATACATCGAAGAATATTCGCGCCATTTTTGATTTTACGGCGAAAACGCCGTGTGTGCTGTTCCTCGATGAGTTCGATGCGATCGCAAAGCTCCGCGGCGACAGCCAGGAAATGGGAGAGCTGAAACGGGTCGTGAACAGTTTTATTCAGAATTTGGATTCCCTCGAACGGCACTCCATTGTGCTCGCCGCCACCAATCACGACGCGCTCCTTGATACCGCCGTCTGGCGACGCTTCAGCTATCGCTTAGCCCTGGACTTTCCCACGACGAAATTACGACGGGAAATGTGGATTGAGTTTCTCCGTCCACTCAAATTCACCGCGCGTGAGCTTGAGCTTTTCGTTGATATCTCCGAAGGATTCTCCGGATCAGACATTCAGGAGGTTTGTCTGCGTCTCCACCGCCGGCGAATCACCACAAAACACGCTCCGCAATTGAACGATGCGTTTCAGGTTCTTCAGAACCTTGCCATCGGAGAGGGGGAGGAGCGGCGTTTCGTTGCACGACTTAAAGGCAAAGAATTTTCAGTAGTCGCTGCGGCCCTTCATCAGCGAAGTGCAAAGCTATATAGCTTTTCAGCACTTGCGAAATTGTTCGGTGTTTCGAAAGCCACCGCTCACAGATGGGCGATAAAGGAGGGCGCAAGCAATGGCTGAGCAAGATAGTCGAACGCCACGACCCGAACGGCTCCCAATCAAACTGATCATGCCCAAACAGGGCACAGAGAGAAAGATTCAGCCAGGCGGCTCTCAACCCAGGTCTCTGCAATTCGTCACGCGATTCTCCCGCAGGTTCGGCGTATCGGAGCCGCGCCGGTGCGCGTCAAGCTGCTCGCAAAAGCAGCAGCCAAGAGCCATCGTCCCGAGCAGCTGTTCTCCGACAGCTCTTGTCCAATCATTGGCGCCGGCCGCCTGGGAGAGTTGTTTATAAAAGCAACACCAGAAGGCTTGGAGCGCCTGGGCGTCATTATCGAACGAAACACGTCAGACCGGTTGATGAAGGAACTTTCTTGCGTTGAAACCATTGAGCCGGTGACACCTTCGTACCGTCGCAAGGGTCTCGAGCCGGACGAAGTCCTTCGCAGAAGCCCCCGCGGCAAAGACGGCTTTATCACCCGTGTGCGCCTGTTCAGTTTCGGCGCAGAAAAGGACCAGCATGAAGTCGTCCAGGATTTCGAGGACACCTGCCACAGCCGCAACATTCGTCTAAACCAAGCCGGTTATTCCCCGACAAGCTTCACCTATGCCGCCGAGTGCCGCTCTGCGGAGGATGTTGACGCTCTTTCGCGGATAGTCGGCGTACGCGCGATATCGTACATGCCGCTCATCCGAACCGTCCGCAGCAAGATGTTTAACCCTACGGCGCTGCCGAAACTTCTAACTCGCGACCAAGTCATTGGCGATATCCCGGTTGTCGTTGTTGTTGATAGCGGCATATCCGATCACATCCCGGAACTTCAGAGCTGGATTTTTGGCCGTCAGTCTGACGTTGCCCCTGAATACCTCAACACGGACCACGGAACCTTTGTCGCCGGGCTCATCTGCTGGGGCCGCGCATTCAATCCCGCCATCGCGGGAATTGATGACAGCCCCTGCGGCGTTTTCGATCTTCAAGTCATTCCGAACCAGGACCCAAGTAAAGGAGACACGCAGACACTAATGGAAACGGAGCTTCTGAGCTCTCTTGAAATCGCCCTTCAGCAGCACGCGAACAAATACAAAGTCTGGAATCTTTCACTCGGCACAGATACGGTCTGCTCGCTTGACGAGTTTTCCTACCTCGCCGAACAGCTCGACGATCTGCAGGAGAAATACCAGGTGTCCTTCGTTATCAGCGCCGGCAACTTCGACACGCCGCCTTTGTTGGACTTTCCCCGCACTCCAGCGCAAATTGACCCCGGTCGAATTACAACCCCAGCGGACAGTGTGCTCGGAATCGCGGTTGGCGCGATTTCGCACGCTGATCACAAGAAGAACGGCCCGAAGAAACATCACCCATCGGCATTCTCCCGCCACGGGGCCGGCCCCAACTATGTTATCAAGCCGGATCTCGTCCACTACGGAGGTTCCTGCGCCACTGATGCAACCGATATCGCTGGGATCCGCTCATTGAACGGCGCCGGCTGCGCTGAAAATCTCGGTACAAGCTTTGCTGCGCCTCTCGTCACGCGGACTCTCGCCCAGATTTACCATCGAATTACACCGACTCCCCCGCCTGTGCTTGCGCGCGCTCTCCTGACGCATCACGCCCGCGATCCGAGATCGGGCCAGCGTGTTCCTGATGGCGATGAAAATTTCTTTGGCTTTGGTTTGCCGGCGATCGTCCCTTATTGCCTCGAATGCACACTGCACACTTCGACGCTTGTGTTCGATGACGTACTGCGGCCCGGTTATTATCTCGAATGGAATGATTTTCCTTATCCGCCCTCGCTTTGCCGTGACGGCCGCTATTTCGGAGAAATCTGGATGACGGTCGCCTTCGCGCCGGCGCGCGGGTCCCGCTGGGGAACCGAATACTGCGAAGCCCACATCGATGCCCATTTCGGCGTTTACCGCCTGCAAACATCCAAGAAAACGGGAGCGACAACGACAAAGTTTGTCGGCCTCGTGCCGCCCGAACACAAGAATCCCGGCCTGCTTTACGAATTCTATCAGGTAGAGAAACTCCGCAAGTGGGCACCCGTCCGGACATATTACGGGGATCTCGGTAAAAATGGCGAGCGCGGCGACCGCTGGCGATTGATGCTGCGGCTTCTCACACGGCACGGCGTCGAAGATGAAGAGGCTTTCAAGCCGCAGCCGTTCGCACTCATCCTGACAATCTCCGACCCTACGAAAACCGCTCCGGTCTATAACGAAATGGCTCAAATCGTTCTGCATCGCTTCAGGGCGCAGAATCTCGCTGTGAGAGCAACCGCACGTGTTCGCGGTAGATCAACATGAGAAATTGTCTTATTCCACCAGAAAGGAGGTGATCCCGATGGCGAAAAACGACCGCTATGTTACGCGGCATCCCGACGGCTGGTCTGTGCAGAAATCTGGCGCTGAAAGAGCCAGCAGCGTGCATGACACACAGGGCGAAGCCGAGAAACGCGCCAAAGAGATTGTAGGAAATCTCGGCGGCGGCGAGGTCCGCATTCAGGACCGGCATGGGCGCTGGCGTGATTCGGATACGGTTCCACCAGGGAACGATCCGAGCGCGATCCGCGACAGGCGCCACTAAAATGAGGCGCGACATCGCCCGGCACAGTGCTATAGCTAACGGACGGTGCTAGATAATCGGCGCATGGAAGGATCCCCATGCGCCGAAATGACAGCTTGATATGAACGAACAGAACCAGCGCGGTGACGGCTTGGCTCGCGTATGCCGACCCTACTTTCTGCAACTTTTTGCTCTTACTAGCTAACTCAATATCCCAGCGCGCAACCGCCTTTGCGCGGGTCCGAGCCTCCCAGGAAGGTTCCGGAATCGGGATCGATGACGATCGCATGGGCGCCGCCGAAACTTTCCGGATTGCCGCCGACAACCGTGTGACCTCGGCGCGACAATTCCTCCTTTACGGTTTGTGATAGCTCAGGCTCTACGCTCACCTTTGTGGCTTCAATATGATTAAAACGCGGCGCCGAAATCGCTTCTTGAATGGTCATGCCGAAGTCGATCAGGTTCGAAACGATCTGCGCCTGGACTTGCGGCTGTACGTGCCCGCCCTTCAATCCGAGCGCGGCATAAGGTTTTCCGTTGCGGAAAATCATGCCGGGCATGAGCGTGTGCGCACAGCGTTTGCGCGGTCCGATGCAGTTGGGATGGTTCTCGTCGAGCGAAAAAAGATGGCCGCGATTCTGCAAAATAACCGCGCTCTCGGGTTCGACGACGCCGGAACCGAAGCCCGTAAAGTTACTCTGGATAAACGACACGAGATTGCCGTCGCTATCAGCCGCGGCAACGTACTCGGTGTCCGTGCCCGCCGGCGCGTTTTCAAACGCTCGGGCGGCCCGGTCGGATTTAATTTGCGCCCGCAACGACTTGACGTGTCCAGGGGAGAACAAATCCGTCATCGTCACTTTCATAAAATCGCGATCAGCGAGATACGCTTCGCGATCGGCAAAGGCCAGCTTCTTCGCTTCGATCATAAGATGCAGTGCGTCCGCGCTGTTGGCTCCCATGGTTTTCAGATCGAAGCCTTCGAGGATCGCCAGCATTTCGAGCGCGACAAAACCTTGAGTGGCGGGAGGTAATTCGAAAATACTATAGCCGCGGTAATCGGCGGTGATCGGCTCCAGCCAATCCGAACGATGATCGGAGAAATCTTTGAGCGTGAATAAGCCGCCCTGGTTCTCGGAACAGCGGACGATCTTTCTCGCGATGTCGCCGCGGTAAAACCCATCGGCGCCTTCTTCGGCAACGCGCTGCAGCGTTTCCGCCATGCGCGGGTTCTTAAAGATTTCCCCTGCTCTCGGCGCGCGGCCATGCACCAGATAATTGAGCGCCGCCCCTTGATCGGCTTGCAGCCTCGATTCGGACTCCTGCCACGATGCCGCCGTGAGCTCGGCCACCGGGAAGCCTTCATGCGCATATTGAATCGCCGGCTGCAAAACCTGGCTGAGCTGACGCGTGCCGTGGGAATTCAACAAAGTCACCCAACCATCGACCGCACCCGGCACGGTGACCGAATGAATCCCGCGCTGCGGCATCTCCTTGAAGCCGCTCTTGCGACAGAACTCGAGACTTGCCGCATAAGGCGATCTTCCGCTCGCATCCAACGCCTTGAGTGCTTTGTCTTTGGCCGAGTAGAACAGTGCAAAGGCATCGCCGCCGATGCCGATGGACATGGGCTCGACGACTCCCAGTACCGCCCCGGTGGCTATCGCTGCGTCGATAGCATTACCGCCATTCATTAAAATATGAACGCCGGCCAAGGTCGCCAGCGGCTGGCTGGAAACGACCATGCCGTTCTTGGCTGCGACTGAGGATCTTGCTGTCATGAATCTCTCTCGTGATTGAAAAATGATCCCGCGCCGGCTCTCTTTGGCACAGCTAACGAGTGTTTAAAATCTGGGAATAAAGTTTCACTATTTCATCATGATTTTTGTAATCTTCAGGATGCACGACATGACGCTTATAGCCGCGAAACAGTCTCGCCGGCTTCGGTTCTACATCGCTGCGTGAGGGAATCCGCTGGAAGTCCCATAGTTTTTCCTGACCCTCCTTGGACAGTGTAAAATCGATAAACAATTTCGCCGCATTCGGATGAGTTGCCTTAGCTCCCAACATAACGGTATTGACGGAAACCACCGCAGGCTCTAATGGCACCCAATCGACAGGGGCTCCTTTCTCGGCAAAATTTTGAATTATGTTCGCGTAGGCGATCACCAAGGGAACCTCACCGGCAGCGGCCAACTGGACCCGGACCGTACTCCCTCGCATGATGACCGGCTCTTGCTCAGCAAGCTTTCTCAAATAGGCGACAGCCTTCTCCTTGCCCCAACTAGAAACGAGTCCTTGCAAGAACGTGGTGTAGCTATCATCGAGAGAAATCTTGCGTCCCTTCCACCTCGGATCGAGGAGGTCATCATAATTTCGCGGAAGATTTTCCCGTTTGACCAAGTTTTTATTGTATCCCAGCACCACCGAGTTAACATAAACCGATGTCCAGTAGCCTTTATCATCCTTCAAGTCCTCGGGAATCATGTTTCTTTCCGGCGAGGCATAAGAAGCCAAAAGCTCCTCCTCCATGAGCGGCAAGACGATTTCTCCCGTGCCATGCACGACGTCAAATAAATATTTTCCC
>JBBDNJ010000119.1:0-31188 GCA_040877705.1 Binatia bacterium | reverse complement strand
TCCCGTCTGCATCAACTCGATGGCGCAACAAGCCAAGCCGAACAGCATGTACCACTGCGACGAGGCTCGCCCCCAATTATGCAGGTCGTCCACCTTGGTTGTAAAAACGGTTTCGGGCAACTGGTTCAATAATGACGTAAAAGCCTCCTCGGTATCGGCGATGGACGCAGCAGGTAGCGAAAGGATAGCTGCCGGTAAAAATCGCTGACTCTGTGTCCAGCAGATGGTTTTGGAAGGTGAGGACAGATTTCGAGTGGTGGTTCGCCCTGACCTTGCGTTGACTATGCTTTCTCTGAGAAGAGAAGTAGATGCGGCCTTAATGAATTAAGTGTGGACCTAATAAGTCCATGTTTCAATGGCCCCAGGAATAAATCTTTACCGCCCAATGCTCTTTATTCCGACATGGATAAGTTCCAAACTAGACCTATCTATGGGAATCGCGTGTAAGGAGGTAAGCTCATGCGTAAGCGGATAGTCAATCAAGGCATTCGAGATGTCTCGCCTTCGAATCAGCAGTGGTTGAATCTGGAAGATCTGGCTCAGGTGGAAGTAACCTCCGAGGACCCGGCACATCCGATCGAGTCGGCATTGATACCAGGCGCGGGACCGGGCTGGCGGCCGGAACAACCCGGCGAGCAAACGGTTCGCCTTCTGTTCGACGGGCCGCAGAGAGTCAGGCGCATGCGTTTAGTGTTTCAGGAAGATAAGCAACCCCGTACTCAGCAGTTTGTGCTTCGATGGTCGTCAGACGGCGGTCAGTCTTATCGGGAGATCGTGCGTCAGCAGTTTAACTTCAGTCCTCCCGACACCACCAGAGAGTTCGAAGATTATACCGTCGAGATCGACGGGTTGACGGCGCTGGAATTGAGCATTGTTCCGGATATCAGCGGCTCATCTGCGCGGGCATCACTGGCGGAGTTACGGCTTGGTTGAGCGCGCCGGCGTCGCGGTGAAGGCACGGAATGATTTCTCTTTCATGCTAATCTGCCCGCGTGAATTTAGTTGCATTAGTCCACCTTGTTACATAAGCTCTGTTGGTCACCGTAAAGTTGTACGCCGGTTGCGAAAGGAGCAAAGCCATGGAGCGATTTCGCGGCACAGTATTACTGGCGATTGCCGTGCTTTTGATGGTCGTCGGCTTGTCAGCTCGCGCGAGCGCGGAAACGAAAAAAATCAGAATGGGGATTTCGGCGCTAAGCGCGGGATACACCGTCGCCTATATCGCCAAGGATACCGGCCTATTTGCCAAGAATGGTTTGGACGTCGAATTGATTCTCATCGACAGCGGCCCTACGGTGCACGCGTTGATCGCCGGAGGTTTAAGCGTCGCCGGCGTCGGCGCCTCGCGGATCGTCGCCAGTGGTTTGGAGGGGTCGGGCTTGCGCATTCTCGCCGCAACCAATAACCGCCAGCCGTACAAACTGATTGTGCCGGCTAACATCACAAGTCCGTCGCAACTCAAGGGGAAAAAAGTCGGCGTCGGAGCCTTCGGAGGACTGGACGACACTTCCATGCGCTTTGGGCTCTCCCAGTTGGGGCTCGACCCGAACAAGGACGTGACCATTGTGGTTGCCGGCGGGAAGGCGACCCGCTTCTCCGCTTTAACCTCCGGAGCGGTGTCGGCGATCGTCATCGATCCTCCCTACACTTTGGACGCCAAAAAACTGGGATTGAATTTTCTCTTCGACTTTATCAAGTCCGGCCCTAAAACCGTTTACGGAACCATTTCAGCCAAAGACACTTACGTCAAACAGAACCCGGAGATCATCAGGGGACTGCTGAAGGCGATGATCGCAGCGACGCAATTCTACAAAACCAACAAAGCCGAAAGCATCAAGATCATGGCGAAATACATGCGCATCGACTTGCCCGCAAAGGCGGAAGAAATGGAAGAAACCTACGATGCCTTCGTGAAGACCGCGAGCTGCAAGCCCTACGTCGATCCCGAGGGAGTGGCCGGACTGCTGGAGCAAATTGCCGTCAGGAACCCCAAGGCGGCCAAGGCCGATCCGCGGAGTTTTCTCGATATGAGCTTTATCACAGAATTGGATGAAAGCGGTTACATCGATGGGGTGTGCAAGTAACCGGCAATAAGTGAGTTAACGGCGAAAAGCCTGTGCGAACAAATCCCTGGGTTCAAGTTTTCCGCAAAGTGGGCAGCATGACTCTACTCGATCGGCTAATCTCGGGCGCCATCTCACGGATTGTTTTACCGATGTGCCGGTCAGCGGGAATTCCGTTCATTTCGGCTAAGCGTTCATTTACCCAAACGTAGCGAAATTCCGTATCAAAAACGACGAGTCCTATCGGGGTAGTCGCATAGATGGCTTCCAGTTCAGCCAGCTTGCACGTAAATACTCATCGGTTTCGGCGGCTGAATGCGTAGCCTGCTTTTGCTGATCAGTGCCAGCCATTGTTCCTCGGGTTCCTCAGCAGAGCGCTAACCCTATATTGAACCACCTTGGATAAGTCATATCATCCTTTACCCTATGTGGGTCCTGTTCAACGTACAAAGCCACAATTGACAGACGGCAACACTTTGCCGTACAAGACCTTCACCGATAATAGATATGAAAACCGATAATCGGACCCAAGCCACCTCTGGGTAGGGATGGAACATGGCGACCGAAACTCAAGCGAAGATTACCTGGCCTGAGGGAGTTCGTCTCCCAATCCTTTTGACCTTCGAACACCAATCCGGGGAAGGCGCTCCGCTGTTTCCCGGCGACCGGCCCAATTATATGGCCGGCGGAGCGATGCAGTACGGTGCGCGGCGGGGAATCTGGAACGTCCTGGAATTACTCGACAGCCTAAAGATCCAAACTACATTTTTCATATGCGGCACTACAGCCGAACGTTATCCGGATGGAGTGCAGGCTATCCATGCCGCGGGCCATGAAATAGCGGGAATGAGTTACAGTTTCGACCGGGTCCGCACCCTTAGCCCGGAACGCGAGCAATCGATCATTGCCAGGACGTCTAAAGTTTTGCAAGATACCGCCGGCGTTCAGATTAGCGGATGGCGCTGTCCTGATTATCGTGTCAGTCCCAACACTGTCAATCTTCTGGCGCAGGAAGGTTTTGTTTGGGATAGCAGTTTACTGAATGATGATCTGCCGTACCTATTCGAGTGCGCCGGGCGAAATATAGTCGAAATTCCCTTTACGACGAGTACTGCCGATAAGACGTTTATCGGCTATCCGTACCCGCAACGAGGCGGGCCGGATGGCCTGGCCAACGTATGGAACAACGAGTTCGAGGTGCTGTATCAGGAGAGCCAACACGCTGCTCGATTTATGGTTTTGAGCCTGCAGACCTGGGCGATCGGTCGCCCCGCGCCATTGCGGATGCTCAAGCTGTTCCTGGAACATTTACTGGGCCATGAGGAGTTGTGGTTTGCCCGCGCCAGCGAAATCGCGGCGTTGTGCGGCCGCTAAAGATCTCTGAGGCGAATATGTGGAAAGAAAAACATCCTAACAACGCGCCTAAATGGCCTGCCGGCGTGAGGCTGCCGATAATCCTTAGCGTGCATCACCAGTCGGAAGAGGCTGCCGCCGTGTTCGCGGACGGACAACTTGACCCGTTCGATCATAGCGAGAAGCAATACGGCGGGCGTAGAGGGGCGTGGCGACTGTTGGAGATCATGGCCAAGCACGGCGTGCGCGGGACATGGCTCATTTGCGGCGCCACATGCGAAAAATACCCGCAAGTCTCGCGCGAAGTAAGAAAGGCCGGGCATAGCATCGCCGGACATACCTATGAACATGAGATGATGTGCAATCTAGCGCCGAAAAAAGAGCTGGAACTCATCAGGAAAACGGTTTCCGTGTTCGAGGATTTATTGGGCGAGCACCTGCGTGGATGGCGCACCTGTTTTGCCAGCCATCACACGATGGATCTGCTGCTCGAACATTTCGACTTTCAATGGGATGGCAGCATGTGGAACGACGATCTGCCCTACATTGTCGAGGGACACGGACACGAAATCCTGGAGATTCCCTTTGCGTCCTACAGCGATGCCGCGCTGGCCGTTCAAATCACCAATCCTTTTCCGGTTAATCCTTATGTGACCTGGCTTTCGAATACCCCGGATTTCATGCTGCAGGCGTTAAAGACTTCTTTCGATGCGTTGTATGAGCGAGCGGCGCAAAAGGCGGTCATGATGCCCCTGGCGGTTCATGATTTTATCGTCGGGCGGCCGTCACGCTCGAAGATCCTTGACGAGTTCATTACCTACGCCAAGCAGTTCGAGGGGGTCGCCTTCACCACTCATGATGAGTTGGCGGGCTGGTGGCATACTCACATGGCAGATTAAATCCCGCGTAGGGGCGCGATTCATCGCGCCCTGTATGCGATAGCGGCCTGGTTGTGCGGCACAGGATCGGGCGCAATGACTTGCACCTCTACAATCTACGGATTTCGGCGCTAGCCGCTCGCGAGCTCCGTATAATTCCCACCACGTCACCCGGTTGTTTCGACACCGCCCCAGGTCCATTTCCCAAACCCGCCGTGCTCATCCACGGCGTTAACCCTCTCGTTTTCGCCGAATCGTATTTCGTCTTGACGTACCGACCTTAATCGTTTAGAAATAAGGAAACGAAAGCGACTAAATAAGTGTCTAAATATGGGCCGGAACAAGCATCTCACTAGGGAACAGGTCTTGAAGGCGATTAACGAGTCGGTCATCAATCGCGGTTTGCCGCCAACGATCGAAGAATTGCGGCGAAAGCTCGGTGTCGGTTCGAAGAGGACCGTGCTGCGTTATCTTAAGTGGCTGGAGGACGAGGGCGACATCGAACGGTGGAGTGGCGCCCGCGGCGTACGATCGTTACGAAGCGAGTCGAATAGCGTCCAGACACGGCCCATTCCGGTCGTTGGTCAAGCGGCGGCTGGGTTGCCGCTGTTGGCCGAGCAAAATGTTTCGGGCTGGGTACGGATGCCAAAGAAAATCGCCCGCCCTGGATCGGAATACTTTCTCCTGCGAGTGCGAGGCAGTTCTATGAACAAAGCTAAGATAGATACTGAAAAAATCGAGGACGGCGATTTGGTTCTGGTTCGGCAACAGGCGACGGCAAATGAGGGCGACATTGTGGTCGCGTTAATCGACGGCGAAGCGACGATCAAACGTTTTGCGAAAGGATCGGGTTACTATGTGTTAAAGCCCGAGTCGACCGATACTACGCATCGGCCTATCGTCGTGGATCACGACTTCCAGATCCAAGGAATGGTCGTAAGGGTTCTGAAGCGAGGTTCGGTAATTATCGATTAGAAGTTGGAGCAGACTCTGAGATACGAGAGTATGGCTCGAAACAAACTACCTGATTTCAATGTGCTTGCGCAACCCTAACGGTATCGCTCGGGAGTATTAAGCTTACGATGTAGGCTGTTGTTTTATGAATTGTAAACTAGACGCCGCGATCAGATTTTTTATTGAATGAATCGGAGATACAGCCATGTCTTTTTTACCTTCACTCGTTAATTCGTATGGCGCCGTCGGGCAACAAGGTCTGTCCAGTCTTCTCCACCCTCCTGCATGGATTGGTGTGCGCCAGCGCTTCACACAGTTCCATGCTAATCTATCGTTAACGGCTCTTCAGCATGCCGACGGTTTGACTAAGCGGAACGGAGTCGTGCGATGCCTCAACCGTCATTACTACGGGCTAATCTCCGATAGCGATCACAGCTTCCTTATCGGTTCATGGGCCAAGAGCACGGCTATTCGGCCACCGCGGGATGTGGATTTGTACTTCTTGCTGCCTCTGGACGTTTATCACCGGTTTCAGGGTTATCTCTGGACTCGCCAATCTGCCTTGCTTCAGGAGGTAAAGGAGGCGATCGTCGAAACATATCCTGACACCGATATGCGAGGGGATGGACAAGTCATCGTCGTTCGTTTTGAAACCTACAACGTGGAAGTCGTCCCGGCCTTCCTGCTTACTAACGGTCACTATTGGATCTGCGATACGCACAACAACGGCTCCTACAAGGAAACCGCCCCTTTGGCAGAAGTAAACCACATTGAAGCTATCGATATGTCCAACAATCGCAACCTGCGGCCCCTGATCCGCATGCTCAAGAGCTGGCAGGCCTGCTGCTCGGTGCCGATCAAATCTTTTGAGCTTGAACTGCTGGCTGCCGATTTCGTATCCCAATCACCGTGGCGATTCAAAGATTATTTCTGGTTCGACTGGATCACACGCGACTTCTTCGCCTATCTCTATCATCGGGCAAATTCCTCTGTCGTCGTCCCTGGCACCTTCGAAAGGATCTATCTTGGGAGCGCGTGGCAGAGCCGGGCCGAAACGGCATACTATCGTGCTGAGAAAGCGTGTCGCCATGAGGAGGCGAACCAGATCGAAGCCGCCGGTGAGGAGTGGCAGAAAATCTTCGGGCTCCAAATTCCCCAGACGGTCTGATGGACGAGAGCATTCAAAATTTGATCGATGAGTGTAAGCGGCAAGAAGAGTCCTGCCTCTATACGTCCACGAGTTTCTTTGAGTGGCTGAAGTCTCTCCGCAAATGGAGGGTGGTTTTTGTCGTTGTTCCTATTATCCTCGGGGCGCTTGCAACATGGCCGCTCCTAGTAAAAGAAAACGGGTATGAGTGGATCACTGCCACGTGTGCTTTACTTGCCGGCATTTTTCCCGCGGTATACAAGGCCCTCAACTTCGACGTAAGCCTTGAGGTGATCGCAACGCATGCCCACCAATTCAAGATCCTCCAGGATCGTTTCCGCCAAGCCTGGAGCGTAACGGCTCTCGGTTCAACCGACGCCTTCGAAAAGGAATTCAATGATTTGATGGCACGGATGGACGCTTTACGTTCATCGAGCCTTACGGCGCCTGAACGCTTCTTCAAGAAGGCGCAGAAAAA
This sequence comes from Binatia bacterium, assembly GCA_040877705.1. GTDB lineage: Bacteria > Desulfobacterota > Binatia > UBA9968 > UBA9968 > WHTF01. Next base: position 24,315 of record JBBDNJ010000119.1, on the reverse strand, counting down.
AATTAAGTCGGGCCATTACGAGTTCGCTATCGATCTAAAAAAAAACTGATCGGAGGTTGTTTCATATGAGCAAACACGACCGTTACGTGACAAAGCATCCCGAGGGGTGGTCCGTCCAGAAGCCTGGTGCCGAAAGAGCGAGCAGCGTGCATGACACCCAACGTGATGCCGAGCAACGGGCTAAGGAAATTGTCGGTAATCTCGGTGGCGGAGAAGTCCGGATTCAAGGCAGGGACGGGCGCTGGCGTGACTCAGACACTGTTCCACCTGGTAACGATCCAAACCCACCACGTGACAGGCGCCATTAGCATCAGGGTGATGTTACGCTTCGGTGCAGCTTCTCGCGTTAACACTTTACCTGAAGGTCCGGCTTCCGTCAGGTAACCTGGGGTCGTGTCGGAAGAGTTCGGACCTTTTTGTTTCTCCTTGACGCATAAGTTGCAGTGGTCTAGCTTACAAAATTCTCCCCTTCCAAATTCATAGGAGTGTAAACACAGATGCCGGTTTTGTAGTTTAAAGGAAAGACCGCGATTGAGTGCTATCACCACACGGTCGCACATCACACGCTTGAGTTCGACACCAAACTGTCCGTATTGGAAAAAGGTGAGAAGCCTGGGCTCGACGGGAATCTGATTATTGAAGGAGACAATCTCGTCGCACTCAAGGCGCTGCTTCCCACCCATACAGGACGGATCAAGTGCATCTACATTGATCCACCATACAACACCGGCAATGAAGGGTGGGTCTATAACGACAATCTTACCCAACCGCAGTTCAAAGAGTGGATAGATCAAACAGTGGGTAAAGAGGGAGAGGACGCGACTCGCCACGACAAGTGGTGCTGCATGATGTACCCGCGTCTTCAAGTCTTGAAGGAATTGCTTCATGACGCAGGGGCCATCTTCGTAAGCATTGATGATATTGAAATACATCATCTACGGATGATGATGGATGAGATTTTTGGGTCGGATAATCGCTTGGGCACGCTTGTTTGGAAGTCCCGGAACTTTCCGGATACTCGGCCAAAAACTGGGGTTTCGGTTGATCACGAGTACATTCTGGCGTACCGAAAGTCGCGAGATGGTCGGCTGCTCGGAAAAAAACGTAGTGAAGCGAAATATTCAAACCCTGACAATGATCCCCGTGGTGATTGGACAAGTTGTAGTCTTTTAGGGAAGGCCACGAAGGAACAGCGGCCCAATCTTCACTACGACATTGCTAATCCCAAGACTCGCGAGGTGTTTCGGTGTCCTCCCGAGACTGGATGGATCTGCGCCAAGGCAACAATGGAAAGAAAGATCGCCGAAAGTCGAATACTTTGGCCGTCAAGAGCGGCAGGTCGACCAAGAGAAAAAGTGTTTCTGAAAGAACTGGAATCAGGTGTTCTTGGATTTCCGAGTGTCATTGATGGAGTCTTCACCAGCGACGGAACGGAAGAGATACGACAAATATTCGGCGGTCAAAATGAAAAAGTTCTACCTTTCCCGAAACCGTCTCTTCTCATTCGAGACTTGGTCGCACAAGTGGCTTTAGAAAACGATTTTGTTCTTGACTCTTTTGCCGGGTCGGGCACGACTGCTCATGCAGTGTTGCGACTAAACAAGGAAGACGGCGGTAATCGCAAATGTATTCTGGTTCAGATCCCTCATGAGACAAAAGAGCAGACGGAAGAGAAATTTAACATTTGTGAGAGCATTACATTAGAGCGAGTCCGCCGAATTATTCGGGGCTACACGTACACTAATTCGAAGAGCAAGAAAGAGAAGGTTGCAGGGCTGGGGGGCTCGTTCACCTATGCCAGCGTTGGCAAACCTCTCTTCGGCGAATACCGCGATTGGGGCAAAGAGTTGCCGACATATGAGGAGCTGGCTAAATACATCTTTTACACCGAGACCAGCCGAGATTTCGATCGGAAGGTGATAAACGAGAAGAGCAGCAAGATCGGTGAACATCACGGGACCAGTTACTATCTGCTCTACACGTCTAACGGTCAGGAAGACCGGCGATTGGATATGGATTGGCTCAAGGGTCTCGACAAGACGGAGAAGAACAAAAACTTGGTGGTCTATTGTGAGAAAATTTGGGTCCACCGTGACGACCTGGCGATGTTTGAGCAGGAGACGAAGCGGACAGTTCGGCCGATGATCGTCCCGTTTAACTTGAAATAACGAGGAGGCATTCTCATGGCGAAAAGCAGTTATACCGCTATCATTGAGAAAGAAGGCGACCAATACGTTGCGCTTTGCCCCGAGCTCGACGTGGCGAGCCAGGGAACCACTGTGGAGGAAGCCACAGCCAACCTGAAGGAAGCCGTGGAGTTGTTCCTGGAGTCCGCCGATCCCGAGGAGGTCAAGCGACGCTTGCACACCGAAGTCTTCGTGACTCGGTTTGAAGCAGCGCATGGCTAGGCTTCGGGTTCTCTCCGGCCGCGAGGCCTGCCGAATTTTGGAAAAACACGGATTTGCCGAGGTGCGACGACGAGGAAGTCATGTTGTTATGCAGCGTCGGACTAGCGAAGGGACGACGACCGTTCCCGTCCCCGATCATGCCGAATTGACCATGGGCACGCTCTTGTCGATCATCAGACAGAGCGGCGTTCCTCGGGCTGAATTTGAGTCCTGAACTCTAACCCTATGCAGCTTAAACGTTACCAGGAGCGCGTCATACGCGAGGTCAAACTGTTCCTTGACGCTTTTGCGAACCACCAAGCATCAGAGAACAGGCACGCATCCCTGGACGCATGGGACGATGCGAGGCGAATTTTCCCTATAAGGGGCGAGTACCGTCCACGCAAGAACGGCCTTGGGAAAGACCTTCCGACATTTTGCATCAAGGTGCCTACGGGCGGTGGCAAGACGCTACTGGCGACTCAGATACTGGGCCTTATCTATCAGTCGATTCTGAAAAACCGCAACGGCGCCGGGCTGGTGCTGTGGGTCGTTCCGAGCGATCAGATCTATAAAGATACGCTCAAGGCTTTTCGCGACCGCAGGCACTTCTACCGTGAGTCGTTGGAATTTGCACTGTCACGGCGCATTGAGGTGTGGGAAAAGCACGAGATTTTTCGCCTGACGGCAGGCCAATTGCGCAGCAACCTGAACATCCTCGTTCTAAAGCTTGCCAGCACTAACCGCGAGACGCGGGAGCAACTCAAGTTCTTCCGCGATAGCGGCGGCAACATCGTGCAGCATTTCCCCCCGGAAAATGATCCGGAAAAGCACAAGGCGCTTAAAGGCCAGTTCCTCAACTTGGACATGCTGGGAGGCGACGAGGATCAGGACGAGCGACTGGTCAAAACCTCGCTCGGCAACTTGGTCCGTCTCTGCGAGCCGGCGATTATTTTAGATGAAGGACACAAGGCCACCAGCGAACTCGCTCGCAAAACTATCGAGGAATTTAATGCGTCAGTGGTGGTTGAATTATCCGCCACACCACAGAAGGAAGCCAACGTGCTCGTCAGGGTATCCGGCAAGGAACTCCTCGATGAACAGATGATCAAGCTGCCGATCAACATCGCTAATTCGAATCAGCCGTCTTGGAAGAATTGCTTGACGCAGGCGCGAGAGAAGCGAGAGCACTTAGCGAAATTGGCAGAGCGGCATTACCGGGCTACCGGAAAGCTCATTCGCCCGATTGTATTGGTTCAGGTCGAACGGACCGGGAAAAATCAACGGGATAGCGGATTCGTTCACAGTGAAGATGTGAAGCAACATTTGTTGCAAAGAGAGGGCGTCCACGAATCGGCTATCGCCATCAAGACCTCAGATCAGGATGATATCGAGGGCATGGACCTCCTCGCCGAAGGCTGCCCTATTGAGTGGATTATCACCAAAGCCGCCTTGCAGGAGGGTTGGGATTGCCCATTTGCGTATATCCTCGTTTCGCTCAACAACACCGGCAGCCAGCAGAGCATGACGCAACTCGTAGGGCGGGTGCTTCGCCAGCCTAATGTGGAACGAACATCTTTCGACGAGCTTAATGAGAGTTATGTATTCTGTTTGCGACGAAAGGCGTCGGATATATCTCGTGAGGTTAAGAAGGCGCTCGAACAGGAAGGTTATGAGGGCGACGCTGCCAGCGTTGTCGACCGCAGTACCGAAGATGGAAAGACGGCGCAGAAGCGCCACGCCACTATTCGGGAAGAATTCCGCCGGTACTATCGCGAGTTCGAGGGTAAGATTTATCTCCCCCGCTTTTGCGTCAAGCGCGGAAGCAGTTACGAAGTCCTAGACTATTTTCAACATTTGCTCAGTCAAGTGGATGTGACAAGGTTCGATTACGCTGGAATAGACTGGAACATGGCGGCGGCGCTCGAAGCAGCGAAGGATTCCGTCTATCGGCTGACTCTTGAACAAGATGACCTTGAACGCGTGGCGGAACGCGAATCAATGACGTTGGAAACGGATGAACAGGTGAAGGCCTGGTTGGTAGCCAGTCTGCCGTTCGATTACTTTAGCCAGAAACAGTTACGGAACATTGTTAGTCGGGTAACCGAGCGTTTGTATCAAATTACCCCGGAGCTTTCCGGCCGGTTGGGACTGGTTAAGTTTGAAGTGCGTGAGAGAATTGTCGGGCTAATCGAGCGCGCGACAGACCGCCAAACACAAGAAGCGTTTGAGGGATTGTTCAAGAACAAACGAATTGGATTCTACCTTGAATATGTCGAAGGACGTTTTGAAATTCCACCCAAGATTGAGATCCGGGGAACCAAGAAGCTGATACACGACGACCATGAGCCAATTCAAAGGTCGTTTTTCGATTACGTGCCCGACAATCTCAATGACTACGAGAAGTCAGTCACTCTGTATCTCGATAAACATCCCGAGGTGCTGTGGTGGTATCGAAATCTCGTGGGTGCACAGTGCTTCTCAATCCAAGGATACAGGCGGAATAAAATCTATCCGGATTTCGTGGTTCAGCAGGGTCACAATAAAAAACCAGTGGCCTCTGTGGTTGTGGTCGAAAGCAAGGGCAAGCATCTCAAAGGAAACGAAGATACAAACTATAAGCGGAAGGTAGCCAGCTACTTTGAGAAAGTTGGGCAGAAAGTTCCCTGGCAGAAACTCGCGGAAGACTTTGAGGACGAGACATTTCGTGTTCAAGTCCTGGACGAGGGAGAATACGCGGACCGTGACTGGCGAGATGATCTAAAGAAGCTGCTTGACCAATCTTTCCCGCTGGTGCGATAGCCGATGACCGACCTTTTGGTGCAAGATGGCGTATCACCTGTAGAATCGTGGATGCTCAATCGGATAGACTATTTTTGGTTATCAATCCATTCCTTGCATAATACCAGTCCGTGTTCCTCGGCTCGTTGCTTGGCGCTGAAGGTTAAATCCGCTGCGCTGTCGATTTTCTTAAGGGCGATCGTCCGGTTTAGATCCGGGTCAAATACTAATCCGCGTGAGGACCACCGCTTGTTATCCTTTGGAACCGCCACGCCGTATATAGGATAACCCTTGTATTGTTTCATTGTGGCCGGCCTTTTTTTCCTGCCCGTCTAGTTCTGTTCAGTATGAGACAATTCAGTTCCTTGTCAGCTCCGAGTACTAGACAGAAACGGCGGAATGGACACCCCTCGGCCCGTGGTTCTGATCGATCCATTCCTCGGCTTTTTGCAGCGCAAAATGGTTGGCTTCCGTTTCAGTGCGGAAAACGTGACTGAACTGATATTGATGCGATGGGAAATCGGTTCCGTTACTTTCCTGACGCGTCACGGTGTATTGCGGTATCCAGGCGCCATTATTTTCGCGCTGAAACGATTCGCCTTGAATAAAATAGTTCTTGTAAGGAATGCTGTTCGTCATTTAGGGATCATCCCCCGAGTCCATTGCGCCCTGTTTAGCGCTTGATGATTTTCGATTTGTGTCCCGCAAGCCACTCCAACAGCGCGCGCACGCTGCCGGTAGCCAGGCCAATGCTCGTGTCGGCGGCGCCATAGTAGATGCGGATGGTGTCGCCATCCGGCGCAATGGTATAGCCGCAGGGAAAGACGACGTTGTCGACATCGCCGCGCTGCTCGTAGGGCTCTTGCGGGTGAAAGATCCATTCGTCGCCGCGCATCAAGCAGTGCTCCGGTTTCTGCAAATCAAACAGCGCGAGCCCAAGTCGATAGATTGCACCGGCCGCGGTATGGCGTACGCCATGGTAAATCACCAGCCAGCCTTGAGGTGTTTCTATGGGCGGGGGCGAGAGACCGATTTTGTTGGCATCCCACCACGCTCCGCGGCGCGCTTCCAGCATCAGCTTGTGATTGCCCCAGTTGCGCAGGTCGGGAGAATAAGACAGCCACATGTGCGCGCGTGGAGCGCTGACCGGACGGTGGATCAAAGCCCATTGGCCGCCGATACGACGAGGCAGTAAGGCCGCATCTTTATCTTCCGGCGGCATAATGACACCGTAGCGCTCGAAGCGATGGAAATCTTCGGTGAGCGCCAGAGAGACGCCGGGGCCATCGCGCGTGAAGGCGGTATAAACGACGGCGTACTTGCTCAATGCGGGCACGTAGGTGATGCGCGGATCTTCGATGCCCCATAATTCTTCGGGAAATTGTTCGGGGTCGGCCAGGAGAGTGGGGCGGGATTCGATGCGCCAGTTGTCCACGCCATTGACCGAACGAGCGACAGTCAGATGGGAATGGCCGCGGCGGTCCTCGACGCGGCACAATAGCAGGGTCGTGCCATCCGGCAGCAGTGTGGCGCCGGGATTAAATATGCTATTGACCGGGTAGTAAGGCCAGTCGGCGGCGCTCAAGATTGGATTGTCATTATGACGGCGAAAAAGTTCCGGGTGTTGGTTGGTCATCGAGCTCCTGTTTCCACGGTTAATAGCGTCGTTTCAGCCAAGCGCAGTTCCAGCACCGCCTGAAGATAGGCTAGGGAAGACTCCGCGCCTTGATTTTCATTGGGCCGGTCGGGATGCAACCCGTCCCGGCATCCACCCGTTGTCGGATCGTAAATCGGCAGGTTCAGATCGTTGCGTCCAAGGAACCAATCAAAGGCGCGGCGCGCTTCCTTGTACCAGTTCTTATCTCCCGTGACTCGATGTGCTTCGAGACAGGCCGATACCATGGCTTGTGCTTCCACGGGCTGCTGATCGAAACGGGCGCGCGCGCGGCCGCGTGTATAAAAACCGTTGGAGCCGATGGGCACGAAATGGCCGCCGTTGGCGTCGGCCCGCTGTATATCGGCCAGCCACTTGAGCGACTCCAATCCGGCTTCGGTCATGCCGTTGTTCGGTATCCATTGGCCGCACATGAGCAGCGCGTGCGGCAGTGCCGCGTTGCAATAGGTCAGCGATCTTTCATACCAGCGCCAGTCGTCGGCGCGATTCTTTTGATATAGGCCGAGCAGCCGCCCCGCCAGTTGTTCGCGCACCTGGCTGGCTCTGCGATCGCCATCGAACCGCCTTAAGTATTCGTGTATGCCGATCAGCGCGAAAGCCCAAGCTCGGGGACTGGTCGTTTCGGTAATCACCGGCAAGGCCTGCTCGAACAGCCGGCCGGCCATACTCTGGAGAGCCGGCATGCTGGTCCGGCCCAACAGCGTGCCCAGCGCCCACAATGTGCGGCCATGGCTATCGTCGGAACCGATCTCTTCCAGCCAGTTGCGTTGATAGTCCATGAAGTTGCGAAAGCGCCGGGTCTCGGTATTGAAGGCATGGCAGACGAACGCGAGGTAACGAGAAGTGAGCTCAAAAGCCTCCGAGTTACCCAACTCTTCGAGTAGAGCACTCACCATGAGAGCGCGCGCATTGTCGTCGATGGTGTAGCCCTCGGCATAGTTGGGAACAGTGAAGATGGCATGTTGAAACATGCCGGTGCCGTCGGTCATGCGGTGTAAGTGATCGAGTTTAAGAGGCGGGAACTCGCCCGGTTGTTTATCGAGCGGTTTAACGGCGAAATCGGTCGGCGCAAAATGCCGCCGTTCGGCTCGCGCGCGCTGGAAACTCTCCATATAGCGCCGCGCCACTTGCGGCCAGATCATCTCCCGGCCATAGAGATAGGCGCGCTTGCGCATGCCGTGGCGCTTGGACTCGTTGTCCAATAAATCGATCACCTGTTCGGCCAACGCCGCCGGATCGCGGAACGGTACCAGCGCGCCGCGCTCTTCGGCCAGCATTTCTTCGGCATGCCAGTATGGTGTCGAGATCACCGCCTTGCCGGCCCCGACCGTGTACGCGAGCGTGCCCGAGACGATCTGCGCCGGGTTGAGATAGGGCGTGACGTAAATGTCGGTGGCGCCGATAAACTCGACGAGCTCTTCCAAGCTGACAAAGCGGTTATAGAAGATCACCTGACCGGCGACGCCTTTGTCCTGTGCCAGCCGTTGCAGCGACAACCGATAAGTCTCGCCGTCATGCCGTTTCACATGCGGATGAGTCGCGCCGACGATGAAATACACCACGTTGGGATGTTTGGCTAAGATGGCCGGCAGGGCGGCAATGACATTCTCGATTCCTTTGTTCGCCGACAGCAAGCCGAAACTGAGCAAAACGGTTTTGCCTTCGACGCCGAAAATGTCTTTGTGAAAACTCGGATCGACAAAAGGGACGTCGGGGATACCGTGCGGGATCAAATCGATCTTATCCGGCAACACGTGATAGATCTGCTCGAGGAATTCCGCGCCGCGCTTGCTCATGACGACCAGCCGGTCCGACAGGGCGGCGACTTCCTCCAAAACCCGGCGTTGCTGCGGGTCCGGTTCGCGCAAAATCGTATGCAAAGTCGTGATAATTGGAACGCGCAATTCACGCAGGAGAGCCAGGATGTGGCTTCCGGCGCGCCCGCCAAAGATGCCGTATTCAAACTGCAGGCATACCAGATCCACGCTGTTGATATTTAAAAAGTCGGCGGCGCGGCGGTAAGAGTCGATGTCCTTTTCCGCCAGCTCAAAGCGCACGCGCGATGGATAAGCGTAGCCGCCTTCGATATCGTTAACCGGCACGGCGATGCAGGTTGTGTCAGGGTGTTTGGCGGCGATGGCCTCACACAGATCGGTGGTGAACGTGGCAATGCCGCACTGGCGCGGCATATAGTTGCCAATGAACGCAATCCGATCGATAAGCGAATGATTCGAGTTCTGGTCCATGAAGAAAGCCTCCTTCCCGGCAGCCGCAACTCTCTTACGATTTTTCCCGAGGTCAGAAACGCAAAGAGGCGGTTACTCTAGGGACCGCCTCTTTGAAACTCAGCCGAGATTGGACCGAGCGTGTTCTATTTGGACTTTGGCTTGCCAGTAGCTACATCGGTATTCACTATAGCAGAGCTCGACGATAAAGATACCCCGCTGAAAATTAATTCTCCGGTAGTTCGCAGGCCGGCGTCGTGATCAAGGCGGTTACGGTAACGCTATGAGTAACCAGCGTTGAGCATCGGGAGCTCCGATTGCTGTATTCATAATGATTACAGCTTCGCCTTCGCAAAAATCGTTTTCTCAGGACAGCGAATCGGCGGCGGGCCTGTCGGCGGCCATGAAATCACCGGTACCGTCCGACTCCAAGGCAAGGAGCAAGGCATCGTCGACGGTTTTTAAAAACTCGAAGCGCAGTCCGGCGCGCGCCGAAGCTGGGATCTCCTCGATATCCCTCCGGTTCAGTTCCGGCAACAAGGCACAGGAAATACCGGCGCGTTTGGCGGCCAGCATTTTTTCCCTGATTCCGCCGACCGGCAGGACCAGGCCGCGCAGACTGATCTCGCCGGTCATGGCGACATCTTTGCTGACCCGTCGTCCGGTAAGCAGTGAAACGAGAGCGACAAAAAGCGTGGTTCCGGCGCTGGGCCCATCCTTTGGGATCGCGCCCGCGGGTAGATGGATATGCAGGTCGTTCTTTTTGAAAAGCTCACTATCGATGCCTAGTCCTTCGGCGCGCGATTTCACCAGACTCAACGCGGCCTGCGCGCTTTCTTTCATGACATCGCCGAGCTGGCCGGTCAGTATCAGCCGGCCTTCTCCCGGCATCTTGGTGGCTTCGACAAACAAGATGTCGCCGCCCACCGGTGTCCAGGCCAAGCCGGTGGCTACTCCGGGCAAGCTCGTACGTAGCGCGATCTCGTTGAAGAACTTCTTTTGGCCCAAATAATCCGGTATCGATTCCGCCGTGACTTTGATCGGCTCGCTAGAGCCGTCGGCGATGTGCGTCGCCACGCTCCGGCACACGGCGCCCAGCTCGCGCTCGAGTTGCCGGACGCCGGCTTCGCGGGTGTACGACTGGATGATTTCTCGAATCGCATCGTCGGTAAAAGTGATCTGTTCCGGCGATAGTCCGTTCTCGGAAATCTGCCTCGGTACGAGGTAGCCCTTGGCGATCGCTAATTTATCTTCCTCAATGTAGCCCGGCACTTCTAAGAGCTCCATGCGATCACGCAACGGGCCGGGAATCGTATCGAGCATGTTAGCCGTCGCGATGAACAGGACCTGGCTGAGATCGAAGGGTACGCCGAGGTAGTGATCCTGAAATGTGCTGTTTTGCGCCGGATCCAAAACCTCCAACAACGCAGCCGATGGGTTGCCCTGGAAACTGGCGCTGAGTTTATCGATCTCGTCCAACATAAACACCGGATTTCGAGTGCCTGCTTTTCTAATGCCCTGAATAATATTCCCAGGCAGGGAACCGATGTAGGTACGCCGATGGCCGCGAATATCCGCCTCGTCATGGACGCCGCCAAGACTCTGGCGCACGAATTGTCGTTTCATCGCGCGAGCGATACTTTGCCCCAAAGACGTTTTTCCGACCCCCGGAGGGCCGACTAAACACAGGATCGGACTCTTTCCTTCCGGCATGAGCTTACGCACCGCGAGAAATTCGATGATGCGCTTCTTCACTTTTTCAAGACCGTGGTGATCGGCGTCGAGGATCTGGCGCGCCTTGGGCAGGTCGATCTCCTCCTTGGTAAGAACGCTCCAGGGGAGTTCCACCAACCAGTCAAAGTAGGTGCGGATCGACGAGTATTCCGCCGCGCCCTCCGGCATGCGCTCCAATCGACTGAGCTCGCGCAGCGCTTCTTTCTCCACATCCGGAGGCATTTTCGCGTCGTAGATCTTTTTGCGCAGCTCTTCGGTTTCTACGCCTTTGCCGTCCTCCTCGCCCAATTCCTTTTGGATGGCCTTGAGTTGTTCGCGCAAAAAATACTGGCGCTGCGCTTTGGTCATCGAGTCTTTGGTTTCTTCGCCGATTTTCTTGCTCAGCTCCAGCACTTCGATCTGGCGCGCCAGCTTTTCCGCAACCTTTTGGGTGCGCGCTACCGGATCGAGGGTCGCGAGGATTTCTTGCTTCTCGGCGGACGGTAAATCGAGGGTCGAGGCGATCATGTCGATCAATGTGAGCGGATCTTCGATCCTCTCGATGGTCAATCTCAATTCGTTCATCGGTTCAGGCAGCAACGACAACGCGCGCGCCGCTTCCTGACGTAAGTTTACGATTCTCGCCTCGAACTCTTTTGTCTGCGGAGTAGTCTCCTCTACCATGGTGACCCGCGCAATGAGGAAGGGCTCGGTCTCGAGAAATTCAGCGATCTCGAAGCGGCGCCGGCCCTGGGCGATGATCTGACGCTGTCCGTCCGGCAGACTAAACATCCGTATCACGTCCGCCGCGGTGCCTATTTTATAAAGATCTTCGGGCTTGGGGTTTTCTATCTTGGGATCGAGTTGGGCGACAAAGCCGATCGGGTGCTGTTGGCGAACCGTCTCTTCGATCGCCTGTAGACTCGCCGGGCGGCCGACTACAAGCGGCATGATCGTCGACGGAAAGAGCACTGTGTTGCGTAACGGTAAAATGACTACTGCTCCCGCCGGGATGTGGAGGCGAGGTCTGGATTTCGAAACTTCGGTCGGTTCAGGCTTCATGAATGTTTCCTTAGCTGGATGATGAGTAATCCTTCCTGTAACGACACCTTACCCAGTAGTAACGGACCTTCTCGTCGCACTACCCTGAGTCGCCGCTCGAAGCGACCCAACGGGATCTCCCATATCTTGAGCTCCCCGTCATTGCAGCATTCCGGCAGCGGGCGGTGACCGGCGATCACCAGTTCATTGCCGTCGATTTTTACTTCGACCTGGTCGGCCGATACTCCGGGTAGGGCAGAGACCACCCATAGGGTTTCATCGGTCTCGACGACATTAATGGGAGGCTCCCAACTCGGTGTTCTGCCCTGCGATGCGCGGTAATGTGCGCCGGCGGCGATTTGTAAGAAATTCCTGTGGATCCGCTCTGCTTGTTGGAGCAAATCGTTCGCTCGATGCCAAATCAAGATATCCCAATCGCGTTGCGCCATTTTATGTGAACCTCCACAGAACCCACAGCCTGACATTCTTTAATGTATTTAACCTAGGAGCGGCCGCGGCCAATGTCAAGAAAGGGGAACTTGTTCCGTGCCGCGGTAGCGCCGCGGGGCAAAGCTTATGCGCAAGCTCAGGGGTGAGCTCGATCTCGCGGATTAGTGGTTTGCGACAACAGGAGGATTGTCGCTAATTCATTTTTTGTAAGGAACGCGTCGTTAATGCCCTCTTTGACTTGCAGGATCTGACGCAGAGTTTCCGCCTCATCTCGATCATTGAAAGGACCCACGCGGACTCGATACCAGGTTCGTCCTTCAAGATCGGCTTCAACCAGAAATGCTTTGTAGCCTTTGGAATTTAACCGGTCCACCCAATGATTGGCGTGCTCTTTCTCCACGGATGATTTTACCTGTACCGTCCAAACCGTCACGGTTTCTTCCGGGCTCACTGCTTGAGGAGCCTGCCGCTCCTTTCCAGCCGGCGGAAGCGTGGCGGTCCCATTATCGTGTTCTTGCGAATCAGTTCGTGCCGTGGCCGTAGCAGTCTCCGGAACCGCCGGATCGGCTAGCGTAATTTCAGATCCTCCCGTCTCCTCGCGCCGTGTGGACTCCTGTGAGAACTCGTCTCCCATGGAAGACGTTTCACGTTCTTCGCCATCCAAAGAATCACCTTCTTCTGTGGGGGCTGTCCACCGCGAGATCTGCTCTTCCAACGGGCGAGCGAAGGTCATTGTCGTCGTAGATTTCTCGTTTTTGATGAGTTTTCTTTGTTCGATGTTTTTCCCGGTATAAATCCCAAGCGAGCCTATGATGGCCGCGCTTGTTGTAAACGCCAATGCCACTGTGAGCACCTGATCGCGAGAAAAATAGCATAACTTGCTCCTGGACTTATGCTTATTTGTCCGGCTTGTGGATACCTCGTGGTAGGAATGAAATGCCGTGGCGCCGGAATTTTTCCATGCGTTCCAACCATGGGCGAAGGCAGAAAGCCCACGCGTCTGCAGAACGGGCCGATATTCCGCGGTCAGCTCGCGCGTTCGTTGTGCCAGCAAGGTCGCCGGGCAAACCTCGAAAGTAAACCCTGTCGGCCGGCAACTCCCCCGGCGCAAGCCGGGTTTTTTTACGTGCTGAAGCAGTGTCTCGCGAATGTTCGCTGATTCGCCGATCAAAAGCTGTCGCTTGATATTGTATAAACCGTACACACCGGAAACGGGGGGAGCCTTCGTCTTAATCGAGTGCTCGTCAAACACGTAGTAATCGCCGTTCGGTTGCCAGGGCATCAATCACCTCACGATCGTAAAAATGATAGGTTACAGACTCGATACTGGCTCGCGCCTGGAAAAAAATTTTCGCCGGCCGTAGTCTCGTTGGCGTTGGGTCTTTATATAGACTAGATTTGCCGTTGCATTCAAGCGGATTTCCAGTTTACAAACAGGTTTTATCTACCGACATTAAGACATCTGGATAAGAGTTTGTATGAAAATCGTTTTGATTACTTTGCTGTTTCTCGGCTGTGCGGGCGTTACTTCCATCACACATATCGACAGCTTGGTAGTCGGTGAACCGACGTTTTTTCCGACCATCGCGGCGCATACCGACGCACCGATCCTGGGCGGTAATAAGGTCGAGGTGCTGCTCAACGGCGAGCAAACCTTCCCGGCGATGCTGAAGGCCATCCGCGGCGCGCGTAAGTCCATCACCTATGCGCAATACTTGTATCAAGACGGCGCTATCGCCTATGAATTTGCCGAAGCTTTTGCCGAGCGTTGCCGCGCCGGCGTGACGGTTAAACTTCTGATCGATTCGCACGGCGGCAGCAAGATTCCCAAAGATATTCCCGATCTTCTGGTCAAGTCCGGCTGCCAACTCGAATGGTTTCGGCGCATCAGGTTGTTTCAATTCATTACGCCATGGGAGCTGTTGCGTTACAATTATCGCAATCACCGGCGTATTCTCGTAGTCGACGGCGCGGTTGGCTTTACCGGCGGGCACGGCGTCAGTGAAGCGTGGATCGGTGACGGCCGTACCGACGATCATTGGCGCGATACCGACGTCAGGATCGAAGGACCGATTGTGCAACAATTGCAAGCCGCGTTTGTGGAAAGCTGGCGCGAAACAACCGGCCGCGTGCTCGGCGGCGATGTCTATTTCCCCGTGCTCAAGCCGCGCGGAAAAGTCTATGCGCAAATAGTCAAAAGCTCTCCCTATGGCGGCAGCTTCGAGTCCTACATGCTCTTGCTGCTTTCCATCGCATCGGCGCGCAAAAGTATTCATATCTCAAATCCGTATTTTTTGCCGGACGAAGGGATACAAGAGGCGCTTCTCGCGTCGGTTAAAAGGGGAGTATCGGTAGTGGTGATTACGCCGGGAAAGATCGATCACAAACTGGTTTATTGGGCCAGTCGCCGGGGGTTTGCGCCTTTACTGCTCGGGGGTGTTCAGGTTTATGAATATCAAGCGGCGTTGATGCACGCCAAGACCATGGTCGTGGACAGCGTCTGGGCCAACGTGGGAACCACTAACCTCGATAACCGCTCGTTTGCTCTGAACGAAGAGATCAATCTGGTTGTGTACGACCGCGGCGTCGCCGCCGAGCTCGAAAAAGCGTTTGCGGAAGATTTGCGGCACTCCAAGAAATTGACTTATGAAGCCTGGAGGTCACGGCCGTGGCGGGAGAAGTTTCTGGAACTGTTCACGATCCCGCTCAAAGAGCAACTCTAGTTCTCATTCCGAGTTCCGCTCGTTTTCATTTGGACAGCAGCGCGTCGAGAAGAAAGTGCGTCGGCAGGTAAATCCCAAGCGGCACTCCAACCAGCAGCAGTGCTACGTAGAGCCAGGGTGGGAGTGTTTTTTGCGGCTGTTGGCCGAAGCCAAAAACCCAATTGATGTTCTCCGCCGGTTCGGTGAAGAAAAAGCACGCCGGCACGACCACCCAAAGCAAGATCGTTTGCGCGATCAAGGCGCGCCCGTCGTAGCCGAAGCAGTACACCAGCCAAACCAGAAGCGGCGGCAAGGCAAGATGGAACAGCGATAACCCGCGCAGCCATAGCGGTATGTTGGATTTGAACATGTACGCGACGAGTCCAAAGATCGGCTTGCCGGTCATCAACCGAATGAGGAACTCGGCGCTCCACAGCAGTTCCAATAAGAGTACTGAAATGGCCTGCATGCTTGATAGCAGAGGGCTTTCGAGCCAGAGAGCCGCCAGTCCAATAAACAGCGCGATGTCGGAAAACCAGAGGAAATTTGCCGGACCGTAGTGGCGCCAGTACGTCGGCACCAGAACGCAAACGAAAAGCGTGTAGAGAATTTTCACCCACAAGGGAACCGGGCAGATAAAGATATCGACAAGCATCGCTCTTCGCTCGTGGGTCCCATCGAACCTAACGAGCCGAGCGGATCTCCATTTCCAGCCCGTTGGGATCCTGCACGAAAATAGTTGTGAGTTTGCCGGAGGAATCGCGATTCTCGCGCAGGATCTGCGCGCCTTTTTCTTTAAACTCTTTGGCCGTTTGTTCGACGTCATCACTGATGAAACCATAGTGGTGCACGCCGGCCTTGCCGGCTGATTCCATCAGTTGGATGGATGGCGAGCCGTCGATGGTGACAAAGCAGAATCCATAACCTGCCGAGCCTTTTCTGATGGCGGTGGGATGACCGCCGAAATGTCGTTCATAAAATTTAATCGATTCGTTGATATCTTTGCAGTAAATCGCCACGTGTTCCAAACGATAGCTCATGGTGTTCTCCTTAAAATCCTAATGACTGCGCGTTCTGATAGTAGATCTTTTCTTTATCCGCCTGAGGGATATCGAGCTCTGTCATCGCCGCCAGTGTCATCGGATAAAACTGATCGTCTTGTCCGCCTCTGCCGTGCGGGTAATCGGCGCCAAATAGGATCTGGTCCGATCCGACAATGTCATACACCAGCTTGATGAATTCGGCGCGGATCGGCCCGGCGGTGTCGTAGTAAATCTTTTTAAAGTATTCTTCCGGCTCCTGCCGGCATTCTACATTGCCTTCGCGCCAATTGAGCCGATCGAGATAGAGCAGAATCATGCCGCCTAAGTGCGAGGCGATGAGTTTTATTTTGGGATAACGGTCGAAGATGCCGCTATAGACGATGCGCGAAATGGCCAGAGTGCTATCGGTGGGCCAAAGGATTTTCTGGTGCAGCGAATACTTGTTCCAGTTGGATTGACAGGGAGCGTTGGCCGGATGAAGAAAAAGCGGTTTGCCACCTGCCGCCAGCGCATCCCAGAAAAGTTTAAACTCCGGCTCATCGAGGTATTTTCCGGCGAGATTGGTCGGTAGCATGACGCCGTGCATGCCGAGATCGTTGTAACATCGGTCGAGCTCCCGTACGCAATCGTCGAGATCAATCATGGGCAGGCGGGCAAACGCTTTGAAGCGGCGCGGGTGCTTGGCGTGGGCCTCGGCAAAGGCGTCGTTGAGTATTTTACACAGCTCCAGCGCCTTGGCCCGGTCGCCGCCTTGTTCGATCCGGCCGCCGGTATTGGAAAGCACTCCGACGTCGATGCCGTGCTTGTCCATCGTATCGAGATACTCCTGGTGCTCGAAGCCATGGAAGCCCACTCCGCGGACGTCGTTGCGCGATTGTTCCGGCACAAGCTCAAGAAATTTTTTCGGAAAGGCATGAAAATGAGTGTCGATAATCATGGCGCCTCCTGGCTACGCTTCTCGTCCCACTGCCTCGCGCAGAATAGCGCCGGCGCGGAATCATTGTTGGACATTAACGAATCTCAGTATACCGCCGCTTATCGCATAGCCTGTCATCGTGTCAACATCTTACATAAACAAGAAAACACAAACCGATTGTTCGAACGTTCAAGAGTTCAAGGCTCAACGGTTAAGATCGATGGTTGCCGTAAGCGTTGTCAAGTGGTAGAAGGCACAACAAACCGGAGGTGATTCTATGAAACTCTATTCCTACGGCCCCTGACCCTATGCCCACAGGACAAGGCTTGTCCTAGCGGAAAAAAAGATTTCTTATGATCTGATAGAATGCGATCTCAGCAACAAGCCCAAAGATCTTCTCGAACTCAACCCATACGGAAAAGTTCCGGTGCTGGTGGAAGGCGGGGCGGTCGTTTACGAGTCGGCTATCATCAATGAATATCTGGAAGAAAAATATCCCGACGTGGCGCTGATGCCCACGGACCCGCTGGCTCGTTCTCGGGTGAGAATCTGGATCGACTACTGCAACACCCGGCTGCAGCGCGCCGCCGGCTATATAGCGCACAGCTACAAAGTCGAAGAGTCGTCGGCGGAGCTCAAAAAATATCTGCAAACTTTGAACCAGGAAATGCGGGGCCGAGAGTACCTAGCCGATAAATACTCGCTGGCCGATATCACCTATATTCCATTCTTCGTCAGACGAGAGCGCTATCAGGCGACGATCGGTGACGATTTGCCGCACGTGAAAGCCTGGATGAAACGTCTTCTCGACCGCCCCGCCGTGCGGGTTACAGCGTAACTATCAGAAGGCTTCCGGGTTCCGTCAGAGATCGGGTCGCTAGCTTCGCCAGCGGTCGTTCCATAACACCGCGCATGGAAGTCGGCTACTTTAGTCAACTGGTTGAAGGCCGGCCCTTTTGGATCTGAGACAGCCGGAATTCTGAAAGATTTTATTTTCTTGCTTTGGGTCCGAACGGCTCGGGCTGGAAGGGAGCGTCTCGTTCCCGCAAGAACGCCGCTAGTCCGCCTTTCTTCTTGGCATCTTCGAGCCGCTTGTTGAATTCTTCGCGCTTGGTTAACCGAGCCATGGCGGCCAATTCGGCGTTGAGCGTCCAGGCCTTGCGCAGCCCCATCATCTCCATGCCCAGGGTTGAAATGTGCAGATTGATCTTCACGGTCTCAGGCGGAACGTGGGCGATACGCTCGACGAGCGCAAAGCACTCATCCAACAGTTTATCCTTGCCGACGACTTGATTGACCAAGCCGATGCGCAGCGCTTCTTTGGCGTCGACATGATCGCCGGTCAGCGCATAACGCAGGGCGTTCTTGAATCCTGCCAGAGCGACCCAGATGAAGTCGGTGTTGGCGCCGTGCCGCACTTGCGGCTGGCCGAAGACCGCGTCCTCCGCGGCGATGGTGATATGGCAGATCAGAGCCAGCCATGAGGCCGCGCCGAAACACCAGCCGCTCACCGCGCCGATGATCGGCTTGGGATACTGCCAGCGGTAGAGTTGCCGCCCGAGAATATCTTTGCGGTCCGAGTCGCGGAATTTATTATACGTCGCATTGAGCGAAGAGCCGGCCGGTATGCCGTAAGGCCAGGCGGTCTCCGCATCATCGCCGCTGATGTCTTCGCCAACGGAAAAGGCGCCGCCCGCGCCGGTAATGACGACGGCTCTGATCTCCGGATCGATTTCGGCTTGGGCCAACGCCTGATCGAGCTCGGTCATTAAATCCTGATTCATGGCGTTCAACGCATTGGGCCGGTTGAGCGTGATCAGCACGCCGTTGCTTTGCTTCTGATAAAGGATGGTTTGATATTTAGCCATTTTCTCCTCGATTATATCTGATGCCAGTTGCCCCGCGCCTCAGAACAATAAA
This sequence comes from Binatia bacterium, assembly GCA_040877705.1. Taxonomy (GTDB): domain Bacteria; phylum Desulfobacterota; class Binatia; order UBA9968; family UBA9968; genus WHTF01. Next base: position 5,462 of record JBBDNJ010000119.1, on the reverse strand, counting down.
GTTGTAAGTAAACTTCGGATCTTCAGGATTGCCTTTATCCCTTATCCTTTATCCTTCTGCCTTTTTCTTCGCTCTCGGTCCGAACGGTTCGGGTTGGAAGGGTCCGTCGCGCATCTGCAGATACTCCCGAATACCTTTGTGGGCGCGAGCCTCGTCCAGCGGTTTGCGTAATTCCTCGCGCAGCATTACGTGGGCCGGCACGGAGAGTTGATTGTCGAGGATCAGCGCGTCGCGCAATCCCATCATGTCGAGTCCCATCGTGGCGATCTGGAGATTGATCTTCACGGTCTCCGGCGGCACATGGGCGATACGCTCGACGATGTTAAAACATTCGTCGATGAGTTGATCGGGCGGCACGACCTTGACGACGAGACCGATACGCAGCGCTTCCTGCGCATCGATGTGATCGCCCGTGAGACCGTAACGCAGCGCGTTCTTATAACCGCCGAGCAAGGTCCACATGAAACTCGTGTTCGAACCGTGGCGTACCTCGGGTTGAGCGAATACGGCGTTCTCTGAAGCGATGGTGATATGGGTAAATAGCGACAGCCACGAGCCTGCGCCCATGGCCCAGCCGTTGATGGCGCCGATGATCGGCTTGCCGAACTCCCACAGGCGGCGGAAGTTGCGCGGATCGACGCGCCATGAATCGATGACTTCAGCGGCGCTCTGGCCGGTGAGAATGCCGTAGGGCCAGTGAAGGTCGCGGCGCCGGCCCGCTCGATTTCCCTGGTCCATGCCGGCGGAAAAGGCGCGGCCCGCGCCGGTTAGAACCACAGCACGAATTTCGTTGTCTTGCTCGACGTCGTCCAACGCTTGATGCAGTTCTTTGATCATGCTCCGGCTAATGGCATTCATGGCGTCAGGACGGTTAAGGGTGATCAATGCGCCGCCGCGTTGTTTCTCGTAAAGAATTTCCTTGAAATCAGGCATCAAAACTCCTTCGCTCTTTTGGGTTCAAATCCTTCAAGCCGTTCAAACAGTTCAAAGCGCCGGAACAATCCGGATAACGGATTGAACGATCATTAACAAATCTGCACCAGCGCATCGACTGCAACCACTCCATTGCCCTTTGGCAACACGATTAGCGGGTTGATATCTAAACCGGCGAGCTGGTCGGCGAAGCTCGACGCTAAGCGAGACAGACCGACAAGCGCATCACACAGTGCGTCCACGTCCACGGGCGGCTTGCCGCGCACGCCGCCGCCGAGAAGCGGAAATCCGCGCAGGCGTTGCACCATGTCGCGCGCCTGTTCACGCGAGAGCGGCGGAATGCCAATGGCGACGTCTTTGAGTAGCTCGACCATGATTCCGCCGAAGCCGCACAGGACCACCGGCCCGAAAAGCGCATCGCGCTTGATGCCGAGAATCATTTCGACACCGTCTCCAGCCATGCGTTGCACGACCACGCCGTCGATTTTGGCGGCGGGCAGCCGCTGGGCGACCTGGTTCATGATACGTGTGAACGCTTCGCGCACTGAGCCGGTGTCGGTGAGATGAAGGGCGACGCCGCCGACATCGCTTTTGTGGGCGACTTGCGCCGACTCCACTTTGAGCGCCACAGGAAAACCGATACGGGCGGCAGCGGCCGCCGCTTCCTCGGCGCTGCGCGCAGCCAACATCGGGGCGACGGGAATCCCGAAAGATTCCAACAAGCCAAAGGCGTCCTGAGCCGGCAGAATTCCAAAAGGCAACCTGGGATACGGCCTGGGAGAGGCGTTCTCTTCAGCAGTTGCTTGCGAGGATTTTCGGAACTCATAATAGCCGGCCAGGTTGCGCAGCGCCCTCATGGCGCATTCGGCGCCCTCCATCAATGGAACGCCGGCTTTCCTGAGTGGCTGAAGAATGTCGGGATCGACCGGTCCACCGACCACGGAGCTGAAAGTCGCGATGGGTTTTTTGCTCGTGGCGGCGGCCTTTTCGATAGCCTGCGAGAAGCGATTACCACTCTTGAGCTCTTTGGGTCGCGGGTCGTTTGCTTCCAGGTTCACTGTGACGATGTCGATGTTACCGTCATCGATAAGCGCTTGCAGAAGACGGGGAAAGATATTCTCGTCGTCGTACATGGCGCCGGTGCCGTCAAGCGGATTGTTCATATTGCCGAAGTTGGCCACGGCCTCCTGCAGCTGCGATTTCGTGGCCTCCGTCAGCTCGGGCACTTCGAGCCCGATGTCCGCCGCCGCGTCCGATACGAGCGTGCACTCGCCGCCCGAACCGCTCAAGACACCGATCCGCCGCCCGCCGTTGTAATATTTGACGAACGTCGCACTGGAAAATAGGCTCGTAGTGTCGATCAACTCATTCAAGCTCCGCACTGAAATGATACCGCCTTGGCGAAACGCCGCGTCGATCACCTCGGCCGCGCCGGCAAGCGAGCCTGAGTGAGTCGCCGCCGCGCGCTGCGATACTTCCGATCTGCCGCCTTTGAGAATGATCAACGGCTTATTACGTGCCGCGGCTTGGCGCGCGACCGCCAGCAGTTTATGCGGTTGCTTAAATCCTTCAACGAAGGCGGCTATGACGCGGGTGTTTTCGTCCTCGATCAAGTAATTGAAATATTCCTCGACGGTCGCACCCGCCTGATTGCCGCAGGAAACGATATGGCTCAGACCGACATGCCGGTTGAGCATTAAGGCGTTGGCGAGCGTCGTGCTCAATCCGCCGCTTTGAGAAACCAGCGCGACGGGCCCGGGGATAAACCCCTGGGGAATCGTCGATGCAAAAAGCGGCGCTTTACCGAAGACATTCAAGACGCCGTAACAGTTCGGACCGCAGATCAACAAGCCGCGTTCCCGTGAGAGCGCTTCAAGCCTTGCCTGCCGCGTTTTTCCTTCCAGTCCGATTTCACCGAACCCCGCAGAGAAGACAACCGCGGCGCGCACGCCGGCATCGGCGGCGGAATCCAACAAATCGGGGACATGTCGATTAGGCACCGCCAAAACGACGCAGTCGACGGACTTGGGTATGGCCGCGACGTCCGGGTAGCATGGGCAACCCATGACTTCGGTGTACTTAGGGTTTACCGCAATGATTCTACCGGGATAGCCAAAGTTCTTCAAGTTACGGATGACACGGTTGCCACGCGGCTCTCGAGCCCCGGCGGGAGTACGCTGCGATGCACCGATTACCGCAACGGACTTGGGCGCCATGAGGGGAGAAAGGTCGCGCCAGAGGGAAATTTCAGTTTTTGGTTGATCGTATTGCAAAGTTCACTCGATTTATATTTTGCGAACGCTGGGTAGGGGCGCAGCATGCTGCGCCCGTTGTGAGTCCGCCATATGTCTCTCGATTCTGGTCGCGTGGCGCGACCAGAGTATTGAGTATCGTAGGGGCGACCGGCCGGTCGCCCTATTTCTTCTTCGCCCTCGGTCCAAACGGCTCCGGCTGAAACGGGCCGTCGCGCATCTGCAAATAGGCCTTTGTCCCTTGATTTGCGCGGGCTTCATCGAGCGGCCGGCGAAATTCTTCGTTCAGCATCATGTGGGCGGGAATGGACAGCGTTTCATCCATGCGCAGCGCGTCGCGCAGCCCCATCATCTGCAGTCCCATCGTGGCGATCTGCAGATTGATCTTGACGGTTTCCGGCGGTACGTGAGCGATGCGCTCGACGATGGAAAAACATTCTTCCAGCAGCCGGCCGGCCGGCACGACTTTATTCACCAAGCCGATGCGCAGAGCTTCCTGGGCGTCGATGTGATCGCCGACAAGTCCGTAGCGCAGCGCGTTTTTGAAACCGGCCAAAAGCGTCCACATGAAAGTTGTGTTCGAGCCGTGGCGCACTTCAGGTTGGGCGAAGACGGCATCTTCGGCGGCAATCGTGATGTGAGTATAGAGCGCCATCCAACAGCCGCCGCCCATCGCCCAGCCCCTGACGGCGCCGATGACGGGTTTGGTCATTTCAAAGATCCGGATGAGCTTGACATCATCGGCGCTCCAGTAATTCATCAGATCCGCCGCGCTCATACCGGTTTGAATGCCGTAGGGCCACTGGATGTCTCTGCGCCGGCCGCTGGTCGTTGCTTGGTCAAAACCTGAGCTGAACGCGCGCCCGGCGCCGGTGAGCACGATGGCGCGAATCTCCGGATCCGCCTCGGCTTGGTCGAGCGCGCGATGGATCTCTTTCAACATCGGCCGGGTGATCGCGTTCAGCGCTTCCGGTCGATTCAATGTGATCAGCACGCCGCCGCGCTGTTTGTCATAAAGGATCTCTTTGTAGTCGGCCATGCTCACTCCTGATTACTTCTCGTATAACGCTTTGATGAATCCACTGGCTTCCACTTCTCTCACTAAGCTTTCGTCAATAAATTGTTTTGGGTCGGCGCCTCTGGCTTTGGGTTCCTCGGAAGAAATGAACTCGAGCGTGGTTTCGATTGCTTTTGGGTCGGCGTAGGGAACCCGGTTGTAGAACTTGTCGGCCAGAAGATGGTAGGAAAGCTCGAGATACTTGACGTCGCGCTCCTGCGCCGATTGAATGCGCAGTTTTTTTTGCAGGACTTCCAGACTTTCCTTCTTATTTTTTTGAAAGTAGGCGAGACCTTCGCAGAGTACCTTGACGAGGCGCAGGGCCTGGCCGCGGTTGCGCTTGATGTAACTGCGCGTGGTGTCGACGGAGTTCTGCAGGTAATAGATTTCCATCTCCACCGGATCGGCCAAGGTTCGGTAGCCGCGCTCTTCCGCGAGGAAAAATGTCGGTATCGTGAATACCGCGCCGTCGACGACGCCCTTTTCCATACTCGCGAGCATGGCCGGCGACGAGCCGAGCTGAAGCATCTTGATATCGTCGGTGCGCATGCCCCATTTGCGCAAAAAGAGTTGCAGGACCCAATGGGACGCAGAGCCGAAGCGGGTGACCGCAATTGTCTTACCTTTGAGATCGGCCGGCGTCTTGATCTCGGGCCGTACCATCATTCTCTGCAACCCAGTCTTCATCGGCGAGGCCACGAGCACGCCATCGGCGCCCCTGAGGGCGGCGCGGATTACCGCGTCGCCGCCGCCCACTGAGAACTGAATCTCGCCGGCGACCAGCGAGCTGACGACGCGCGAGGCGCCGCCGCCGATAATGATGACCTCGGCATCGAGGCCATGTTTCTTGAACAGGCCCTTTTCTTCGGCGACCCAGATCGACCCCGATGTGGCGCTGACGGAGCTAAGGCCGACGCGAATTTTGTCTTGAGCCCGGACCCGCTGGGGAAATAGAAACAACAACAGCAGAAACGCAGTGCAGAATAAGCGTGCAACCTTAATTCGATTCATTGCAACCTCCGGCTAGCGTTGTTGGGATTCGAACCCGGATGAACATCTGGAGTTACGCGATCGCGAACTGGGGCAACGTTATTAGAAAGCTCATGCAACCGTCAAGCGTTTTTCGAGTTTGCAATAAGAAGCGCCGTCATGATGAAAAAACAGTACGGCTTGGGCGACCGTGCGGTGTTGGCCTTCGGGAACCGCTTCGCCCGAGCCAT
>JBBDNJ010000118.1:0-5872 GCA_040877705.1 Binatia bacterium | reverse complement strand
TCGCCTTTTGCCAAGCTCATATTACGTTAGTGTATTTATAAAAAGAAGTACTTAGTAGACTCTTTCCGACGTCGCCGATCTGTTACCGCAAATCGCAGCTCGCTTCCGCAGAAAGTCATCAGCCCAGCGATCGACGCTTACCAGATAGACCCGCGGCGCTCAGAAAACGTGCCGCAAGTTACTTTTGTAGAATTGAACTCGAAAAAATTCGCCAGTCTGGCTTAAAAACACTTCGTGGGTCAGCAATGATCGGCTTGACAGTCGTCGCAACCGGGGAGTAGCTTCATCAGCACCTTAGACGTCCGGTTCACGCATTAGAAGGTAAGAAAATTGGCCAAGGAAAGATGGATCGACAGTTTTTATAAATGACGATTGACACAACCTTGCTCAAAGTTTTCAGAAGGGGCCTGTCGGAAGATCAGAGGAGGAACTCATGTTAGTAGAACTGGATTACCCGAAGCCTGTGCCTGTAGAGCTGGATCCTAAACAGACACTCTTGCTCATCGTCGATATGGAAAATGAAAGCGCCCATCCGAGTGCGCCGTTGTACATGGGCGAGCAGGTGGATCGGATCATTCCACAAATCGCGGCCCTGCGGCGCTACGTTCGGGAGTTCGGCGGGAAAATCGTTCACACCCAATCGGTGCGCAAGCCGGACGCGCTTGAATTCACCCTTTTCAATAATACGGTACGTAAAATAGAAGGCACTTGGGGGGCTGAGTTTATCGAACAGCTCAAGCCGGAGCCGAATGAGCCCGTTGTCGTCAAGTACACTCATGATTGCTTCTACGAGACCGGCATGGAAGCGTTGCTAAAGCAGCTCCAATTGAAGCCAGGAGAAGCGAGAGTGATCATCACCGGCGTCGCCACTCGAGGCTGCGTTCAATGCGCGGTGACGGGGTTCAGCATTCGAGACTACCACGTTTACGTGCCGATGGATTGTACGGCTCAGAAGGACGAGAAAGAGATGCTTCAAGCCTTTTCATTCTTTACCGGTTATGCGTACCGCTATAACGTCACGATGACATTATCGAACATGATCCAGCTTAATAAAGCAGGCCAAGTCCGGCAAGCGTCATAGAGGTGCGCCAAAAATTGGGGCTCGATCATAGAAGTCCACATCTTTCGCAGGATTCCTCCGGCGTCATCCCGCCGGCAAGCATCTAGAACTTGGCTCGCCGCAATTCGCATCCCGCGGATGGCTTTGCAACGGCTTGAAACAAGTGCCCGATAGTAGACCCGTAATGACCGCGGACTGGAAAAAAAGCCCGCGATCGTTTGATCCGCGGGCTTTTGGTGATCCTTTTGCGACGGACCTTTTCGTTTGGCTTACTCCCGAGCCTCGGCGACCCTGACCGGTGGATAGAGTTTGAATCCGCCGAAGCCGTACTCACCCACCAGTTTGTTGGTCCTGGCGTCGAACAGATCGATGAGCATAAATTTTTGCGGGTGGCCGGCAAGATAATTGGAATAGGTGTCGACGAAGCGTTCCTTGCTCTTGAGATCGGCGCGGTAAAACCCTTCGCCGACGTACAACCGGTGCGGTCGACGCTTTGGATCGAGCCTGACCCAGTATTTCGACCCCGATGGACCGAGGGTGTCGAGCCATTTTTTATACTCGACCATTTGTGCTTCGCGTTTCTTGAACTCGTTGGCAACTGCCGGAGCTACCTGGGAGAAAATGAGCGGAAGAGCAATAAGGATAGCCGCGATCGTCTTCATAATCACATACCTCCGAAAATAATGCGCGATTCCAACGCAATCGACCGGCCAATGAGGGACGAGATTTTTCGGCTAGCGAGAAGGGACGTTGTTAGGTCGGTTTGTCCAAGAAAAGGCGCTTGTGCGCCGATCATACCAGGGCGATGTTCAGTCGCATTCCGGCGATGGTAGCAGAAATCCTAGCCAAGTTGGAACTCAGCCGTTCAAACGTGCTCGAATGTTTTCTCTTGCGTTTTTGAGACCTACACCGGCTCTTCAACAAGCGCCGGCGATACTTTGGATTCTTCGCGGATCGCCAAAACGATCAGATTTGCGACCAGAACAGTGCCGGCAAGAAAATAGAAAGCCGTCAGAATACCCCAGCGGTCGGCAATGAAGCCGCAGATCACCGGCGATAGCGAGCTGAGCAACGACTGAGAACCGGAAAAGAAACTCACCGCGCTTCCGCCGAGCTCCTTGGGACTGAGGTCGAGCACCCAAGCCCAAATGACCGGCCGCACCGCATAAAGAAAGAAGCCGAGAACCGCCAGCGCGGTGACAAATAACCAACTCAGACGAAAGTAAGCGAGGATGAACAGGACAATGCTGGTTGAAAATAGACCGGCGGTCAAAACCTTCTTTCGGCCGCTGCGATCCGAGATGCTTCCGGCGATCGGCGTGCCGATCATGCCGGCGGTTTGGGTAATCGAAAGGTAGAGCCCGGCCATCGCGCTCGACAAGCCGAGATCAAGGGTCAGATAGATGGGCAAAAAGGTGTGCAGGCCTTGTTGAGTCATGGAGCGCATCCCCGCAACCAACACGAGCAGCAAGATGCTCGGGTTCTTTGCCAGCTTTTTCATGCCGCTCAAATACTCCTTGGCGGAAATGCCATTCTTGGACTGCGCCCGCGATTCCAACTTGCCGAAAAGGAACTTCCATAGAACAAAGGCGATGACGATCCCTGGGATGAGATTGACAAACAACACACTGCGCCATGAGAGCGAGAGCAGCAGGATACCGACCAAAAGCGGCGCGATGCCTTCACCGATGTTCGGGCCGATGGAATGAATCGCGATCGCAAAGCCGCGCTTGTCGGGATACTTTTCAGAGAGGGTCGAGATCGCCGCCGGGTGCCAGAGATAATTGCCCACTCCGACAAACGCCATGAACACGGCGATCCAAAAAAAGCTGTGACTGATGCCGACAAGAAAATAAGGAACGCCGGTGGCCAACAGGGCCAGCGCCATGAGCAGGGATTTTTTGCCGATGAGATCCACCAACATACCGGCTGGAATATTGATCAGGAGGTTGGCGACCGCCCGGATGGTGACGAGAAAACCCGCCTGGCTGTAGCTGAGTCCCATCTCTTTAACCAGGAAAGGCAACAACAGGTAGAAGGTCGCGGGACACCAGTGGGTAAAGGTGTGGCCCAAGGCAATCAGCCATAGCAGAGAATCGGTGTCGCGGAGTTGACGGATTTGCTGAGTGAGTTTTTTAAGCATAGAAGGCTTATCCCGTCGTCGACCAGCGCTGATGGTTTGGTCATATTCCGACATGGCGATCTTTACAAGCGCGGTAAAGTTTCGCCGCTGAGGCGATAGCGTCAGACCAAGACGGCGCGCGGCACCGTTGCTTAAAGCTTGTTCTTCGTTCATCCGCTCCGCGAAGCATGAGAGCAATGACCTGACGGTCGCCATGTCTCGACCCAAACACTTTGTATGGCGGCTTTCATTTTTGACATGGTCAAACGGTTACATGTCTCACTCGTGGATCAACCCCGCCGTTAGCCGGCGATACATGGAGACGTTTGACAAACTTCCGGGATTACAGTAATTGAGGCGATCGTCAGCTACTCGTGAAGCGGAAGGACGAACTTTGAAACGGATTAGCAAGCCACATACGCTCATTAAAAAGAAGAATTTGGACCAAGCGCGTGAACAACTGGCACGCACATCATTTCAGAACTGGTTAGCCGCGTCCAAACGAGCGAAAACGTTACGGCGGCGCGGCTATGATGTCTCTGTTCCGCCACCGCAGGTCGGCCGCCCCCAACTTTTCGTCATCAGCCGGCGCGACCCCGTTTCATAATTGACCCATTCACCATCTGCTGGCCCTGGTTATTCTCGTTCTCAGCATGTGGAGAGTCCCGGCTGAAATGCGCTCACCCAGAACAATTAGCTCTTTGTCGACAGCTCCTTGGCACAGGCGTCCGAAACCCCGCTCTCGGCCTTGTCCTCGCCAGGCATGATCGCCCAACTCTGCGTGTCGATATAGCGGCTCTTGTCCCAAGTATCTTTATCCTTCATCTCGATAAGTTTCTGGCTCTTCGCGGTGTCCCGGTTGAACTGCGCCACGCAAATCGTTCCCAAACGCTTGGCCACCGCAGTAGCAGCGGTCTCCTTCGCCAGTGCTTTGGCGGCACCGTCGGTCATCCACCCGGCAACGTTGAAACCAACGTACATGGTTACCAGCGCGCCGCCGACGACACCCCATGAACTTAATTTAATTTTTTGCCAATCCATTAGACACCTCCCTAACGTGCAGACCTTGAACACGCCGATTCAACTCCCCGCAGCAGTGACAAATCCAATAGTCCGAGTACCGTTTTGTGACGGAGCATTCTGCGCACGCGCCACAATGGCGATGCCGGCACCCACCACAATCGGCGCTGCCAATCGGTCCCGAAACGCGGCTGGCCTTTGCCCATGCCTGTTTCGCAGAAACGGCTTCGATCAGAAAAAACCTTTTGTTGTCCACGTTGTTGTATTGTTGAGTCACCCGTTCGATGACGTGGTCTCGGACATCAACCGCATAAAACGCCATATGCCTTCGTTTCTCCAGGCAAGCCCTTATGTCAGAGTTGCCTAGCAGAGTATTTGCTTCTTAGATTGTGCCGGCTCGCCAGCGGTTGCTGTCTACTAGTGAACAAATCTGAAAAGAATTTTTGCCAGGCACGGCGGCAAGCGCAGCGATCATGATCGGCTGGGAAAGTTTATGCCGGCAGGTCGGCAGTTGATAGATATTGTCGGCGATTTTTTCGATCCGATCTTCGAGCGCTTTCCCTTGGATTATCTTGGCTTCTAAAAGCAGGTAATGTTTCAGTTTGGTCAAGATCTCTCACGTCGTTCGAGATGACAGATTGCTTATTTAGTTGTCATTCCGAGCGCGGCGCGAGGAATCTTTCTCGATACTGAAATTCATGGCGGAAGGTAACTGCACCACTACCTATAAGCACGGCAACTCCAACTCAGACGACCTTCAGTGATAAGACTCGCAAGCAATAGGGGCTGGCCCCATCGATTTTACTCCATGATTTTAACAACTCCGGTCTGACACTAGGTTTGCCCGATAAAAAAGAGGGGAACAACCCGATCTGTGCTCCCCTCTTCCGTCTTACTTATGTAACTGCCAAACTACCAGCGATTACGCCCGCCGCCGTTGCGGTCATCACGGCCTCCGCCGCCACTGAAGTTATCGCGCTTCGCCATCGGCTTGGCCTCGTTAACGGTCAGAGTGCGGCCGTCGAGTTGGGTGCCGTTTAGCGCCGAGATGGCACTTTGGGCCTCGCTGCCCGAGCTCATCTCGACAAAGCCGAAGCCGCGTGACTGACCGGTGAATTTATCCGAGATTACGTTCGCCGATTCCACCGTACCGTGCGTCGAGAAAACTTCCTGTAAACGCCCTTCCGTTACGGAATAAGGCAAACCGCCTACATATAATTTACTACCCATGTTCTCCTCCTATAAGAGACTGTTATTGTCTTTGACCCTGAGAATCTGACTGCAAATGGGGAAGAACATGGACTAGCAATTAACAAAACCACGCTCTGATCGGAATATCATTTAAAGATAGCTTCGCAAGGAGAGAGACTGAAAGAGGCCTTCAAAATTTGTGCTTTCCTCAGAAGGCCGTGGACTGAAGAAGATGATTTACACTACGTGCTATCCGGGGTGATGTCAACGCCGATCCCTGATTAGTGCTGTATATAAGATTGCTGTGACCCCTGAGTGACTTCGACAGCGGCGTTGGGACTTGTATTACGGCGCAGTAGTAATGCGATCCGGCAAGTGCGGGATCGGCCGGCTGAGTTGCAGGCTAAGTTGTTGAGCAAAATCAAGTAGGGTCGAGGACTGGCGCGGTATGTCTTAGGTGCAGCCTATCTGTTCCGTCT
>JBBDNJ010000117.1:0-5938 GCA_040877705.1 Binatia bacterium | reverse complement strand
CGTTTTCTCTAATTAGAGAAAAGCCGATGTTTTACGGAATACGCATCCCAAGAGCAGGACAATCCGTTATATATCGCAAGGTGAATGCCAATTCCAAGGGGCTGACAATGAGCTTGCTTAGGCCCTCTCGCGATCGAATATCCAAGGATTATTTCGGAGAAATAGCCGATCGGCCAAAATCGACCGGATAATAGAGATCTGATGTGTCTCTTAAATCAAGTACCTTTGTCTCAAGAATGGAACGTCACGTGAGTTAAAATGGACGTCCCCCCGGGATCCCGCAGTTTCCCAACCAGCGGGCTAATTTGAAAGCGTCGAAAAGCGTGGAGCGGTCGCGAAAATCACGATCAAAGAGAAAAGCCTTGCCGACCCCTTTCCCAAAGTACGGCGAGGATATATGTCAAGGAAATCGGGTTACAAGGAAACATCACCGATTAGACAGTCGAAGCACTGCGCACACGTGAGCCAATTAGGAAGAGAGGTCGAAATGAGTCTTACACTCGAGGGGATTCTCACCGCCAATGTCACGCCTTTCAAGGAAAATTATGACTTGGACGAACACGGTCTGCGCAAGCTCCTTCACCGGAGACCGCTGTTCGCATTGCGCGCGAAGTCGAAAACGTTGTGGCGATCAAAGTCGCGAGTGGCGCCAACATTCGGCGCTATGAGCAGGTTCGGCGCGGCATGCGGACTCTGCCGCGTCCCGTCTCGGTTCTCGCCACGTCGTCTCTGTTTCAGCACTTCGTCACCGGCGCCGACGGCGCGCTAACGGGATTTGCCAACTTCGCGGCGCAGTTTTGTGTCGATCTCTATAACGCCGTAAAAGCAGGTGATCTGCATGCGCGCGAGTTGCATGAGATCAACTGGGCGCTGGAAGCCGCTGTCTACAAAGCGCCTAACGTTTACAAACACAGCCGTTACAAGGTCGCCGCTTATTTCGCCGGACTGCTGGACAATATGATCGTGCGCGCGCCTCAAGTGCAGGTGCCGGAGGGCGAGGTGAAACTGATTCATGACGTTACGGAGAAGTTGGGATGCTGCAGCGTTCATCTTGTCTGCGGGAACAAATAGACGCCCCCGGAGTTATTGGTGTCTCAGTTACGCGAAAGGGGTTCAGCCCTGGGACGTCATGTGGACCTTTGCATCCGTACATTTGCAGATTTCCCCTGTTAGTTGTTGCTGGCACGCGGCTTGCGGTTATGCCTTACAAGCTTCCGAGATTGCTACAGCAGAACTAGCTGCGAAAAGGGGGAGGAAACATGACAAACTTAAAAGATCAAAAAGGCGCTATCGGTTGGATTCTCTTATGGGCGCTGGGCATCCCAATTCCAATTTTACTGCTTTTCTTTCTTGTGCGCGGCTGCACCTGAACAGCTAGCACAAATTGTCATTTACTTCACTCCGTTGCCGCCGTCGAAGCCGCCGACAAGTAGCTGTCGGCTCTCGTCTGCTGCCTGTGATCGCAGCAGGCGAGAGTAGGCGGCTACAGATCCAATGTGCTCTGAGCAAAAAGCTCTTCCACTTTCATTTTCTGCGATGTCAGACCTTGTTCTCGTGAATATTCGATAAGCGTCTCGAGCATTTTTCGGTTGGCTTTGACGCCATAAGGATACGGGTCGTTGCCGAACATCTCTTGCGTCATAGCGAGATACTCATGGCCAAAAAACAATGCGCTGGGAATGCTGTCGACAAGCTTGGCGTTGAAGTGCTGTTTCGCTTTGACGAAGCCGGTGTATAGGTTGAACGCGGCCCAGGGATATTTTTTATAGATATCGCCACGGATGGTGTAGGCGTGATTGACCGGCAGAAAAGCGTATTTTTTATAAAAGCGCGCGCCTTCGGCCATGCGGTCGGGAAAAAGCAGTTTGACTTTATTCCAATCGCCGTCTGCTCCGGGAATCCTGTGCGAGCGGCCAATCACATTGGGCATATTTTTCCACGGGCTATTGATTGCCGCCACGTCTAATTCGTTGTTGACCAGCATCGACGCCATGCTCTTGTCCGGTGGAATCCGCTGGAACGAAATTCCCGAAGGCGGAGTAAAGCCGGTGGCGCCGCCGTGGCTCAACTCTTCGGTGCGCTCCATGTGCCAGTGCACTTTGTACTGCGACACACCGAAGTCATGTTCGAGAATACCGCGCTGCCATAACGCGGCGGTCTGCTGATATTCGCCGACCCCGATTCGTTTGCCGACGAGATCGCCGGGTTCCCTGATACCGGAGTCGGTATGGTACGAAAGCTCGGTATGGAAGAGGCGCCGGCTTGGAAACACGGGTAACGCAATCATATCGAAGCCGCGTTCGCGAGCGATGAGATAGGAGGACATCGACATTTCTCCAACGTCGAATTCCTGGAATTTCAGTTGCCGCCAAAACGTCTCGGACGGATGAGAATAGGTGGGCACAATCTCAATGCCCTCCGCTTGTACTGTTCCATTCATCAAGGGATCGACACGTTCGTTAAAAGCGGAAATAAAGCTCAATCTCAGTTTTGCCATTATCTTTTCCTTCGCAGCGTGAAACGGCCTGTCTTGAAATCGTTAATAGTCAAGAGTGCTTTCGGCGAATAGCTCTTCGACTTTCATTTTTCGCGGTGTGAGTCCCTGCTCATGGGAATACCCGGTAATCGTGTCGAGCATCGGCGCGTTGGCTTTAACCCCATAAGGAAAAGGATCATCGCCGATGAGATCGCGCGTCTTGGCCAGATATTCCGGTCCGAAGATGAGCGCCGAGGGAATTTGCTCGGACAATTTCTCCTGCGCCAATGCCTTGGCCCGAACAAAGCCATCATAAAGACGTTCGGCTAGCCACGGATACCGGCGATGAATGTCGCCGCGGATAATATAAGCGTGGTTGACCGGGAGAAATCCGTGTTTTTTAACAAAACGCGCTCCTTCCGCCATCCGGTCGGGGAAGAGCGCTTTCACTTTGTTCCAATCTCCATTGCTGCCGGTGATATGGCTGGAGCGATCCAAAGCGTTGGCCCGAAGCACCCACGGGCTCGCGATATGCGCAACATCCAATTCGTTATCGACCAAGGTCGAAGCGAGGCTTTTGCTGGGCGCAATGCGGTTGAAGGAGATGCCGGCAGGCGGTTTGAAGCCGGTAGCGCCGCCGTGGCTCATTTCCTCGCTGCGCTCCATGTACCAGTGGATTTTGTACTGGGACACGCCAAAGTCGTGTTCGAGAATTCCCCGTATCCACAGAGCTGCCGTCTGTTGATATTCCGCGACGCCCAATCGTTTGCCCGCGAGATCCTCGGGCACAGCGATCCCCGAGTCTGCATTGTACGATAGCTCGGTTTGAAACAATCGACGGCTCGGAAAGACCGGCAGCGCGATCATGTCGATTTCCTGAGAGCGGGCGATCAGGTACGACGACATCGACATTTCCGCTACCTCGAACTCGTGAAACTTGAGCTGGCGCCAAAATGTTTCGGCGGGATGCGAGTATGTGGGAATTAACTCGATACCTTCCGTCTCAATCGTGCCGTTCATCAGCGGCTCGACCCGCTCGTTGAACGCGGATATGAATGCTAAGGTAAGTTTCGCCATGGTTCTTACGGTTGTTCTTTAAAGTCCGTCAATCGACCAGATATCGTAGAGCAGCTCCATACGCCGGAAAGTGTGCTTGTGCGTCTGCTCTTGCAGATGCGGCGAGTGAAGATAGCGCACGGCGATTTCCTCCGCGAGGCTGCCGTGCTCTTCATCGGCCTCCGAGTGGACGGTGAAAAAGCGAACATCCTCCGGTTTCATGTTGTATTTTTGCATAAATCCGTTACCCAGCGCAGCTGCCGCCGGTCCGAAAGTTCCTTCCGCGCCGATCTGAATCGCCATCACGACAAACCAGGGTAGCGTGTGAATGATCAGCTCGACATAGTAAAGATGGGCCGCGGTGGAGGGGCGCAGCTCGGCATTAACCAACTGGCTCTTAGTAAGACCGATGGATTCGGCGAATCTAATCGCCAGCTCATTGTGCCCCGCGCTGCCGGTGTCCATGCCCCGGGTTTCTTCCTCGACAACGCCCCAAAGTTTCTGAGCGATCTCCGGATCGTTGCAGGCGAGATAACGCATCATGGCGATGCGCGGCACGGCGGCGCGAAACTGATAGTCCTGGATCGCCCAGGCGCGGATCTGATCCATGGTCGCGGTGCCGGCACAGACCGCTTTCAAGAAGGGATGTTTGATGCGAATCTTGGGAAACGCTTGAATGTCCGTTTTGAGTTGTTGGACGAACTCTGCCGAAGAAATCGTTCCATTCTGTTTTTCCACGTCACTATCCTCCTAACCTGATTTCAAGGTGTTCAGACCATTGCGATGGACTTTTGCAGTCGTGGAGTGATGCGGTTAACAAGACTCCAAAACTCCATGTTCCAATTCGAGTTACCTCGGTCCCTTCAGCCGGTTGACGAAGTATTCCCAGCCGCGCATCGGAAAACGCTGGTCGGCGTTGTAAACCTCAAGTTCGTCAGCCGTCAAGTACTTGGGTTCGCCATGGAGCAACGCCAGGTGGTTCCACTCGCCGAGCATGGCAAGCCGGGTCGTGCGCTCGACGACTTGTTCGATGGACGCTCCGACCACGGCATCGCCATGGGCGCGCATTAAAACCACCGGCCCGCCGCCCAACGCTGCGGCCAGATCGTTGCCCCGCTCCAGCGTGCGCACCAGTCCGATGCCTTTATAGACCGGAGGCCCTTCGGCGGAGAGAAACTTGCCGTAATGATGCATAGGTTTGAGCTTGATGGGGAGCACACTGAAGATCGTGCTCCACTTCGAATGAGTATGGGCAACGCTTTCCACGTCGGGACGCGCCCTGAGAATACACGCATGTATCGGCCACTCGTTGGACGGCGTCTGTGCGCCTCCAAGATAGTTGCCGTCGAAATCCTGCATGATCAGGCGATCAACAGTCACATAGCCCGGACTCACGTTGGAGATGCTGATAAAGGCATCCGCCCCGTGGACGCGCACGCTGACATGGCCGTAACCGTCGGTGACGCCTTCGCGGTCGAGGATGTGGCAGGCGGTAATCAGTTTCTGGGTTACTTCTTTGAGTTCCGACGAATCTAAAGCCGGTACGCGGTTTGCAGCCATCAAGACTCCTTTCCGAGAGTCATACGGTCAACCTTTTCTATTAGTCGAATAACGGCCTGTCAAGGCTATCCGTAACCACGGCCACTTTTCTTGACAAGGCAGAGAAAGGGAGCAAGTCCGGAGTTAAATAGTTGATTTCCGTATTTTGCCTGCGTAACGATTCATTCGAAGGTGAAAATCTATACAATTCTAGACTTACCCTTGATTTTCCGTGACACCACAGTACGAACGCTTAGCGCGCCGCAATCAAATCCGCGACGGGAACCTTGAGCGCGGTAGCGATTCTTTCTATCGTCTCAAGCGTGGGGCGATGCTTTGATGCCTCGATGCGCGAAAGGTTTGCGCGAATCATTCCGGTGGCGCGCGCTAGCGCTTTCTGCGTGAACCCTTTCTCTTCGCGCAATTTTCGAATCGTTGTTCCTATTTTCTGGGCTTTCTTACTCCGAGCCGCACGACCCCGGAAGTAAGGGTAGGAGGGTTCCGCCTCATTTAGAACGCGATCCCATGGGACTTCATAGCGATTGCCGGAGATCTGGGCCACGTGAAAGAAAAAGCGCTTGCGGTCGACTCTCACGCTCACCAGCTCGCTGCCATCATCACTCTCTAATGCGGAGCGTGGGAAGCTGTACTCTTTGCCGCTGTCAAATGTGACGATGAAGTGATTTTCTCTAACTAGATAGCGGGCGTCTCGGATCTTGTCTTGGAAACTCGGCGCCGGCAAACTGTCTGTATATTTTATCGCTGCTGCTCTAGCCATCGGCTATCCTTTCGCGGATCTCCTATATCCCAACTCTTCCGAGCTACAATTAAAAAGTGTGGAAATAGGAATTAGGTAGGCGTACCCTT